>JBDTWM010000062.1:0-16596 GCA_040006675.1 Dermatophilaceae bacterium | reverse complement strand
CGACCACTCGGCGCACGCCGCAGGACAGGACTTCCGGCGCACGGCGATCACCATGTTGGAGTCGATGGGCATCTCGGTGGAGTTCAGCCACCACGAGGCGGCGCCGGGGCAGAACGAGATCGACCTGCGCTACGCGGACGCGCTGACCACGGCGGACAACATCATGACGTTCCGGTCGGTGATCAAGGAGGTGGCACTCGAACGGGATTTGTTCGCCTCGTTCATGCCCAAGCCGCTGCAGGACTGGCCGGGCTCCGGGATGCACACGCACCTTTCACTCTTCGAAGGCGATCGCAACGTGTTCTTCGAGCCGGGGGCGCGCTACCAGCTCAGCAAGGTGGCACGGCAGTTCATGGCCGGCATTCTCACGCACGGCGCCGAGATCACCGCGGTGACGAACCAGTGGGTCAACAGCTACAAGCGGCTGTGGGCGGGCGACGAAGCCCCGGCGTACCTGTGCTGGGGTCACAACAACGGCTCGGCTATGGTGCGCATCCCCATGTACAAGCCGGTCAAGGGCAACAGCACCCGGATCGAGGTCCGGTCGCTGGACCCCGCCTGCAACCCGTACCTCGCGTTCGCCGTCCTGCTCGCCGCGGGACTGAAGGGCATCGAGGAGGAATACGTGCTCGGCGAGGAGGCCGAAGACGACGTGTGGCGGCTGACCCCCGGCGAACGTGACGCGCTCGGCATCAAGGCGCTGCCGACGTCGCTGCATTCGGCCATCGTGGCCATGGAGCGCAGCGAGCTGGTCGCCGAGACGCTGGGCGAGCAACTCTTCGAGGTGTTCCTGCGCAACAAGGAGGCCGAGTGGCGGGAGTACCGCGCGCAGGTCACCCCGCACGAGCTGGCCAAGCTCCTTCCCATCCTGTGAAGCCGTCGACGGCGCACCTCGCACGGCTGGGGTTCGCTGACGCCGGCCGCCTCGAACCCCTGCTGCGCAGCGAGGCGCTCGCGAACCTGGTGGACGGGGACGGGGCGTCGGTACGACGAGGGAAGGCGCCCGCCGAGACGACGCCGCTGCTCGAGGCGCTCGCAGACACGGCCGACCCCGACGCCGCCCTCCTGGGGCTGGTGCGGCTCCTCGACGCGGCCGCCGAGGCGGGAGACGCCGCGGAGCTGCGCGTCACGTTGACGGCCCAGGGGCCCGAGCGCGACCGGCTGCTGGGCGTCTTGGGCATCTCGGCGGCCCTCGCCGACCACCTGGCCGCCCACCCCGGGCATTGGCGAGCCGCCGCGCACGCCCACTGCCGCTCCGCGGCGGAGCGGGTGGCGCATCTCGTGGCGGCGGTGTCGACGTCGGCGCGAGGGGAGCGCAGCGCCCACGACGCGCTCCGCGTGGCCTACCGGGAGCAGATGCTTGAGATCGTCGCCCTCGACGCGACCACGCCCGATCCCCTTACCGTGTTGCCGCAGGTGGGGGTCGCGCTCGCGGACCTGGCGGCGGCCGCGCTGGAGGCCGCGCTGGTGATCGCGGTGCAGGAGCACCCGGCCGAGGGCGCGCGGACGCGACTTGCGGTGATCGGGATGGGCAAGTGCGGCGGCCGGGAGCTCAACTACGTCTCGGACGTCGACGTCGTGTTCGTCGCCGAGCCTGCCGACGGGGTGGCCGAGGACGACGCGATCGCGGCGGCCACGACGTTGGCGACGTCCCTCATGCGCGCATGCTCCGCCGCCACCGGAGAGGGCTCACTGTGGCAAGTGGACGCCGCGCTGCGCCCCGAGGGCAAGCAGGGTCCGCTCGTGCGGACGGTCGCGAGCCACCGGCAGTACTACCAGCGTTGGGCCAAGACCTGGGAGTTCCAGGCGCTGCTCAAGGCGCGGCACATCGCCGGGGACCCCGACGTGGGGACGGCGTACGAGCGGGCCATGCTGCCGCTGGTGTGGCAGGCCGCGGGCCGGGACCATTTCGTCGAGGACGTCCAGGCGATGCGCCGCCGCGTCGAGGCGCACGTGCCGACCACGGAGGCTGCGCGGCAGCTCAAGCTGGGGCCGGGGGGATTGCGCGACGTGGAGTTCTCCGTGCAGCTGCTGCAGCTCGTGCATGGCCGCGCCGACGACTCCCTGCGGTCTGCCTCGACGCTGGAGGCGCTGGGTGCGCTGTCTGCCGGGGGATACGTGGGTCGCGCGGAGGCGGCCAAGCTGGACACGGCGTACCGATTCTTGCGCGCCACCGAGCACCGCATCCAGGCGCACCGGATGCGACGCACCCACCTCATGCCGACGGCCGCGGCGGACCTGCGCCGCCTCGGACGCTCGCTGGGCTTCCGGTCCGACCCGGCCGCTGAGATCGTCCAGCGCCGGCGGGAAGAGTCCCTGGAGGTTCGCCGGATCCACGAGAAGCTCTTCTACCGACCGCTGCTCGCCGCGGCGGCGAAGCTCACCACGGACGATGTTCGCCTGACCGAGAAGGCCGCGCGCGAGCGCCTCGCCGCGCTGGGCTACCGCGACCCGGCGGGGGCGCTACGGCACATCGGCGTTCTCACCTCCGGGGTCACCCGCACGGCGGCGATCCACCGCCAGCTCCTGCCCGTGATCCTCGGGTGGTTCGCCGACGAGGCCGACCCGGACGCCGGATTGCTCGCCTACCGCAAGGTGAGCGAGTCCCTCGGCGGCACGCCCTGGTACGCCCGGATGCTTCGCGACGAGGGGTACATGGCGGAGCGGCTCGCGCACGTGCTGGCTCGCAGCCGGTTCGCGGGAGACATGCTCGTCCGGATGCCGGACGCGGTGCGGATCCTGGGCGAACCGGACGGGCTGGTGCCTCGGTCTCGCGAGCGCCTGGTGACGACGATGCGCTCAGCGATCGGGCGCCA
Organism: Dermatophilaceae bacterium; assembly: GCA_040006675.1. Classification (GTDB taxonomy): domain Bacteria; phylum Actinomycetota; class Actinomycetes; order Actinomycetales; family Dermatophilaceae; genus Austwickia. The sequence goes on along the minus strand of JBDTWM010000062.1, from coordinate 13,780 downwards.
GGATGATGCGGCCGGCGCGATCGAGGCGGCGCGCGTGATCCGGCGCCACGAGCTCTTCCGGATCTCGGTGGCGGACATGGTGGGGGAGTTGTCCCTCGCGCAGGCTGCGCTCGCCACGACGGATCTGACGGAGGCGCTCGTCGAGTGCGCCCTGTCGGTCGCCACGACGAAGGTCGGGATCGGGCGCGGGGCGCCGGTGGCGGCGGATATCGCGCTCATCGGGATGGGACGTTTTGGCGGGCAGGAGATGTGTTACGCGTCGGACGCCGATGTGCTGGCGGTCTTTCGCCCGCACGAAGGCGCCGACGCGACGGAGGCGGCCGAGGCGGTCACGGCGGTGATCGTCGAGTTGCGTCGGATGCTGCGCGAGGTCGGCCCGGATCCGCAGCTGGAACTGGACGTCGACCTTCGCCCGGAGGGTAAGGCGGGCCCGCTGGCGCGGACCATCGGCGGGTATCGCGGCTACTACGAGCGGTGGGCGCAGACGTGGGAGTTCCACGCGTTGCTCAGGGCCCGCCCGGTCGCCGGGGATCCCGCGTTGGGGGCGGAGTTCGTGTCGCTGGCGAATCCGCTGAGGTATCGCCCGGGTGGTCTGGACGAGTCGCAGTTGCGGGATATCCGCCGACTGAAGGCGCGCATGGAGGGGGAGCGGTTGCCGCGGGGTGCGGACCCGAAGGGGCATGTGAAGCTGGGCCCGGGTGGCCTGTCGGATGTCGAGTGGACCGTGCAGCTGGTCCAGTTGCAGCACGCGTACGAGGTGCCGGGGCTGCGCACGACCCAGACACTGGCGGCGCTGGACGCAGCCGTCGCGACGGGACACGTCGCAGAGCTGGACGCGAAGATCCTGGCGGAGGCCTGGGCCCTGGCGACGGCGATCCGCGACGCGGGCATGTTGTGGCGGGGCCGTCCGACGGACTCGCTCCCGACGGATCTGCGTGATCTGGAGGGGATTTCGCGCATCCTCTTGCGCCCCGGCGGGGAGGGTCCCCAGTTGCGCGACAGCTACCGTCGCGCCGCCCGGCGAGCACGCCAGGTCACCGAACGCCTGTTCTACGGGAGAGACCCAGCGCACCCCTGACGGCCGAGCGTCGGGTGACGTCTCGGATTGCGCTCTTGCAGCGATTCCCCACGGGCCGAGGGCTGCGCCGCCTGGCGGCGATCAGGGACGCCGCATGGCGGCGGGGTCGGGCCCCGGTGGGGATGGTCGGGCGGCGATGGCAGAATGGGGGGTTGAGATCCCGAACACGCCATCAACGACCACGCCCCGCGCCATCCCGCAGGCCCAGTCGCTGCGCGCCGCCCTGGAAGGTGACATGTCCTCTCTGATCGCTCGTCCCGCCCGGCTCTATCGAGTGGTCGCGACCGCGGAGATGGTGACCTGGACGCTGCTGCTGTTGGGGATGCTGGGCAAGTACGTGCTGGATGTGGGCGAGTGGGGCGTGCGCGTCGGCGGCGGGCTGCACGGCCTGGCCTTCCTCAGCTACTGCCTGGTGACGGCGCTGATCTCGGTGGATCAGCGATGGGCGCCGGGCCGGCTCGTACTGGGCCTCGCGTCGGCGATCCTGCCCTATGCGACAGTGCCCTTCGAGCGCTACGCCGAACGCCACGATCTGCTCAGCGACTCGTGGCGGCTGACTACGCAGCCGCCCGCCGCAGTCCCCGAACGGGTCGTATCGGTCGCGCTACGGCGCCCCCTCCCGTCGACCGCGATCGGGGCGGTCCTGGTGGCGGTCGTCTTCGCGGGGCTGCTCACGCTTGGGCCGCCGACCGCATGGTTCGACTGACCGGACTCGGCAGCATCACGGATCCGTCGCCTCGGATGGCGGCCCCCGGTGCATCGACCGAGGCTCCCGCCGTCCGGCGGGTCACCAGAGCAGGAGGCAAATGCATGGCGGACGTGGACGTGGTGGTCGTCGGGGCCGGGATCGCGGGTTTGCGGTGTGCGCTGCGACTGGAGCAGCTGGGTCATTCGGTGACCGTCCTGGAAGCATCCGACGGGGTCGGCGGCCGCCAGCGTACGGACCGGATCGACGGCTTCCTGATCGACCGTGGTTTCGCCATCCTCATTCCCGCCTACCCTGCCGTGCGGCGCTGGGTGGACACCGAAGCACTGGGCTTGCAGCCCTTCGGGGAGGGCGTGATCGTACGACGCGAGGATCGGCTTGCGGTGCTGGCCGATCCCACGCGTCACCCCGCGTGGGTTCGCCACACGTTGACCAGCGGCTATCTTGACCCGGTGCGGTTGGCGGCTCTTGGGCGTTGGTTGCTGCCCGCGATGACCGACCCGAAACGCCTGCTCAACAGCCCCGACATCACCCTGGCGCAGTCCATGGACCAGGCCGGGTTCACTGGCGCGCTGCGCGAGGAAGTCTTCGACACGTTCCTGGCGGGGGTGGTTGTTGAGAGCCACGGCCAGACCTCTGCCAACTTCGTCAAGTTGCTGGCCCGCTGCTTCATCCTCAGCCGGGCCAGTCTGCCCGCCGAAGGAATGGGGGCGTTGCCGGCGCAGCTGGCCGACGGGCTGACCCAGCCGCCGGTGCTGAACTCACCGGTTCACCACATCACCGAGCAGGGCAGCGGATGCCAGGTGCACACCGACGACGCCGTCTTGTCCGCCCGGCACGTGGTAGTCGCGGCGGGCCCCAGCGCTGGACCGGCGCTCACCCACCGTCCGCCCCCGGCCATGCACGGCCTGATCACCTGGTACTTCGAGGCGCCCGAGAACCCGCACCCCTACCCGCTGCTGGCCATCGATGGCCGCCGTCGCGGTGGGCGCGTTCCGGGGCCGGTGTGGAACGCCGCCGTCGTGTCCAACGCCGCTCCCACGTACGCGCCGCCCGGGCGGCACCTGGTCCAGGCCACCACGTTGTTGGACCGGCCCGACGGCCAAGCCGACGAGCAACACGTCCGGCGGCACGTGAGCGAGATCTATGGCTGTCCGAGCGATAACTGGACGATGCTGCGCCGGGTGGCCGTACCGGAGGCGCTGCCCGCGCTCCCTCCGCCCTTCCGCCCCCGCTCTGACCAGCGGATCAGCGACACCGTGACCGCCGCCGGGGACCACTACGACAGCTCCTCCATCCAGGGTGCGCTGGTATCGGGGCACCGCGCTGCCAACCTGGCGCACGCCACCTTGACCTCCGGCAGCTCATCCGCGTCAGCCGGACCCGACCCATCGAGCTGAGTGCCCAGCGCGAGCGTCCGCTAGGCCGGCACGTGGGGGACTCGGCCTGGCATACCCGTCAGGTGGACGACGCCGGTGACCCGTGGCATCCATCCGGCGTGGTCACGTGGTCACGCCCGAGTCTTCAGGGAGACGCGGTGATCCGTTCGGCGGCCTTGAGGAAGGCCCGAACCTGCCGGCGGAACACCAGCCGGTGTCCGGGCAGGCTCGCGAACCAGTACGCCGACCCCAGCCCGCCAGCCGGCTGGAACACCGTCGTCTGCTGCAGCGCGCAGCCTCCGGGTCCACGGGAGGTCACCTTCAAGATCAGGGTGGCCGTGCCGGGCAGCAGCATGTCGGCCACGAGTTCGAGCCGCCGCTGCCGATGACAGACGCTGCGAACCGTCCAGAAGTCGAGGTGATCCCCGGCTCGCAGGTCACGGGACGGCCGTCCCCGCCGCATACCGACGCCCCCCAGCGCTCGGTCAGCCAGCCCGCGCAGGTGCCATAGGGCGTCGAGCTCACGGCTGTACCAACCGTTCTCACCGCCGACGGCCAGGACCGCCGCCCACACCTGATCCGCGCTGAGGCTGGAGAGCACCGCACGGCTCTCCTGGTGCACACGCATAACTGCCCGCCTTCCTGCGACGTCGAGGACGAGCACGGCTCAGCCGCGCCCAACGGCCCTGGGCCACCCAACGACGTACGGATCGAGGCTGAGCGAAACCTCCAGGGCGACTACCACCTCAGCAGGGCCAGACCCGCTGCCATCCCCCCGCCGAAGCCCGCGAGGAACACCAGGTCCCCCCTGGCCAGGGCGCCGCTGCGGTTCGCCTGATCCAGGGTGATCCCGACGGAGGCGGCGCCCGTGTTGCCGTACGACTCCAGCGTGCGGTGCGTCGTAGCGTTCTCCAGATGCAATACCGGGATCAGGTCGTCGAGCATCATCCCGTTCGCCTGGTGGGGGATGAAGTGCTTCACCTCTCGCGGATCGACGTCAGACTCGGCCATGAAGTCGGCCACGAGCGGCGGCAGTTTCTCCAGGACGAAGTCTTTCACCTTGCGACCCTGCATCGTGAAATAGGCCAGACCCGTCTCGAAATGGCTCTCGTCCGCCGGAATCCTACTGCCGCCGGCCGGGACCATGATGTGGTCATTCAATGCCCCGAACGTATGCAGACTCGTCGCGATGATTCCGTGCTCGTGATTCTCACTCGGACCCAGCACCACCGCGCCGGCGCCGTCGCCGAACAGGATGACGGTGCGTCGGTCTTTCGGATTGAGAATGCGGCTGTAGACGTCGGCGCCCACCACCAACCCGTAGCCACCGGTCGCCTGCAGCATTCGCGCCACCGTCGACGCCGCGAAGACGAAACCGCTACACACCGCGTTCATGTCGAAACCGGCCGCGTTGTGGGCCTGGAGGTTGTGCTGAACGTACGCGGCCGTCGGCGGCTGGGGGCGATCCGGGGTGGAGGTCGCCACGACGATGTAGCGCATCTCGTCAGGGGTCAACCCGGCCGACTCCAGCGCCGCCCAGGCGGCCTTCGTCGCCAGATCCGAGGTCGCTTCCTCCGGCGCGGCCCACCGACGCTCACGAATAGCCGTCTTCGCCCGGATCCACTCGCCGTCCACCCCCGCCGGCGCGCCCACCTCGTCGTTGCTCACCACTCGCTCCGGCAGGTACGATCCCGTACCCCACACCGAGACACCCACAACAGCTCCCTTCCCGGACGCCGCCCGCCGTTGGCGGGCACTCGTTGTCCGTCCCACCGACCACCCGCGCCAACCGCCCGTCGGGGTCAACCCTGTCACCGCAGGTTACCTCCTGGTACCGGAGGCTGCTCCGGCTGCGCTGGACGGTCATGTGACCGGCATCACGCGCCGCTGGGAGATCGCACGGACCGTTCGGCGCCGACGGGCCGCCGCAATCGCATGGCGCACGTCACCCCTTCGCTAGCTTCCTGCTAGTCCCATACCGCGCTCCCTTCACAGACCACATTCACTTCACAGAGCACAGCCCCTCCACACACGAGAGGTCCTCATGACTTCCACCACCCCTGCCGTCGACACCGCGAGCACCGTCCGCACTCTGTCCATCGCGGACCCTGGCCCCCTCGGTCTCGCCGCCTTCGCGCTGACCACCTTCACCCTGTCCGTTTTCAACTCAGGCTTCCTGCCTCTCACGCTGGAGCCGATCGTCCTGCCGCTCGCCCTCTTCTACGGCGGGGCGGCGCAGGTGATCGCCGGCGTGATGGAATTCTTCAAGAACAACACGTTCGGGGCGCTCGCGTTCACCTCCTACGGAGCGTTCTGGCTGGCTTTCTCGTACATCCTGGGCAACCCCCAGTTGCTCGCCAAGGCCAGCCCGGCGGACGCCCCCCACGCCATCGGCCTGTTCCTCCTGGGCTGGACGATCTTCACCGCCTACATGACGTTCGCGGTGACCAAGGTCAACGGGGCACTGCTCGCCACCTTCTGCGTGCTGCTCGTCGCGTTCATCTGCCTCACGCTGGGCAAGTTCACCGGAACGTCCACGTGGACCACGATCGGCGGGTACACCGGCATCATCACCGCGTTCCTCGCCTGGTACACCTCGGCTGCGGGAGTGGCCAACTCGACCTTCGGGCGCGTCGTCCTCCCGGTGTGGCCCCTGAAGTGACATCTGGTTGAGATCGGGTCGCGTGATGGCGTGGCCCACAGCCGAAGGCCCCGGAATCCACTCGGATTCCGGGGCCTTCGGCTGTCGCCGCCCTGTCTCAGATGTCGTAGTACATCTCGAACTCGTGCGGGTGTGGGCGGAAGCGGATCGGGTCCACCTCGTTGAGCGTTTTCCAGTCGATCCACGTACGGATCAGATCTTCGGTGAAGACGCCGCCCTCGAGCAGGTAGTCGTAGTCCGACGCCAGCGCCTTCAACACCTCCGGAAGCGAGCCTGGGACCTGGGCGATCTGCTCGTGCTCCTCCGGCGGCAGCTCGTACAGGTCCTTGTCGACCGGATCCGGGGGCTCGATGCGGTTGCGGATCCCGTCGAGGCCCGCCATCAGCTGTGCGGCGAAGGATAGGTATGGGTTGGCGGACGGGTCGGGCACCCGGAACTCGATGCGCTTGGCCTTCGGCGAGGTACCCGCGATCGGGATGCGGATGCACGCCGACCGGTTGCGCGCCGAGTACACCAGGTTCACGGGAGCCTCGTAGCCCGGCACCAGACGGTGGTAACTGTTCACCGTCGGGTTCGTGAACGCGAGAAGGCTCGGGGCGTGCTCCAACAGGCCGCCGATGTACCACCGGGCGATGTCGGAAAGGCCTCCATACCCCCGCTCGTCGTAGAAGAGCGGCTTGCCGTCCTTCCACAACGACTGGTGGGTGTGCATGCCCGACCCGTTGTCACCGAAGATCGGCTTCGGCATGAACGTGGCCGACTTGCCCAGCTCCCAGGCGACGTTCTTGATGACGTATTTGAACTTCATCATGTCGTCGCCGCTGTGCAGCAGCGTGTTGAACGTGTAGTTGATCTCCTGCTGGCCGGCGCTGCCGACCTCGTGGTGCGCGCGCTCCACCGACAGGCCGACCTGGTCGAGGACCTGGCACATTCTGTCGCGAATGTCGGCGAAGTGGTCCACCGGGGGCACGGGGAAGTAGCCGCCCTTGACGCGGGTCGTGTACCCCTTGTTGCCCTCCGGATATTCACGCCCCGAGTTCCATGCCGCCTCGACCGAGTCGATGTAGTAGAAGCTGGCGTTGGCTGACGTCTGGAAGCGGATATCGTCGAAGATGAAGAACTCAGCCTCGGCGCCGAAGAACGCCGTATCCGCGATCCCCGTCGACTTCAGGTAGGCTTCCGCCTTCGCGGCAATGTTGCGCGGGTCGCGGCTGTACGGTTCGTCCGTGAACGGGTCCACGATCGAGAAGTTGATGATCAGCGTCTTTTCGGTACGGAACGGATCCAGGTAAGCGGTCTTGACGTCGGGGAGCAGTTTCATGTCCGACTCGTGAATGGCCTGGAACCCTCGGATCGATGAGCCGTCGAATGCCTGACCGACCGTGAAAAAGTCCTCATCCAACGTCTTGGCGGGGACATTGAAGTGCTGCATGACGCCCGGAAGATCGCAAAACCGGATATCCACGAACTGAACGCCCTCGGACGAGATGTAATCCAGGACCTCGTGCGGTGTAGTAAACATATTAACCTCCCAATGCGACCGGGCGTCGCGCTCACGGCACCCGTGATCTGCTGGTGTTGACCCTAGGGGGTGCACGTTTCCCGGACATGACCCTCGTGTTTCTCGCGCGTCACGCGACTGGCCGCCGCGGCGGTGCAGCGCGCCCGACAGGCGTCTCCGCTCGCAGGTCGGGCCTCGTCCGCCCGAGGATCACCGGCGAGCAGCGTAGCGCCGAGACGGTCAGGCGCCCGCGCCGGGCCAGCCCGCAGACGTAAGGTGAGGGTGTGGTGGAACGGCGCGACATCGGCTCCTGGCTGGCAGGCCCCCCGCTGGGCGATCCCGCGCGCGAACGGGGTGAGATCACTCACCGGGGCGCGCGCCTCGGGTTGCCGGCCGAGGGCTCAGGAGCGCTCGCGGGAACGGGCCGGCGCGTGGTCGCCGTGCTGGTGGACTGGATGCTCTGCCAGCTGATCGCGTCGGCCTTCCTCGGCTATCAGCTCGGCCACAATACGGGGGCCCAGACGTTCGCCCCTCTGGCTGTCTTCGCGGTCGAGAACCTGTTGATGATCGCGACGCTCGGACACACCATCGGTCATCGGCTCTTGGGGATGCGGGTCGTCGCGCCGAGCCGCGGCTACGTCGGGGTCGTCCGGGCATTCATCCGCACGCTGCTGCTCGTCCTCGTGATCCCCGCAGTCGTATGGGACGCCGACGGGCGCGGCTTGCACGACAAGGCGGCGGGCACGCTCCTCGTGCGCACGTGACTCCGTCAAGCGGGAGAGAAGTCAGCGGGTGGTGCAGGGTCAGCGCGGGACGTGCTTGCCACGCATCCTGTTCGGGTCGAGCCCTGCGGGGATCGGTGGGCGGACCCCACCGATCGAGCGGAGACGCTTGTCGATGGCAGGCACCTCGTGCTTGGTGAGCTTCTTGTCGAGCTTGTTCATCCGCGCGATCAAGTCGGCGAGGTCGACGACGTCGGGGCCCTTGCCCGCACCGACACGTAACCCGTGCACGGGAACGTTCGTGACGAGGCGGGACGTGCGACGCTTCTCGGAGGCGAGCAGTTTGGTCGCCTTCGCAGCGGGGCCCTCGGCGATCAGGACCACTCCGGCGCGCCCGATCGCGCGATAGACGAGCGCCGCCTGCCGCGGGTCGCGGGAACCGCCCGCGTCCGCCGCCACCGGTTCTTGCTGGTAGCTCCACCCCCTCCGGATCGTCGACAGCGCCGCGCCGATCTCGCCCGGCCGTCCGGAGATCTGCCGGTAGGCGCCGCGTTCGGCCCGCTTCGCGACGAACCACATCATCGGCGCGGCGCCGAGCATCAACCCGAGGAAGCCCCAGTACACGTACGTCCCGATCGAGCCGCCGATGATCCGCGCCACGAGAAGACCCAGCGCCAGGCCGCCGAGCAGGAACAGGGCGATCCACAGCGGCAGCCGCGGCTCGCCCACGCTCGCGAGCTGGAACACCTGCCGGAACTGGGCGGACCGGTTCTTCATCCGCGCCCCAAAGCTAGGAGCGTTGGGGTCCTTCTTCCTGCGGGCCATGGCGGGCAGTGTCCTTCGCGAGTCGGTCGAGCGGGTGGAACTGGGGGCGTTCAGCAGGTCAGGCGTGCGGGCGCGAGCGCCGGTCGGGGCGATTCAAGCGGGGGGGACCTGCGCGGCGACGATGCTGGCGGCCTCCTGCCTGGCCGGCGCGTGCTTCGTGGCCGCGAGGTGGGCGAGGTGGCCGGGGAGCGGCCGCCCGGATTGGGTCATGGCCTGCGCCCACAGGCGGCCCGCGCGGTAACTCGATCGGACCAGGGGCCCCGCCATCACCCCGGCGAAGCCGGCCTGGGTCGCGTAGTCCGACCACGCGACGAACTCCTCCGGCTTCACCCAGCGGTCGACCCGGTGGTGCTTAGGGGAGGGCCGCAAGTACTGCGTAATCGTCAGGATGTCGCAGCCCACCGCGGCGAGGTCGTCGATGGCCTGACGGATCTCGTCCGGCTGCTCGCCCAGCCCCAGGATCAGGTTGGACTTGGTGACCAGGTCGGCGTGCTTGGCCATCGCGAGGACCAACAGCGACTTGTCGTAGCTGAACGCGGGGCGGACGCGCTTGAAGATGCGCGGCACGGTCTCGAGGTTGTGCGCGAACACCTCGGGACGCGCGTCGAAAACCTGCCCGACCAGTTCCGGCCTTGCCCCGAAATCGGGCGGGAGGATCTCTACCCCGGTGTTCGGGTTCGCCTCATGGATGGCGCGCACCACGTCGGCATACAGTCCTGCCGCCCCGTCGGGCAGGTCGTCGCGCGCGACCCCGGTGACCGTCGCGTACCGCAGGCCGAGCCGTCGCACCGAGTCGGCGACCCGCCGGGGTTCGTCGAGGTCGAGCGCGCGAGGCTTGCCCGTCGCGATGTCACAAAAGTCGCAGCGCCGCGTGCAGACGTCGCCGCCGATAAGGAACGTTGCCTCGCGGTCCTCCCAGCATTCGAAGATGTTGGGGCAGGCGGCCTCCTGGCAGACCGTGTGCAGGCCGCCCTCCGCGACGAGAGAGCGCATCTGCGTGTATTCCGGGCCCATCGTGGCCGTCGTCCGGATCCAGTCCGGCTTCCGCTCGATGGGGGTCTGCGCGTTGCGGACTTCCAACCGTAGGGGCCGGCGGCCCTCGGGTGCGACGCTCAACGGCGCTCCTTTGATGTGCGGGGCTCTCGAGCCCGCCGGCATGCCCTGCGCTGCGGCCGCCCGGGCGGGTGTCCTCCCAGGGTACGCCGTGCCCCCGACGCGTCGTACGTTCGTCCAGCCCGCGTCATTCGAGGGCGCGGGTCGGCGACCGTCGCGCGACCGACGAGGACCCAAACGATGGCCCCGCGCTCAGGGCGCCGTGGGGACCGGATCGAGCACGTCTGCGAGATGCCGCTCCGCAAGGGGCACGATCTCGGCGACCGTGACGTCGCGACCCAGCTCGCGCGAGAGGGTGGTGACCCCGGCGTCGGTGATGCCGCACGGGATGATGACGTTGCTCCAGCCCAGGTCGCAGTCGGCGTTGAGCGCGAAGCCGTGCATGGTGACGCCCTGGCTCACCCGTACGCCCACCTGACCGAGTTTGCGTTCGGGGCGAGGCCGACCGCCCAGCCCGCTCGCGCCTGCCGGGAGCCATACCCCGCTGCGTCCTGCGATCCGGACGGTCGGAAGGCCGACGTCGGCGCACACGCGCATCATGACCTCTTCGAGTCGGCGCACATGGGCGACGACGTCGACGGGGAGAGGCAGACGGACGATCGGATAGCCGACGAGCTGCCCAGGGCCGTGCCAGGTGATCTTGCCGCCCCGATCGACGTCGATCACGGGCGTGCCGTCCAACGGGCGCTCGTGCGGCTGCGTGCGCTTGCCCGCCGTGTAGATCGCAGCGTGCTCCAGCAGCAGCACCGTGTCGGGCTCAGCGCCCGAGACGACCTGCGCGTGGACCTCGCGCTGCCGGAGCCAGGCCGCGCGGTAGTCGACGTAATCCGGGCCGTACCCGAGATGTTCCACGCGCATGTCACCCACTGTAGGCGTCGTCCACACCTCCTCGCCCGACGGCGGTCCGACCAGGCCGCTGTGGATGGCGCTTCCGCAGCAAAGGGGGGCGCTCACCCTGGTGGTGTCGCGACACGCGACGGTGGAAGGAGCAGGCGGATGGACGCGGAGGCGGACGCGGGTTTCGCGCCCCCGAAAATACCCGGGTACGTGGTCGGGCGGCCCTGCGGGACGGGCCGGACCGCGCAGGTGTACGAGGCCAGACGCGACCGCGACGGCGACAGGTGCGCGCTCAAACTGGTGCGCCTCGACGCCGGGAGCAGGGAAACGACCCGTCGCGAGATCGACGTGTTGACGAGCGTGCGGGCGCCCGGACTCATCCGTTTACACGAAGTCGTGGCCTGCGACGACGGCCGCCTCGCCCTGGTGATGGACCTGGTCGAGGGCGGGACGCTGCGCGAAGTGGTCCAGGCGCGCGGGTACCTGGTGCCGCGCGAGGCGGTCGGGGTGCTGATCTCGATGGCTCGCGCCCTCGCCGGCCTGCACGCCCAGGGCGTCGCCCACGGGGACGTGTCGGCGGCGAACGTCCTGGTCGACGTCGCCGGGCGCGCGGTGCTGGGGGACCTCGGCAGCGCTCGGCTGGCCACCGACGAACCGTCGGATGTCTACGGGACGACGGGGTACGTGGCGCCCGAGGTCGTCCGGGGGTCCGAACCGTGCCCGGCGACCGATGTCTATGCGCTCGGCGCCCTCGGCTGGGTCATGCTGACCGGTCGACTTCCCGATTTCGATCTAGGTGAGCATGCCGCCACCCCGCTCGGATGCCCCGAGAGCCTCAGCGATCTGCTGCGCTCATGCCTCGCCGAACACCCCCAGGAGCGACCGACGGCGTCGGCCCTGCGACGCTCCTTACGGGATGTCGGCGGCAGCGAACCGCTGACGCTGCCCGACGGCCCGGGCCTTGGGGGACTGCTGACGCATCGGATAAGGGGCGCCGCCGCAACGGACGTGTCGAGCGCGGCGCCCGGCACCTCGCGAGGCGGCACGGCCTCCGATCGCCGTCACCGGGCGCCCGACATCAGGGCGAGGACCCCGTCACGGCTCTTGCGGCTGTGCGCGGCCCTCACCGCCCCGACCACCCGCGCGGCGGGCGCTCTCGGGATCGGCGTGGGGGCCGGGCTGGCGCTGTGGGCGGGTTTCGACACGTGGTACGACGCACACGGACACGCGGAGGCGGCGGTTCCCGACGGATCGGTCGTCTCCGCGGCGCCCCCGCACGGGCCGGTCACGCCGGACGAGCGGGACCTCCGCGACGAGCTCGGTCCCGTCGATGAACATGTTGCGCCCCACGACCCCGGGTCCCCCGTTGAGCCTGACCCGCCCCACGAACTCGGCCCCCAGGATGAGCCCCGCGAGGCCCGCTCGGCGCTGCCTGCCCTGCTCGCGCGCCGCGCGCAGGCGTTCCGCTGGGGCGATCCGGCGCTGCTCGACGACGTCTACGTGGGGGCCACTTCCGCGCACTCGCAAGCGCGCGCTGAGGTGGAGCGGCTCATCACGGCGGGCGTACGGTACGCGGGGCTCGCGTACACAGTGCGGGACGCCCAGCAGACGCGCGATGCGGGGACCTCGGACGCGGACGAGGCTAGGGTCCGGGCCGTGGTGGACACCGGCCCGTACCAGGTGCGTGGTGACCAGCGCCGGCCGTCGACGAACGTGCCGGGCCGTCCCGGGACACCCCTGGTGGTGACCCTCCGGCGGACGGGTGACGAGTGGCGCATCGCGGAGGTCGAGGTCGCCTGAACCGCACGCGGACCACCGCTGCTGGAAGACGGGTGAGGGGCGCCGGGATCGCGACCGACGCCCCTGACCCGATGCGTTCAGACCTCGAAGCCGCCCTGCTCGAGGCGGGACTTCAGCGCCGACAAGAACCGGCCGGCGTCGGCCCCGTCGACGATGCGATGGTCGTACGTGAGGCAGAGATACATCATCGAGCGTATCCCGATCGTGTCGTGGCCGATATCGTCTTGGACCACGACGGGCCGCTTCACGATAGCGCCCGTGCCGAGGACGGCCACCTGCGGTTGATTGATGATCGGCGTGTCCAGGATCGAGCCGTTGCTGCCGATGTTGCTGATCGTGAACGTCCCGCCGCCGAGCTCGTCGGGGGTCACCTTGTTGATCCGGGTCCGCTCCGCGAGGTCGGAGATCTTGCGGGCAATGCCGGCGATGTTGAGGTCGCCGGCGTCCTTGATCACGGGCACCAGCAACCCGCGCTCGGTGTCGACCGCGATGCCGAGGTGCTCTGCGCCGTGGTGGACGATCGACTCCCCTTCGAGGCTCGCGTTGAGCGTTGGGTACTGCTTCAGCGTCTCCACCGCCGCGAGGCAGATGAATGGCAGGAAGCTGAGCTTCACACCTTCCCGCGCGACGAAGTCGTCCTTTACGGCGACGCGTTGCACCGAGACGCGCGTCATGTCAACCTCGACGACGGCGGTCAGCTGGGCCGATGTCTGCAGAGACTCGACCATCCGCGCGGCGATGACCTTACGCAGACGCGACATCTTCTCGGTCGTGCCCCGCTTCGCGGACACCACGGGCACGGGCCGGGCCGCGTCGGGCGCGGGAGCGGCGGGGGCCGCGGGAACGAGGGCCGCCGGGGTCACCGGAGCGGGAGCCGCGGCCTTCTTCGCGGCCTCGGCCGCGTCGAGCACGTCCTGCTTGCGGATGCGCCCACCCACGCCGGTGCCGGTCAGTGCCGTCAGTTCGACCCCGTGATCGGCCGCGAGCTTGCGGACCAGAGGTGTCACGTACGAGGCCGGGTCGTCGTCCGCTGGTGCGGCGGGAGCCGCCGGGGCCGAGCGCTGCGGGGACGTAGGTACCGAAGGTTCCGGTGCGGGTTCGGCCGCCGGGGGTGCGGGTTCGGCCACTTGGGGTGCAGGTTCGGCCGCCTGGGGTGC
>JBDTWM010000061.1:0-16628 GCA_040006675.1 Dermatophilaceae bacterium | reverse complement strand
AGGATCGTGCGGTGGCTCCCGACGGGGGGTCGGGTACCGTCGCGACCATGAATCCTCAGCCGAAGGTCGCCGCCAAGACCGAACGGTTGCTGAACCTCGTCATCGCGCTGCTCTACACACGACGACCGTTGACCCGCGGGCAGATCCGCACGGCTGTCGCGCTTTACGAGGAGGCCCAGACCGACGAGGCGTTCGAGCGCATGTTCGAACGCGACAAGGATGAACTCCGGGAGATGGGCATCCCGCTGACGACGGTCCAGCTCGACACCTTGTTCGAGGACGAGCCGGCGTACACGATCGAGGCGCGTGAGTACGCTCTGCCGGAGATCCAACTGGCCCCGGACGAGGTGGCGGTCCTCGGCCTCGCGGGGCGCACCTGGGCGCACGCCTCCCTGGCGGGACCGGCCGCGCAGGCGGTACGTAAGCTCGCCGCCGACGGCATCGAGCGCGACGAGTCGTCCCTGATCGGCATCGAGACGTGGCTCCGGACGAGCGAGCCGTCGTTCGAAGCGGTCACCGCCGCGGTGGTGGACCGCTGCCCGGTGACGTTCACCTACCGCACCGGACGCTCGGGCGAGGTCCGCCGCCGCCATGTCCGGCCGTGGGGGCTGGTGAACCGTAACGGTCGCTGGTACCTCACCGGATATGACACCGACCGGGACGCCCCGCGCGTGTTCCGGCTCGACCGGATCGACGGGACGGTCCGCCGGGAGGGTGAGCCGGGCTCGTACGAGGTGCCCGACGACCACGAACCCCGCCGGTTCGTCGCCTCCCAGACTCCGACCGAGTCCGCGCGTGCCGCGCAGCTGCTGGTGCGCCCCGGAACGGGGCACGCCCTGCGGCGGCGCGCGACGACACCGGCCAGCTTCTCCGGGCCGACCCTGGTCGGCTCGGACCGCATCGAGGTGCCGCTGGCGCATGTCGCGGCCCTGGCGGACGAGCTCGCCGCCTACGGTCCGGACGTGCTGGTGGCCGAGCCCACGGATCTGCGCCAGGCCGTCCTGACGCGCCTGGAGGGCGCGCGGGACGCCCACCGCCGGGGACCCGCCGACCGCTCATCGCGGCGGGGGGAGGACTCCGCGCCCCAGGCGAGCGATGGAGCAGGGGTGTCCGCGGCTCGCGACGTCTCGGCAGGATCCCGCGGCGCGGGCCGCCGGCGCGGGAGCCGCGCCCCGCAGGAGTCCGCCACAGGCCGCCTCGCCCGACTGCTCACGATGGTGCCTTGGCTGCTGCACCGGCAGGGGATCGATATCGAGCAGGCCGCGGGGGAGTTCGGGGTGAGCCGTGAACAGCTCGAGGCGGACCTGGCGCTGCTGTTTCTCTGCGGGACCCCCGGCGGGATGCCGGACGACCTCATCGAGGCCGACTGGGAGGACGGCCGGATCTTCCTTGGCAACGCCGACGCCATCTCCCGGCCGCTGCGCCTCGGCCGCGACGAAGCCCTCGCCCTGATGGTGGGGCTGCGCACGCTCGCGGTGATCCCCGGGATCACCGAACGCGACGCCATCGACCGCACCCTGGCCAAGCTTGAGGAGGCGGCCTCGGTGGACGCTGCCTCGAGCGTGGACGCCGCGCGGCGACGCATCCAGGTCGACATGGGTTCCGAGACCCAGGAGGCCACGCTGACGGCCGTACGAGACGCGCTCGAGCGCCGACGGCGCCTTCACCTGCGCTACCTGGTGCCGGCTCGCGACGAGGCCACCGAACGCGACGTCGACCCGATGCGGCTGACGAGCGTCGACGGACGGTGGTACCTGGAGGGCTGGTGTCACCGCTCCTCCGACGTACGGCTGTTCCGACTCGACCGGATCGACGCGGTCCAGGTCCTTGACGTGCCGGGGGTGCCGCCGCCGCAGGCTCGTCCGCGCAACCTCGACGAGGGGGTCTTCCAGGCCCGCCCGGATGACCTCGTGGTCACCCTTGAGCTGGCCGACGAGGCGGCGTGGGTCGCCGACTACTATCCGCATGTCTCCCTCGACGGATCCCGGCTCACTGTGCAGACGGGAGACGTCGCCTGGCTGCGACGGCTCGCGTGGCGGCTCGGCGGCTCTGCCCGGATCGTCGAGCCGGCCTGGCTGGCCCGAGAGGTCGCGGATGGAGCAGCGGCCGCGTTGGCGGCGTACGAGCACCTGATCGCGCCGCCAGGTTTCCCCGCCGAGTCCGAAACGACGTCAGGAACATCAGCCGGGACGGACGTGACGGGACGGCCGTAGACTTGACGCAGCGCGTCCAGAGCGCCCGAGGACGTCGAGCACCATCCCCACATGAGGACCGAGGAGACACCTGATGGGTATTCGAGGCTTGTTCGAGGGTTGGCACCTCGTCGTGCTCATCGTGCTGGTCGTGGTCATCTTCGGCTGGAAGCGGCTGCCCGACGCGGCGCGCTCCCTGGGTCGCAGCATGCGCATCTTCAAGAGCGAGGTCGACGGGATGAAGAGCGACGGCAAAAGCGCCTCGTCCACGGACACTGTGAACGGGAACACGGTCGACCCGCAGGCGCACCCCGACCAGGCGGGCGCGCAGCAGCCGCACAGCGGAGAAACTCGCTGACGGCTCCGTCCCGATGCCTCGACTTCTCCGCGGACGCAAGCGACCGCCGGACGGGCGGATGCCCCTGGTCGATCACCTGCGGGAGCTGCGCAACCGTTTGCTCGTCTGCGTGGTCACGATCTGCGCCACGGCCGTCGTCGGCTGGATCGAGTATCCGCGCCTCCTGAGCCTTCTCAGCCAGCCGCTCACGACGCTGGCGACGGAGCGCGGGTGGGGCGTGGTGAATCTCAACTTCTCGGGAGTGACCACGCCGTTCGCGTTGCAGCTCCAGGTGGCGCTGTGGGTCGGGGTGATCCTCGCCTCGCCGGTCTGGCTGTGGCAGATCTGGGCGTTCATCGTGCCCGGCCTGACGCGGAAGGAGAAGCGTCTCGCCGTCCCGTTCATCGTCTCGGCCACAGTGCTGTTCTTCGCGGGCTGCGCCCTCGCGTACGCCGTCCTGCCGACGGCGATCCGGGTGCTCGTGGGCTTCACCCCCGAGGGCAACTACAACCTCGTCCCGGCGGGGGAGTACATCGCGTTCGTGACCCGGTTCATCCTCGCGTTCGGCATCGCTTTCGTCGTCCCGGTGCTCCTCGTCCTTCTCAACGTCGCGCACGTCCTCCCTGCGCGGATCATGTGGCGGGGCTGGCGGTTCGCGGTCATCCTCAACTTCGTGTTCTCCGCGATGATGACTCCCACCCCGGACGCGTGGACGATGATCGCGCTCGCGATCCCCATGTGCCTGCTCTATTTCGGCGCGGTCGGCGTCGCGTACCTGATCGATCGGCGCCGGGCGAAGGACCGTCCCGACTGGGCGCAGGGGCTCGCCGATGACCAGGCGAGCTCCTTGGAAGGCACCTGACGTAGCCTGGCGCCATGGCCAGCCCCGCCGATCGGTTCGCTGCCGCGCGGGCCCGCGGTTCTTATCCGCGCCTTCGTGAGTTCGAGGCAGGCTTCGACTTTCCCCTCGACGACTTCCAGCTACGTTCGTGCGAGGCGCTGGAGTCCGGCGAGGGCGTGCTGGTGGCGGCGCCGACAGGATCGGGCAAAACGGTGGTGGGGGAGTTCGCCGTCCACGTGGCGCTGGCCCAGGGGCGCAAGGCGTTCTATACCACCCCGATCAAGGCGCTCTCGAACCAGAAATATGCCGACCTGTCGCGTCGCTTCGGCGCCGAACGAGTCGGGCTTCTCACGGGTGACTCCGCTATCAACGGCGAGGCCGACGTGGTCGTCATGACCACCGAGGTGTTGCGCAACATGCTCTACACAGGCAGCGCCTCGTTGGATCGCCTCGGCCACGTCGTCATGGACGAGGTGCACTACCTCGCGGACCGGCTCCGGGGGGCGGTCTGGGAAGAGGTGATCATCCACCTGCCCGAGCACGTGGTCGTGACCTCCCTGTCAGCGACCGTGAGCAACGCCGAGGAGTTCGGTGCGTGGCTCGCCACGGTGCGAGGCACCACCCGCGTCGTCGTCGAGGAGCACCGGCCGGTGCCCCTGTGGCAGCACATGATGGTCGGGAGGCGCCTCTACGACCTGTTCGTGGAGACGCCCTCCGGTGCGCGAGAGGCGCGCGTCGCCATCAACCCTGAGCTGCTCGACGCGATCGAGAGCCACCGACGGGGAACGGACCGACGGGGACGCCTGCTCGACGCGGGCGCCCCACGCGGCCGTCGCGGCAAGGCGCGGGGTGCGCCGAAGTGGTCCGAGGACGGTGGCGCCGCATCCTGGGGTGGGCCCTCCAGGGGCGGGCGGGCGGCGCCGGCGCGGGCCGCGACCCGGGAGGACCACGCGCCCGTCGCGCCGCCCGGTCGGTCGAGCCGCGCCGAGGTGATCGACAGGCTCGACCGAGCCGCGCTGTTACCCGCGATCACGTTCATCTTCAGCCGGGCCGGCTGCGACGCGGCGGTCCGGCAGCTGCTCGCCTCGGGCATGCGTCTCGTCGATGACGACGAGGCCGACGCCATCGGCGACCTGGTCGAGCGCCGAGTCGCCGGGCTCGCCGCGGAGGATCTGGCGGTGCTCGGCTACTGGGACTTCGTGGACGGGCTCACCCGGGGTTTCGCGGCCCACCACGCGGGCATGGTCCCGACGTTCCGGGAGATCGTCGAAGAGCTGTTCACCGCGGGCCGGACCCGGGCCGTGTTCGCCACTGAGACGTTGGCGCTCGGCATCAACATGCCGGCGCGCAGCGTGGTGTTGGACAAGCTCGTGAAGTTCAACGGGGTGTCCCACGCCGACATCACCCCGGCCGAATACACCCAGCTCACCGGTCGCGCGGGCCGCCGCGGCGTCGACGTCGAGGGGCATGCCGTCGTGGTGTGGAACCCGCACCTCGATCCCGCGGTCGTGGGAGGCCTCGCCTCGACTCGGACCTACCCGCTGCGGAGCAGCTTCCGACCCAACCCGAACATGGCGGCCAACCTCGTCGCCCAGTTCGGTCGGGACCGAGCCCGTCAGGTGCTGGAGACGAGCTTCGCGCAGTTCCAGGCCGACCGGTCGGTCGCGGGGCACGCGAAGACGATCACGAGGTACGAGGAGGCATTGGCGGGGTACGCGGAGTCGATGACGTGCCACCTCGGCGATTTTGCTGAGTACGCGGCTCTGCGGCGCGAGCTGGCCGACGTGGAGAAGGGCGCGTCGCGGACGCGGTTCGCCTCGCGTCGGGCCGCGATCGGCGCGACATTGGAGGGCCTGCGACCCGGTGACGTGGTCCGGATGAGCGCGGGGCGCCGCGACACCCGCGCTGTGGTCCTCACGGGTGCCGCCCCGCACACTCGCGATGCGGTGGTGTCCGTGCTCACCGAGGATGCCCGCACCAGGCGCGTCGGCGTCGGCGACCTTGCCCAACCACCGCCGGTGATCGGCCACGTCGCTATCCCACGGTCGTTTTCGGCCCGGGCACCGAAAGACCGTCGGGACCTCGCCGCGACGATGCGTGCCCGGATCGACCCCGACGCACGCCCGATGGCTCGCGCTGAGGAGCCTCGCGAGAAGGGGGCCCTGCCCGCAGACCAGATGCAGATCCGCATCGACGAGCTGCGGCGCGCTCTGCGCGCCCACCCGTGTCACCGCTGCCCCGACCGGGAGCACCACGCCCGATGGGCCGAACGGTGGTGGCGTCTCGCGCGCGAGACCGAGGGCCTGCGCCGCACCATCGCGGGCCGCACCAGTTCGGTGGCCCGCACGTTCGACCGACTGTGCGACCTTCTGACAGAGCTGGGCTACCTCGACCGGAGTGGGCAGGCCGTCACCGACCAGGGACAGCGCCTGCGTCACATCTACTCCGAGCGAGACCTGCTCGTCGTGGAGTGCCTACGTCGCGGGCACTGGACCAGCCTCGACCCGGCCGCGCTGGCCGCGATCGTCTCCTGTCTGGTCCATGAGCCGCGCCGAGAGGACACCGAGACCTTTCCCCGGCTGCCCGCCGACGTGGGCGGGGCGTTCGAGGAGATGCTGCGGGCGTGGGACGACCTGCGCGAGGCCGAGTCCGCCCACAACCTGCCGAGCGGTCCACCACCCGACGCCGGCATCGCCTGGCTGACCCATCGCTGGGCGCGGGGGCACTCGCTGGACGCCGTGCTGCGCGACGCCGATCTGGCCGCCGGCGACTTCGTGCGCCGCTGTAAACAGCTCGTCGACCTCCTCGACCAGATCGCCCACGTGGCTCCGGAACCAACGCTGCGCGCCACCGCTCGGCGCGCCCTGGACTCAGTGCTGCGCGGCGTGGTGGCCGCGGATCGCCTCGACTGACGCCGCGCCAGCAGCACCGGGCCTATCAAGAATCGAGTGCGCGTGTCGTGCGTGGCGACGGCACGGATGACCTGGTCCGGGATCGCCGCAGCGGCGGGGGTGAACGTCGGCCCGGGCACCGCCTCGACCGGCTGCTCGAACAGCCCGGGCACACGGATCTCCGCGCCTCTGACATGCTCGGATCAGACGAGATGACGACGACCCGGCCGATCAGCGACACCCTGCGCACCGTCGTCACACCGAAGGAGGTCACCATGTCGAGTTCCACTACCTGCACCTTCCCCAGCCCGCGCGGGCACCAGCTGTCTGCCCGCTTAGAACGCCCCGCCGGGGCGCCGCTCGGCGCGGCCATCTTCGCCCACTGCTTCACCTGCTCCAAGGACCTGCGCGTGGCCCGACAGCTGACCCGCGCGCTGACCGCGCGGGGGTTTGCGGTGCTCTCCTTCGACTTCACCGGCCTCGGGAGCAGCGACGGAGACTTCGCCGAGTCCACTTTCTCTGCCGACGTCGAGGATCTGCACGCCGCGGCCGACTATCTTGCCGAGACGGTGGCGCCGCCGTCGCTGCTGGTGGGACATTCGTTGGGCGGCGCGGCGGTGCTCAGCGCCGCGCCGGGCCTGCCCAGAGTCCGGGCGGTGGTCACCATCGCGGCGCCCGCCGACCCGGCCCACGTCAGAAGGGTGATCGACGGCGACGTCGACGCGATCCTGCGCGACGGGTCCGCACCGGCGACGGTCGGAGGGCGCACCTTCACCATCGGCCGATCCTTCCTCGAGGACCTGGATCGGCAGAACCCGCTCGCCGCGATCGCCGGATTCCGAGGGGCCACCCTGATCCTGCACTCACCGGTCGACCAAGTGGTCGGTATCGACAACGCCGAGGCCATCTATCGCGCGGCCCGGCACCCGAAGAGCTTCATTTCCCTGGACAAGGCGGACCACCTGCTCACCGACGAGGCGGACGCCGAGTACGTCGCCACGGTGATAGCCGCCTGGGTGCAGCGCTACCTCGACGACACCCACACCGCCCCACTCTCCACCGACCCGGATCGCTACGGCGACGTCGGTGCCTCCGCGGTGAACTCCGGCGGTCTGACGACCCGTCTGCGGGCTCGCGGGTTCACCCTGCTGGCCGACGAGCCGGCGTCCGTCGGCGGCGAAGAACTCGGCCCGACCCCGTACGACTTCCTCACCATGGCCCTCGCCTCGTGCACGTCGATGACCCTGCGGATGTACGGCGACCGCAAGGGCTGGCCGCTCAGCGAGGTCGAGACCGTAGTCACCCATGAGCGGGTACACGCCGACGACTGCGCCGAGTGCGAGCACACGGAGGGGCACATCGACCTGCTCCGCCGGAGCATACGACTGACCGGCGACCTCGACGACGACCAGCGGGCGGCGCTCTTGCGCATCGCTGATCGCTGCCCGGTCCACCGCACCCTCGAGGGCCAGCTCGAGATCCGGACCGCCATCGACGACTGACCAGCCCCCCGGCAGCGTCGCCTCCCAGGGAGCCGCGCATGGAGATCAGTCCAGGCCGAGCGCCGCCAAGACGTTGTTGAACCGAGCCGTCAGCCGGTAGGCGACGGCCAGCTCGGACAGCAGGCGCGCGTCCGCGACCGACGTGGGCAGCGCGTCGTCGAGGGGCGGGATCGGGCAGGAGCGCGCGACGTGCACGACAGTCGGCGCCACGTCAAGGTAACCGCGCGCGCCGAGCAGTTTCGCGCGTTGGGCGCCCTTCAACCGCGCATCGCCGGTGTCGATCGCGGCGAGTAGGCCGGCCAGGTCCCCGTACGTCGACAGCAGGCGGGCGGCGGTCTTCTCCCCGACGCCGGGGACCCCGGGTAGCCCGTCGGACGGATCCCCCCGCAGGACCGCCAGATCGGCGTAGCCGTCTCCGCCCCGCACCCCGTACCGCACCCGCAGGTACTCCTCGTCGACCACGTCGGCGTCGCGCACGCCGCCGCGCGCGGTGTAGATCATCCGCACCCCCGCATCGCCGGGTGACGGGTCGCGGACCAGCTGGAAGAGATCCCGGTCACCGGTCACCACATCGACTCTGCGACGGCCTTCCTCGCGCGTCGCGAGCGTGCCGATCACGTCGTCCGCCTCGAAGCCGGGACAGCCCACGCGCGCGATCCCGAGCGCCGCGAGCGCCGCGGCGATCACCGGTACCTGAGGCGTCAGGTCCGAAGGAGCCTCCTCCTGGTCGACGGTGCCGTCCGCGAGGCGGTGCGTCTTGTACGAAGGCACCGCATCCACCCGGAACTGCGGGCGCCAGTCGTCGTCCCAGCAGGCCACGATCCCCGTCGGGCGGTGCGTCGAGACCAGGGTGGCGATCATGTCGAGGAACCCGCGCACGGCGTTCGTGGGGGGCTCGGACGGGTCGGTGCGCCGGTCCGGCACGCCGAAGAAGGCCCGGTAGTACAGGCCTGCAGCGTCCAGCAGCATCAGCGACGGCTGCCCTCCTGGTGTGCTCATCGGGCGATCGGGGCGAATCTTGCCCCGGTCAGCGCGGCCAGGTCGGCGGGTGCGAGCGACACCTCGAAGCCGCGCCGCCCGCCGGACACGTACACGATCTCCCATGCACCCATGGAGTCGTCGAGCACCGTCGCCAGGGCCGTGCGCTGGCCGAGCGGGCTGATCCCGCCGACGACGTATCCGCTGCTGCGTTCCGCGTCGGCGGGTTCGGCCATGGTCACCGCCTTGACTCCCAGTGCGCTCGCCATGGCCTTGAGGTCGAGCCTGCGGTCCACGGGGATCAGCGCGACGGCCAATGCGGTGCCCGCGCGCACGACGAGGGTCTTGTAGGCCTGGGCGGGTTCGACCCCCAGGGCCGCCGCGGCCTCCGGCCCGTACGCCGGTGCGGCGGGGTCGTGGGTGTAGGCGTGCTCGGTGAAGGCGATCCCGGCCGCGGCGAGGGCCGCCGTCGCCGGCGTACCGCCCCGTCGGGTGGCGGATCGGACGCCGACGCGTCGGTCAGAGGGCATGGTGACATGCTCTCAGTCCGTGGCCGTCAGGAAACGCGTGCGGTGTCCTACCCTGCCGGTCAGCGTGACCGCGTTGACAGCAGCGGAGCTAGGGCTAGGTTGGCAGAGACCGTCTCGGCAGGCGTCCGCACCGGGGCGGCAGTCGGGGCCCGCACGCCCAGTAGAAAACACCCTCCCTGGGGAAGGCCCCACCGGCGTGCGGGTCTCGTCCTTCGTCGCTGATGCCACGATGCGCTGGGCCCTATCGCGGATGTGCCCGCAGGTGCGGGGGAGGGGACGGCGCGCGAGCGCTGGGGTCGTCGGGGTGCCGGGAAGGCGCAGGTAACCTGACAAGCGTGCTCTTCCGCCTCCTCCTGAGCGTCGTCGGGGGACTGTCGCTGTGGGTCTCCTTCCCGGGGCACGCCGTGTGGCCGGCCGCGCCTGTCGGCGTGGCGCTGTGGGCGCTCGCGGCTCGAGACGTCGGCGCTGGGCGAGGGGCAGCGTTGCTCGGCGCGGGGGCGCTCGCGTTCATGACGCCGACCCTGTCCTGGTCCGGGATCTACGTGGGCGCGGTGCCCTGGCTGGGTCTGGCGGGCATCTCCAGCGTCTATTTTCTGTTCCTCGGCGCGCTGCTGGGCGGTGTCCAGGTCCGAGACAGGACGTTTCCCCTGCTGGTCGGGATCGGCTGGGTCAGCGTCGAACTAGCCCGCAGCACGGTGCCGTACGGCGGCTTTCCCTGGGCACGCCTGGCGTTCTCGCAGGCGGACGCGCCGTTCGGGCGGGTGGCGTCTCTGCTCGGGGCGCCGGGCGTGACCTTCGCGGTCGCGGTCGTGGGCGGCGCTCTCGCGGTGGCGGTCGGCCGGGCGGCTCGAGCCGGTTCGCTCGGCGACAAAGTGCGATCGGGCGCGGCGCCCCTGGCCGTCGCCGTCGCCGTGACGGTAGTACCGCTCGCCGTCCAGCTGCCCACCGACGGCCCGATGGCGAGCTTCGTGGCGATCCAGGGCGATGTCCCCCGGGCGGGCCTGGACTTCAACGCGCAGCGCCGCGCGGTCCTGGACGATCATGCGGCTGTGACCCGGCAGGCCGCGCAGCAGCGGCGGGAGGCGGGCGTCGCCCCGCCGGATCTTGTCGTGTGGCCGGAGAACTCCTCCGATATCGATCCGCTGCGTTACCCCGACGCGGCGGCCGTGATCCGTGGCGCGGTGGGTGCCATCGACGCGCCGGTCGTCGTGGGGGCGGTCCTCGACGAACCGCTTGACCACCTGTCGAACTCGTCGCTGCTCTACACGCCCGGCCGAGCGGATCCGACGCAGCGCTACGACAAACGGCACCCGGCCCCGTTTGCCGAGTACATTCCGCAGCGCTCGTTCTGGCGGCTGTTCTCGGACCAGGTCGACCTCGTCCGCAAGGACTTCGCCGCCGGATCGGACGTGGGTGTGTTCCGTGTGCCGCGGGCCGGGGGAGCGCCTGATATCGCCGCCGGGGCGAACATCTGTTTCGAGGTCGCGTACGACGACCTGGTCCGCGACGGCGTTCGCGACGGGGCGAACGTGATCATGGTCCAGACGAACAACGCCACCTTCGGCCTGACGGACGAGTCGGTCCAGCAACTGGCCATCTCGCGGATCCGGGCGATCGAGCACGGCAGATCGGTGGTGCATATCAGCAACGTCGGCGTGAGCGCGCTCATCACCCCCGACGGCGTCCCCCACCTGTCGACCGGCCTGTTCGAACCCGCGGTGCTCTCCGACGCGCTCCCCTTGCGCTCTGAGACGACCCTGGCCACCCGCCTCGGCGACGTTCCCGCGCTCCTCGCCGCAGCGGCCACGGCCGGGTTCGCGGGTCGCGGCGTGCGGCCCTGGCTGCGTCGCCGCGCGTCGCGATGAGGCTCTTTCGGGCTCGCCTTAGACTGACCTGAACACACGACCAGCCCGCGAAGGACCACGATGCCCGCGTTCCGCCGAACCCGCCAACAGGCCGCCCCTGAGTTGGGGCGTCCGCCCCTGGATCGCGTGGTCGTCCTTACCCCGACGTACAACGAGCGCGCGAACCTCCCGACGACGCTCGAGCGGATTCGCAGCGCGGTGCCCGCGGCTGACGTGCTGGTCATCGACGATAACTCTCCGGACGGTACGGGAGAGATCGCCGACAAGATCGCCGCATGCGACAGCCAGGTGTTCGTTCTCCACCGTCAGGGTAAGGAGGGGCTCGGCAAGGCCTACCTGGCGGGTTTCGAGTGGGCATTGGAGCGCGGGTACGACGCCCTGGTCGAGATCGACGCGGACGGATCCCACCGTCCGGAGCACCTGCCCACGCTGCTCGCGGCCGCCGAGACTGCCGACGTGGTCATCGGATCCCGATGGATCCCGGGCGGTTCCGTGGTCAATTGGCCGTTGTATCGCAAAGCGCTGTCCGTGGGCGGCAACGCATACATCGCCGTCCTCCTCGGGATGCCCGTGCGTGATGCGACCGCCGGCTTCCGCGTCTACCGCGCCGACGCTCTGCGACGTATCGGGCTGGAGCGCGTGGAGTCGCATGGCTACTGCTTCCAGACCGACCTGACCTGGAAGGCTGTCAAGTCCGGCCTCAAGATCGTGGAGGTACCGATCACGTTCGTGGAGCGGGAGGTCGGCGATTCGAAGATGAGCAAAGATATCGTCCGGGAATCGCTCGCCAACGTCACCGGATGGGGCGTGAAATACCGTGCCGGGCAGGTGAAGTCGCTGATGAACCGCATCACAGGCAGTAGCCGTTGGAGGCACCCGTCTGACTAGCCCGACCAGTCGGACGAGCGAACCTCACCCTTGCGCGCGTCGGGGTCAGGCGGTGCGCTTCGTCTTGTCCCCACGGGAGGCACGCAGCTTCTCCAGCCTCTCCTCCAGGAGTTCTTCGAGTTCGGCGATGCTGCGGCGCTCCAGCAGCATGTCCCAGTGAGTGCGCGCCACCTTGCCGGGTTTGACATCGGGCGCTGGCCCGTCGACAAGCTTGGCCTCCTGGCCGCATCGACACTCCCAGGTCCCGGGGACGTCGGCGTCGATCGAGAACGGCAGCTCGCTGATGTGGTTGTTGGCGCATACGTACTTGACGATCTGCCGCTCGGAAAGGACGACGTTATCGTCGGTCTCCATGCTTAGCGCGGACAGGTTGGTACCTCGCAACGAACGCTCCGCCATTGCCCCTCATCCTCCGTCACCCGTACGTTCACCGCCGACGCGCCAACACACCGGTTGCCTGCACCATCGATAACTACCCGGGCGCTTTCCTTGTTCCCCGCCGCGCCGCCGTAGCGACACCGTGGATCCCGGCTTCGTTGGGCGCCAACCGATTCCGATGGAGGTCGCCCGTGATCACGTGGCGAGCCGCAGCCGCGTCGAAACCGCGCACGGGTGCGCAGCGGGCACGGACAGGCGGTATGGGTCGACGCAGTCCGGACAGCGTAGCGGGTCCTCGCGAGCGCGGGAACCCTGCGGTCGAGCCGATGCCGCGCGCGGACCGTGGAGACAAGCGCACAGTGCGCACTCGTATGGTTCAGCGTCATCGGGAGGTTTCGGCCGCGAGGTCGCGGGTACGGGAGTAGTGACTGGGGCGGTGACCCCGGGCGCTGTCGGCTGATCGTCGGCAGCGTGACCACGCGGCCGGCGATCAGCCGGTCATGACACGAGGAGAAATCCATGGGCTTAGGCGACAAGATGCGCAACATGGCGGACAAGGCCACCGGAAAGGCGAAGGAGGCGGCCGGCAAGGCCACCGACAATGAGCGCCTTGAGGCGGAGGGCCACGGCGACCAGGCCAAGGGCAGCCTGAAGCAGGCCGGCGAAAACGTCAAGGACGTGTTCAAGGACTGACCGAAGGCGAGGGGGCCTGCCCGCGACGGATCGCGGCGGGCCCCCTCGCGCTGTCGCGTTCGGCCGGTTGTGGCGCGCACGTTACTCGACGGCGTCGGCTATCCCGTCGAGGATCACAGCGAGGTGGTCCGAAGAGAACCGACGCTCCGCGTGACGCGGTTCCACGACGGTGTCCAGCCACCAGAAGTGGAGCGTGACCCGGCTGTTCAGCTCATCCAGCTGATCGAGATCGATCCGCAGTCGCCACCCGGACTCCTGCGGCCCCGATGAGGGAGAACGGCACTCCAAGCTCTGTCCGCGAACGAACCGGGTGACCTCACCCGTGCACTCGTGCTCTTCATCCGTCGAAAAGGCCAGACGCTCGACGAATCGTTGACCGACCTCACGCAGCGGCTCCCTCGGGAGAGCACCTCGAAGAACCCCGGTGGCGTCCATCTGGGCGTGGCGCGTCGGGTCGGTGATCGCGGTGAAGATGTCCTCCGGCGCCGCACGGACGATCCTTTGCACGCTGAGGGTCACAGGAGGGCCATTCATGGTCATCAACTTACGGCTGGACGCGCGTTCAAGACAACCTGCCGGTGGGCATCCACTTTCACTCATCAACCTTTGACCAGCAGTAACGAGTTCAACTCGCCCGAATCTACCTGTACAACACCGCTTCAGTCAGTTCACTGCCTGTGAAGAACCCAACGCCGCATCTGACGATTCTTGAGCGAAGCATCATCGATCCTTGACGCGAATCATACCTACCCGCCGTCAGGGCAATCGCCCTATGCGCGTGCAGACCAGGAGCATGACCGGAGGCGTGCGACGATCGCGCGATGACCACACGCGCCGCCGGGCCGCAGCACGCGCCGCACGCCGCTGACAGCCACGACCTGATCCGCGTGCAGGGTGCGCGCGAGAACAATCTCAAGAACGTACACGTCGCGATCCCCAAGCGTCGCCTCAGCGTCTTCACGGGAGTGTCCGGGTCCGGCAAGAGCTCTCTGGTGTTCAGCACGATCGCCGCCGAGAGCCAGCGGATGATCAACGAGACGTACAGCGCGTTCGTGCAGGGCTTCATGCCGACCTTGTCGCGACCGGACGTCGACCACCTGCAGGGCCTGACCACGGTGATCATCGTCGACCAGGAGCGGATGGGTGCCAACCCGCGTTCGACCGTCGGTACCGTGACGGACGCCAACGCCATGCTGCGCATCTTGTTCT
This sequence comes from Dermatophilaceae bacterium, assembly GCA_040006675.1. Classification (GTDB taxonomy): domain Bacteria; phylum Actinomycetota; class Actinomycetes; order Actinomycetales; family Dermatophilaceae; genus Austwickia. Next base: position 2,324 of record JBDTWM010000061.1, on the reverse strand, counting down.
CCCGCGTGGGCCGACCGCACATCGGTGGCCCGCAGGCGTACTCCTTCAACGTCCCGTCGGCCTCCGGCGGAGGCTCGATCACCGTGCAGCGCGGGGACAAGACCATGGCGCAGAAGGCGACGTACTCGATCACCGGCGGCATGTGCACCCGCTGCGAAGGCCGAGGATCGGTGAGCGACTTCGATCTCGCGGCCTTGTACGACGAGAACCTCTCGCTCAACGACGGCGCCCTCATCGTCCCCGGCTACAGCATGGACGGCTGGTGGGGGCGCATCTTCCGCGGCTGCGGGCTCTTCGACCCGGACAAGCCGATCAAGAAGTACACCAAGCGCGAGCTGCACGATCTGCTCTACAAGGAGCCCACCAAGGTCACGATCGAGGGGATCCACCTCACCTACGAAGGCATCATCCGCAAGATCAGCACGTCGATGCTCGCCAAGGATCCCGAGGCGATGCAGCCGCACATCCGGGCCTTCGTCGAACGGGTCGTGACCTTCCAGACCTGCCCGGAATGCGGCGGCACGCGGCTGGCCGAGGGGGCGCGGTCGAGCAAGATCGCCGGAAGCAGCATCGCGGACGTCTGTGCGATGCAGATCACGGACCTCGCGCAGTGGCTTCGCGACGTCACGGACCCAGGGGTCGCGCCGCTGGTCACGGGATTGCAGCGGCACCTCGACTCGTTCGTCGAGATCGGGTTGGGATACCTGTCGCTCGATCGCCCGTCGGGGACCCTATCCGGAGGGGAGGCGCAGCGGACGAAGATGATCCGTCACCTCGGGTCCGCCCTCACCGACGTGACGTACGTGTTCGACGAGCCGACGATCGGTTTGCACCCGCACGACATCGCCCGGATGAACGACCTCCTCCTGCAGTTGCGCGACAAGGGCAACACCGTGCTGGTGGTGGAGCACAAGCCGGAGATGATCGCCATCGCGGACCATGTCGTCGACCTCGGGCCGGGCGCCGGAGCCGCCGGGGGAGAGGTGGTGTTCGAGGGCACCGTCGAGGGGCTGCGGGCCGGCGGCACACTCACGGGGCGGCATCTGGACGACCGCGCGCGTCTCAAGGGGTCCGTTCGGGCCTCCACGGCCGCCCTGGAGATCCGCGGCGCCGCGACGCACAACCTGCGCGACGTCGACGTCGACATCCCGCGCGGCGTGCTCGTGGTCGTGACGGGCGTCGCCGGGTCCGGCAAGACCTCGTTGATCCAGGGATCGGTCGCGGGTCGCGAGGGCGTCGTCGTCGTCGACCAAGGCGCGATCCGCGGGTCGCGGCGCAGCAATCCGGCCACGTACACCAGCCTGTTGGACCCGATCCGCAAAGCCTTCGCCAAGGCCAACGGCGTGAAGCCGGCGCTCTTCAGCTCGAACTCGGCGGGGGCCTGCCCGCAGTGCAACGGGGCGGGCGTCGTCTACACCGACCTCGGCATGATGGCGACCGTGTCGAGCACCTGCGACGAATGCCAGGGCAAGCGGTTTGACGCGTCCGTGCTGGAATACACGTTCGGCGGCAAGGACATCAGCGAGGTGCTCGGGCTGTCGGCGGTACAGGCCGCGGCGTTCTTCGGCGACGCCGAGGCCCGCACGCCGGCAGCCCACCGGATCGCGACCCGGCTCGTCGACGTGGGGCTGGGGTATCTGACGCTGGGCCAGCCGCTGACGACGCTCTCGGGCGGCGAGCGGCAACGGCTCAAGCTGGCGGCGCAGCTGGCGGACGCGGGCGACGTTTACGTATTGGACGAGCCGACGACCGGGTTGCATCTGGCCGACATCGAGCAGCTGCTGGCGCTGCTCGACCGACTGGTCGACGCCGGCACGTCGGTCATCGTGATCGAGCACCACCAGGCCGTGATGGCGCATGCCGACTGGATCATCGACCTCGGCCCGGGCGCAGGTCACGACGGTGGGCAGGTCGTGTTCGAGGGCACGCCGGCGGAGCTGGTTGCGTCGCGCTCCACCCTGACCGGCGAGTACCTGGCGGCATACGTCGGCGCCTAGCGAGGCGATCCGGGGCAAGGCATGGCAGCACATGGTCGAGCACACCCGTGCCGAAGACCCCGATGCTCAATTCAGGCGGGACGCGAGCCGCCGTGCTGGCGGCTGCGGTGCGCCCTGTTAGGTCAGCAGACCGGCCAGGACGGGAACCGCCTCCGCGGGCGGCGGCAGCTCGCTCATCGCGGCCGCGATGCGGCGCGCCGATGCGGCGTACGTGGGATCCTCCAGCAGCCGGGGGATCTCCGCTGCGGCGCGCGCCACGGCTGCCGGCCCCATCCCTACGGTGAGCCCGGCCCCCACAGACGCGACGTGCTCGCCGTTGACGACCTG
>JBDTWM010000060.1:0-16815 GCA_040006675.1 Dermatophilaceae bacterium | reverse complement strand
GCCTGACGCGCTCGTCGCCGGGTCGGTCGGCCCCATTGTGCTACCGACCCAGCTGGCGTCCTACCGGGAGTTGGGCGTGCTGCGCCGGTTCCGTGCCACGGGTCTGCCGGTGCAAGCGGTGGCTGCTTACGAGGCCGCGCCTGTGGCTGCGGGTCAGCGTGCCAACTCACTGGAGCGCAGGACGCGGGGGAACGTGATGAGCGCCAGCCCCCCGATGACGTTGAGCAGCAGGACCCACCACACCCAGCCGATCCAGTCGAGGTATCCGAGCTCGGCGGCGCCGGAGTGCAAGGCCCCGAAGATGAGCAGTGAGTCCAGCACCGAGTGGAACAGTGAGAGCCCGGCGAGTAGGTAGGCCCCGCTCACCGACGCGGCGAGCGCGGCGGCGTCGCTTTCGGAGCCCGCCTGCATGCGCGTCATCAGGGTGATCCCCGCGCCGGCAAGCAACGCCAGACACGCCGTTTCGGCGCTGAAGGGCGCATCGACGAACCCATGCGCCACCGTGGCGAACGTGGCGTGCAGTTCCGGGAAAGCCGTGACGACGAGCCACATCGAGACCCACCCGCCGATGAGGTTCATCAGGAGGGTGATGCCCCACAGGCGCAAGAGCGCGGCGATCGTACCGTTGCCGTACCAGACGCCCATGATCGGGTAGAAGAACCCCTCGGTGAACAGCTCCGAGTGCGCGAGAAACAGCGCCACGAACCCGATGGAGAACGCGAGCCCAGCCAGCAAGTGGCTGCCGGTCTCGTGCAGCGTGGCGACGAAGGCGAGCACGCCGAAGCTGATCTCGACCCCGCCGAGGAACCCCGTGCTGACGAGCACCCGCCAGGAGCGGCTGAGGCGCTCGACACCCTCCTCGACGCTGTCGTCGTGGGCGGTCTGGACCTTTTCCTCGACGCGTTCTCTGTCGTTTCCGTGGCGGGCGCGCTGCTCGGTCATGACACCTCCTGCGGTAAGGCGACCCAGCTGGTCGTGTCGGTGGGGAGCAGACCCTCGTCGAGGTCGCCGACACCATCCCCGTCGGCGTCGGCCCACGACCGCGGGTACACCTGGCAGGTGACGGCATCCCGCCACCACGCCTGCGTGCGGCATTCGGGAGCGCGGACGAGGGCCAGGCCGGCCGAGAGGGTCGAGGTCACATTCTCAGTCTGCCAACCCGCCCCGACGACGCACGCCGCCGCCGGGTGGCGCGGCGTTCATTTCGTGCCACGAAAGAACGGTGCGTGGCATGCTTTCGACATGGATGCCACTGTTGTTTTAGGTCAGCAAGGTCGACTCGTGATCCCGGCAGAAGTTCGTGTCGCTCTAGGGTTGGCGCCCGGCGACCAGTTGCATCTGCACGTCGCTGGATCGCGGCTTGTGTTGGAGCGGCCACAAGACGCTGTTGATGAGTTGCGTGCATTGGCGAAGGACGTGTCGAAATCACGCTCGCTCGTCGACGAGCTTCTTGCGGAGCGTCGACTCGCTGCCGCTGCGGAATGACGGTTCTCGACGCCTCGGCGGTCCTGCCGCTGATACACGACGAGCCGGGAAGCGACGTGGTAGCCGCACGTATCGCTGGAGCCCTGCTGAGCGCGGCGAATCTGGCGGAAGTGGTGGGCAAGCTCGTCGACGCGGAGCTTGACGGCGCTCGCTTGCGGGGTTTGCTCGCAGCTGCGGGAGTGACCATCGAGCCGCTCAACGCCGCCGACGCCGAACTCGCCGGAGCGATGCGGGCACTCGACGGTGGTCGATCCCTCTCGCTCGGCGATCGCTGCTGTCTCGCGCTCACCGTCCGTAGCGACCCGGCGGAGGTACTGACGGCCGATCGATCCTGGGCTGACCTGGACCTGCCGCTCCAGGTGCACCTGATCCGTTAGGCGATCCAGCTGCGAGCAACAGTCGGATCCGCCACAACGCGTGGTAGCCATCCAGCGCTCCGGTCGAGGATCCCTGGGTCCTTGCCGATCCACCTGCGGAGTGCGGTGTTTGGGCGGCGTCAGGCGGGTTGCCAGTTGGGGTCGCGGCCTTCCCACGCCACCAGCTGCTCGTACGCCGTGGCGTCCGTGCCGACCTCCACGACGGGGGCGAAGGGAACGTGCTCCCCACGTTCGGCGGGGATGTATTGCCGCACGCCGGGCAGCACTGCGGCAGCCAGGGAGTCATCGAGCTCATGGGTGCGTCCGGTCGCGACGGCCAAGTCCCAAGCATGCGTGGTGAGCTCACCAGCGAAGGAGGCGATGGCCTGCCAGCCGGTCACGGTGCCCCAAGGCAGCACAACGGCTTGGTCGAGTACGTCGTCGGTGGCCAGGACGGCTCTGGTCTCGGATCGTTCCCGTTCCCAGGCCGCGTCGGTGTCGGTGTCGGTCGTCTCGATGATCCGCGGTAGCACGGCCGGGTCGGCGCCGTTGAGGATGGCTCCGATCCGGCGGACCACGGCGAGCAGGTGGCCGGTCAGAGCGGTCACGTCCCAGCCCTGGCATGGGGTTGGCCGAGTGCCGTCTGCCGGGGCAGTGCTGAGCACGAGACGGCCGGCCTGGTCGAGGGCACGGTCGAGTAGGGGTCGGGTATCGGGCGTGGTCATGGGGACTCCTGGTGTCATCGGTGTCGTCAGTACTACCAGTCCACCCGGTGTACCTGACATCTCCTGTCGGGAACCTGCAGCACAGTATGTGCCATGCGCGCCGACCGACTGCTCCGCCTGATCGTGCTGCTCCAGCGGCACGGCCACGCCACAGCCGGCTGGCTGGCGAAGCGACAATGCGTCCATGTCACGAAGGATGGTGCGCTCGCTCACCTCGAGCTGAGATCGAGCGCGACCGGTCCGGGTGGAGTTTCTCGTCGACGACTCGATCGCCCGAGACTTCCGGATGGTCGTCGGCTCACAGCTGGTGACCGGCACGGACGTCGAACTCATCGGGGACTCGGGAGGTCTCCAGCGGTGGCGGATGCAACTGCGCGCCCATCGCGCGGTCATCGCCCACGCGCTCGCCTGGGCACCCATGGTCGTGTTGGTCGCCCCTGTCGAGTTGGTCGCCGACGTCGCCCGGCAGGCGCACGTCAGTGCGAACCTCTACGGCCCCGAGCGCACGGACGTCTCGGACCGCCTCCGGTAGGCGTCTCGTCGATGATCGATGTCGAGTACGTAGGTGACGCGCTTCGCGTCGTCGATGCGGTAGCGGACGCGGTATTCACCTCGTCGGGTGCGCCGCTGGCCCGCGAAGGGTGGACGCAGTGAGGCGCCGACACGGGTCGGGTTGTCGGCGAGCGGACCGAACAAGAACTCGACACAGGCTGTGGCCGCCGCCTCGGGAAGGTGCTCGGCGAGTTGGCACCGTCCGCAGCGTCCGGCCGCGCACGGTGCAGGAGAGTATCGAGACGTAGGTTTCGTTGGTTGGTATTCGAAGGAGAGTCGGAGCATGGGCAAGCTTGCGGGCAAGGTCGCGGTGGTCACCGGGGCCAGTCGAGGTCTCGGTGAGGCCATGGTGACCGGATTCGCACGCGAGGGAGCCTCGGTCGTTCTGGCCGCCCGTACGGTCGCGGATCTGGACCGGGTCGCGGCGCGGTGCCGGGATGCGGGGGCCGACCAGGTGGAGGTGATTCCCACCGACGTCACCGACGAGGACCAACTCACCGCGCTGGTGGACGCCGCCACCGGGCGGCTTGGTCGTCTCGACGTCTTCGTCGCCAACGCGGGGATCGCGGTACCCAGCGTCACCGACCGGCGCATGACCACGCTCGAGACGTACGAGCTTGATGTCGTCCAACGGCTGTTCGCGGTGAATACGGTCGGAATGTGGCTGTCCATGAAGGCTGCCCTACCCGTCATGCCCGTCGGGGGCAGCTTCATCGCGATCGGGTCCGAACTCGGCCGGATGGCCGGTGCCGGTGTCGGCGTGTACGCGGTGACCAAGGCAGGCGTGGATCTGCTCGTCCGGATCGCCGCCGCCGAGTCGGCGGAACGGGGAGTCCGGGTCAACTGCCTGTCCCCGGGCGGAATGGTCGACACCCACCTGTTCGGGCCGAATAAGATGCCCGACTACATCAAGGCGCACGCCCCCTGGTCAGCGCCGGCGGTCATCGTCCCCGCCGCCGTCTGGCTCGCCTCCGACGAGTCGGAAGGGGTCACCGGCAAACGCCTAGCCGGTACGGAGTTCAACCGGACACCCCTGGAAGATCTCCGCGCCGGCCTACAGGACGCGTGACCGTCAACGGGCCACTAGGTCGCGACATGCAGGACTCTGAAACGACAACGTCGTCATGCGGGCTGGAGCGAAGCTGCGGGAGGGGTGCAGCGATCCCCGTGCTGCGGACGACGTGCACGCCCACGCCCACGCCCACGCCATCAGCGTCACGCCATCCGGGCGCGTCGAGGAACAGACTTGTCGGATGACCGCTTCGCACTCCGCAGATGCGCTGTCCAACGATGAGCAGGCGGCGCCCCGACGCAGGCACGGACGGGACTACTCGGCCAATATCGGCTTGATCGTGGTGGTGGTCGTCGTGATGGGCGGCGCCATCCTCATCGCCGCCAGTCTGGGCCTGGGAGCGGGCACCATCATCGCTGGGTTCACGGCCATCTTCTTCACCCTCGGAGTCGGGGGAGGCTCGCTACGGGCCGACCTGCGGAAGGTGACGTGGTACGGCCCGCTGACCGCCTTGTCGGCATCAGTGCCCCGCGTCCTCGCGGAGTACAGCCACGGCGCGGCACTCGCCCTGGTCTGCGTGGCCATCTTCGTGGCAGGACTCCTGCCCGCTCTGGGGAGGAACTACGTGCAGGCTGGCCTGGGGCTTGGCCTGGCCACCGTGCTGGGGTTCTCCCTTCAGGCGGATACCGGGTCGCCGGGGCAGACCGTGGCCGCGGCCTTCGTCGGCGTGGGCTTCGTCGTGGTGCTGCGCATTCTGATGAAGGTTCGCGACCCCAGCGACGTGACGCGTGATCTGGTGGCCGGGACGTTGACCGAGGCCGACCCAGGCTTCGAGCAGGCCTACACCATGTGGTTGCGGGACAGGCCGGTGCAGTGGCTCGGCGAGGCCCTCCAGACGGCGGTGGGATACCGGGCGATCCGTAGTGTGTTAGAAACCGACGAGGTAGCCGCCGCCGATCTCCGTGCCAGCGAGGTGGCCGCTGTCGTCGCAGCACGCGAGCCGGGCGAACTCCGTCCCCGCGCGGGTGGCCCGTCCGACGGAGCTTCTCGGGACACCGCCGCATTGAACCGTGCGCTGCGGGCCCTGGACCGTATCGAGGAGGTCGCCCGCCGCCGGGACGCCACCTTGGTGCGCGACGCCACGGCGACGAGGCGGGCCTTCGCCCTGGCGTCCGTGCGGTCGGCGCTGACCTGGCGTTCGCAGATCCTGCGGCACGCTCTACGCACTGCCGTCGGAGTGTTGCTCACGTTCCTGTTGGCCTGGGCGACCGTGGGGCCACACGACCCACTGGTCACATCCATGGTCACGTCGTCTTTTGCGATCCTGCAGATCAGCTGGACCCAGTCCCTGTTCAAGGCCAAGCAGCGAGTCCTCGGCGTCGCCGGGGGCGCAGCGCTGATGGCAGTGGCGCTGTCGATCCTGCCGCAACAGTTGCTGTTGCCCTTCTCCCTGCTCGCCGCCCTCGCGGGACTGTGGCTGATCGCCAGCAACCAAGTCCTGTCGATCGGCAGCTTCGTCGTCGTCTCGGTCGGCATGAATGTCGTGGGTAGGGGCCTTGATCCGGCCCGGACGCTTCTCGAGTACGTCCTTCTGCTGTTCGCCGGGGTCGCAATCGGCTTGCTGATCGGTTTCGCGGTCGTGCCACACCTCAAGCCTGAGCGGGTCGATGAGCGAGTACGCCACACCCTGAAGGCGACAGCCGATCTGCTCCGGTGCACCGCGCAGCTGGCTCCCTCGGTGGCCGGGGGGCCACCTCAACACGGGGTCCCGGGCGCGCTGATGCGACCCCTCTACCGAATGCGCACTGCCGTGGTGAATCTGGGTTCTCCGTTGAATCGCAAGGACGCGCAGGCAGGCATTCGCCCCGCAGACTGCACCTCCTTGGCCACGCAGTTCGAGACGCTCGCGATCGTCGGCGTCCTCGAAGCCGGTAAGGGTCGGCTCACCGCTCTGACGCTGAGTGCGGCGGTCGACGCCCTCCTTGGGCTTATCGGCCCCTCCCACAGCCCAGACGTCGAAGAGGCCGATTCGGCTGATTTCGTGCAGCTCGCGCGGTGGGTCGGCAGCAGCAGCACAGAGTTCTTGGCTGCGTGCGCCGTGCTGACGCGGTCGCGTTCGTGAGAAGCACCAGGCGCCCCAACCCGGTCCCTTCCGCTGACGCTGCCGTCATGTCGCTCCTTCCCCCGGGTGGCCGGTGGCCCGTGGCCGGTATCTCTGATCGCGGCTCAACCGGGGCGTCGTTCTCCCGTCGAGCTCGGCGAGTGCGACGGCCCGGTTGAGCGCGACGATCGGTGAGGGGTCGATGGCGGAGAGCTGGTCATGCAGGGCGATGGCCTGGGACCAGTCGGTGTCGCGTACGTCCCTGGCGGAGGTGTGCACCGCGTTGCTGGCAGCCAGGATCTGGTAGCGGCCCGGGCGTCCCTGACCTGCCAAGACGGGGCCCCCGCGGCAACCCGCGGCCGTTCGCCGGCCGATCCTGATCCGGGCGCGTTCACCAGATGGGGGGGATCAGTTTCCACGTGCGAGCCTGGTAGTCGCGGTAAGGCTGGCCGATTTCCTCGGTCAGCAGCTCCTCTTCCGCGCTCATCCTGTAGGCGTAGACGACGAGCAGAACGGCCAGGGTGATCGCAGCGGCGACCCAGTTCAACGCGAGACGAGACCCGGCCCACACAAGGATCGAGCCGGTATAGCCGGGGTGGCGTATCCACCGGTAGGGGCCGTCATCGACAACAGGCTGGTCTGGCTGGGCGTGCAGAGTCCGCGAGTAGTAGCCGCCAAGGTGCCGCATCGCCCAGGCACGCAATGCGAGTCCGACGGTACCCAGACCGGTCGCGATCCAGGCCAGCGTGCTGTTGGTGGCGATGTGTCCTGGGCTGGTCAGCACGAGCGACAACGCCGCCAATGCGACGTAGGCGCCGATCACGAGCCGGGTGCTGTTGCGGTCGGTGGCCGCGGCCTCCCAAGAGCTGGCGGCGCCACGTTTGCGGAGCACGACTTCCATGAGGAGCCAGGCGGCAACGAGGACGTTGCTGATGATCGCGGTCACTCCAGCTACCTTCCGTAGGGGCGTCGACCACGGGGCGGCCAAGGATCCAAGGGTAGTGAACCGAGTTGGCCGGCGGTGAGCGCCGGCTCGACGTGGAAGGGCACAGCGGCAACATCCCCGTCCCTGGTCAAGCAATCGCGCGAGCACCGGTAGACCGGGCGAGTACATGGCTCAGGTCGACCCGGTCGCCGAACGTCCAACGGCTCGAGCGGTGACGATGTGGGGCGAGGACTACGGTGATGACGTGCATGAGCTGGCAGGCGCCCGGACCCGCGCCTACCTGATGGACTGCGGCGTCTATCTCGCTGTCGCCGCTGCCACCGCGCCTCTTGGCGTGCTCGCTCAAGCCAAGGGGTGTGGCAAAAGCCGTGCGGTCGTGCTCGGGATCAGCGCCGTTGCACCGTTGGTCGCCACCGTCGTCGCCGCCCGCCAGGAGTCCGGCCCCCAGGCGGCCACGTTCGGCAAGCGTTGGCAGGGCCTGGTCGTCCGCTCCCGCGATGGAGCGCCGGTGACCTTCGCGCGAAGCCTCGTACGCAATTTTGTCAAGATCGGTGTTCCGTGGCAGATAGGTCACGTGGTGGCGGTTGGTGCCGCCCTCGGCTATTTCGACGACGCCGACCCGCTGACGCTGGGAGCTGCGGCTGTCACCTACCCGTTGCTCGGTGTCATGGTGGTCACCGGAGCGACGGGTGACGGGCGTGCCTTGCATGATCGGCTGGCTGTCACGATGGTCGAGCGCGTCGCGATACCGTCGTGAAACCCCCCGGGCTGCCAAGCGAGGGACCACCGTCTGAACGGCCACGAGACCGGAAACGGCAGCGGGAAGAACCCCTACCCGCAGCTACGGGCCGAGGCCGAAACCCGGATCATCATGCTGGGCGCCACGTACCTCTCCGCGCTGCGCCCGCCGCGCACGAAGGACCGAGAACTGATCAGCAGCGACCGCTGGATGCCCAGCAGGGTTGGATGGCGCCTGTACGTTGACTCTTGAGATCGTTGGGAGGTCGCGATGGACGTCGCCGCAGTGCTCCAGCCCGTGGTCGATGCCGCTGTCGGCTCGGAGGTACCGGTGCGCGTTGACTGCTGGGACGGCAGCTCGATCGGTCCGCCGGACGCTGAGATGGTGGTTCGCTTCGCGTCGCGGCGCGCGCTTCGCCGCTTGATCTGGGCACCCAATGAGCTGGGCTTCGCTCGCGCCTACGTGTCCGGGGACGTCCAGATCGAGGGTGACCTGCTCGACGCGTTGACGCGCCTCGACGCGCTCGCGGACCCCGAGCGGGGACCGGGGGTGCGCGTGGGGCGCGACACCATGGCCGCTGTGGCCAAGGCCGTCGTGCGTCTGGGCGCGCTGGGGCCGCCGCCGCGGCCGCCCGCTGAGGAGATCCGGCTCTCTGGCAAGCGGCACGCGCGCGGGAGGGATGCGAGGGCGGTCTCCCACCACTACGACGTGGGCAACGACTTCTACGCGATCGTCCTGGGTCCCTCGATGGTGTACTCCTGCGCGTACTTCGAGCAGCCACCCTCGGCCGAGTACACGCTGGAGGACGCGCAGCGCGCCAAGCTCGACCTCGTGGCCCGCAAGCTGGGTCTTGCCCAGGGGATGCGCCTCTTGGACGTCGGGTGCGGGTGGGGTGCCTTGGTCATCCATGCCGCTCGCGAGTACGGAGTCAGGGCTGTGGGGGTCACCGTCTCGAACGAGCAGGCCGTCTTCGCTCGCGCTGCCGTCGCGTCGCTGGGGCTCGCTGATCGGGTCGAGATCCGGGTCCAGGACTACCGCGACGTGGCCGACGGGCCGTACGACGCCATCGCCAGCATCGGGATGGCCGAGCACGTCGGCCTGTCCCAGATCGGGGAGTACGCCGCTCACCTCTACACCCTCCTGGCCCCGGAGGGGCGGCTGCTCAACCACGCCATCTCGCGTCGGCCCGGACCGCCGGGTGACCCCAAGGGGGACAAGACCTCGTTCATCGACCGCTACGTCTTCCCCGATGGTGAGCTGCATCCCCTGTCGATGATGGTCGACGTGCTGGAGTCAGCGGGGTTCGAGGTCCGTGACGTGGAGTCGCTGCGTGAGCACTACGCGGACACTCTGCGCGCGTGGGTGGCCAACCTCGAACAGAACTGGGACCAGGCGGTCCGGCTCTCCAGCGCCGGCCGGGCCCGGATTTGGCGGCTGTACATGGCCGGCTCGGCGCTCGGATTCGCGTCCAACCGCCTCGGCGTCAACCAGGTGCTCGCCATCAAGCCCGGCCCCAGGGGGGCCAGCGGCTTCCCTCGGACCCGTAGTGGGCTGCTCGAAGCCGGACCACGCCCGGCCCCGGGGCCGTGACCCCCGGGTTCGATGGAGGCTGGACTTCGTCGAGCTGACCTGCTCGACGAAGTCCAGCACCGAGGCCACGAAGCGGTCCGGCTGGTGGCCGCTGGCGACGCCATCGTCTCACCGTTCGCCACCTTTGCTATGTCTGCTGCACGACGGCTGGCACGACGGGCACGAGCAGACGAGACGGGTGATCGCCGCTCCAGTGCAGGATGCCGCGACCACGGCGACTACGCGCATAGTGCGTGGGGAAGTGGCCGAACAGAGGGTTGCGTGGTTCGAGGTAGCGCCCTGCCACCAGGAGGCGCAGGTGGTCGCCTGCGCGGAAGAGCGTCGAAGAACCCGTGAGCGGAATCTGAAGGGGAACGAGCTCGCCGCGAGGGATCGGCTGCACAGTGCGGAAGGTGTGCTCGGGTTGGTGCGGCGCGGAGAGATCCTCATCGAGTTCGCGCAGGGATGTCCGCAGGCGACCGGATGCGACGCGGTCGCGACCGTACCCGTAGGAGCCTTCGAAGCCCTCCATGCGATCGCCTCTACGCTTTTCGACTCCGACGAAGATGTTGGCGTCGTCGGCATCCTCCAACGACATCCACACCTTCAGCTCCATCGGCCCCGTGAGTTCGACGTCCTCATCCACGCTCCAAGTGAACGCCGCTGCCCCGTGCCTCAGATCGAATCCGGTGCTGCCCGGCTCGCCGACCCCCCTCCGCAACGTGCCTCCGAGGCCCAGGTGAAGCTCTGTCCAGACCGTGCGCGCGAGTGGCCACTCGTGCTCATCACGCACATCGACGATCTCCCTCGCACTCTCGCGGACCTCGAGCCGCAGTGGCGGGGGTTTGGGCACGTCACGCCCCTTCAGATAACGGTCGAAGAACTGCATCTGCGCGGAGCGAGCGGTGACTCCGTAGAACGTCGCCCACTTCGGTCCGCGATGTGAGTAGGCGAACCGATCCGTTGAGCCCACGCGCTGGAACGCACGCATCGAACCCGCGCTGTGCACGTTGCCGTCCGAGAAGCTCGTGCACACCAGCATCGGCACCGTGATTTCCGCCAGGTCTGGGGTGATGGCGTCCCACCACGCATCGCGCAGCGGATGCGCGTCGCGCTCCGTGCCCAGATCGACGGTGAGCCGGGCAACGCGCTTGGACATCGAGAGCCAGATCTTCGTGAAGCCGTCCTCGACCACACCTCCAGGGGTCATGAAGTCGCGGTAGGCGTCCGTGAAGCCTTCCCACGGGCAGATCGCCTTCAGGCTGGGCGGGTGCAGAGCGGCGGCCTTGTACTGTGCGATCGCTAGGTACGAGACGCCCAGCATCCCGACGCTCCCAGACGACCAGGGCTGGGCGCCGGCCCACTCGATCAGCTCGACGACGTCAGCGGCCTCCGCGTCGCTGAACAGCGAGCCGACCCCGTCCGAGGTGCCCGCCCCCCGAAGATCGGCGTTGACCACGGCGTAGCCCCGCGAGACCCACCACACGGGGTCGGGGGCCTCCCATCCGGTTTCATTCGAGAACTGCACCGGTTCGGGCTGGTTCATGATGCGGTACTGGAGGTTCAGCGACCAGCCGCGACGCGTGCGGTGCGGGTGGTTGTCCTTGCCGTAGGGATGCGCCGACATGATGACGGGCACCGGATCATCCCCGGGGGGCCGATAGACGTTGACTCTCAGGATCACGCCGTCCTTCATCGGCACGGCGACATCACGATCCACGCGCAGGTCGTCTGGAGCCGACGTCACTGTGACCGGCGGTCGCAGGAACGCAACGAGACGCGCGCGCGCATACGCGATCCGACCCGGGCGACGCCACGGAACGTCGAACGAAGAAGCCATGACCGAGCCTCCGTGGTGGGTTTGCCATCGTCTGTCATCGAACCGCTGTGGAGCCAGTTCTGCGCTCTCTTGCCCGAGCGGGTGGTGACTCACCCCCTGAGCCGTCACCGACCACGGCTGGCGACACGCCACTGATGGCGTAGGGGCTGGCCGTGCCCGCACCCGCATCTTCGCCTGTCCACGATCCGACGGGTGCTGTTGATCGTGGACGCTGAGGTGCTGGACGCGTGGCTGGCGGCGTCCCGCACGCACCAATCCCTACCGATACTGTTGAAACGACGTCGAGCTACCGACAGGACTTATGCAATTACCAGGTTCAGCAGTTCCTCACCCTGAGCGAACCTCCGAACCTGCTCTTTCACGAGGGAACGAATTCGAGGATAAAAGGCAGTGCTAGACCCTCCAATATGCGGCGTAATAATGGCATTAGTGCTGCTCCATAGGGGACTGTCAAGCGGCAGCGGCTCCGGCTCGGTTACATCCAGCCCAACGCAGATTCTCCCAGTCATCACCTCGCGCTCTAGAGCAGCCGTATCAACTAACCCGCCTCGTCCAACATTGATCAGTACTGACTCGTCCGGCATCTTCTCAAGCGCTTCCGCGTCAATGATCCGACTCGTTGACTCATTTAGGGGAAGGCATAAAATAACGACGTCCGATTCCTGAAGCACCTCGTGTAGCGATTCAACTCCAACAACTGAGAGCCCCGAGTTATCCTCCCTGGCGCGCGACGCCACCCCTATTATGGTGCATTCGAATGGTCGTAACCTGGCGATCACGGCCTGTCCGATTCTGCCTACGCCTACAACGGCAACCCTCCGGTCCGCGAGTGAGGGCCGGAAGGGCGGGGACCAGGAGCCACCATGTATCTCAGTTGGGGAGTATCGGCCGATCCCCCGCAGGCAGGCTAGGGCCAAGCCCACCGCCAGCTCAGATGTTCCCGCTTCATGCACCCCCGCGGCATTGCAGAGCGCCACGCCAGGCGGTATATATGGCCTAAGCTGGTCAACTCCTGCGGACATAGACTGCACAACGGACAGATGGGGCAGACTTGCAAGGTTGCGCAGCTGAGATCCTTCCGTCACGAAGGGGACCACGACGAACTCCAGACTCGCAGGCCCGGGCTCACGCATATCCCACACTCGTACATGAGTACCATCGTTCAAATCGTCCCAAACGCCATCGAAGATATTTGACGGAACACTCACGCTTTCACTGCCATTCATCGTGACACACCTTGACCCTTCTTAAGCTTAGGATACTTTGGCGCTGTGCACACGGCTTCTCTTGCTCCTCAACAAAACTGTCCGATCCTCCGCGCCAGAAACTATGACGCTTGACTCCAAGCCGACAGACAAATCAAGCACCGTCACCTTGCCATCATGGACAGCCAGGGTCACTGGATTCAACGGATTTCTCAAGTAGAAGATATGAATCAGGTCATCAGGGGACCCAGCGATTAAGGCGTGCTCATCGTCGAGCACTCCTAACCTAAACGACGTAAAAGGACCACCGCGTGAAATCATGGTACGAAATACCGGCGCAGTCCTACTGTCCAGTTTCACAGCCATAATCTGCGTGTTTGTGCCCTCAGTGACGATGGTGAGCACATCTTGAGACTCCCCCACTTGAGTATTTGCAACTCCTTGACTGGGCTCCGGTCAAATGTAGACCAGATTTATGAGATTGAGTCGTCTTCCACGCCAGAACCCGTCCGCGTGGTCACTGGCCGGTGAAGTCGCGCGGGTTGGGTTCGTTCATCGAAAGCGAACGGAGGAACCCTCCTATCCATCGAGACTACCGACCCCGCAGTGATGCGGGTCCAGGTCGGCATCGACGCCGCGGTGGTGGCCAACCACCACGTGTGCGTCCGAGAGACCACCCTTGACGGGCAGGTGCGCCTGACCCGATTCCGTGTCCCGCGGCCACCGTAGCGACCACCACCTGCCACCAGGAGGCCCTCCAAGGGATACAGGCCGGTCAACTCGCCGACCTGCCTGGTGGGCTGGATCCCTCAACGCGTCACCGTGCTCGGCCTCCACCGCGTCACCGGCCAGATGCGGCGCGAGCCGGTCCCCACCCATGCCGATGGCGCGGTGAAGCTGCCAGATCGGCTGCGTGATCCCGAATCCCCTGAACACACGAAACCACGTGAGTGGCGGTCCGCAGGGTGGCCCGTATGACGATCCGCTCAGTGGAAACTATTTGGAGGTAAGGCTCAGGAAGGCTTCCTCGAGGCTGGCGTCGGCGACCCGGACGTCGGCGATCTGGTGACGGTGGTCGTAGAGGGACCACAGGGTGGCGTCGGTGTCGGTGGTGCGCAACGTGACGTGATCGCCGTCAACCTGCACCGCGTTGACCGCTGGCGCCTGGTAGACCCACGGTGCTTCGCCGTCGAGCAGCCGGAAGTGCACGACTCGTACGGCTCCGGCGGCGGCTTTGACCTCGCCGGGTGTGCCATCGGCGACGACTCGGCCGGAGCGCATCAGGACGATCCGGCCTGCGTGATGGTCGGCCTCGTCGAGGTAGTGGGTGGAGAACAGCACGGTCGTGTGGTGATCGCGGGTGTGACGGTGCAGGGCGGCCCAGAAGTCCTGCCGTGCTTGGACGTCCATAGCGGCGGTGGGCTCGTCGAGCACCAGCAGGGGAGGGTCGCCGGCGGCTGCGAGAGCGAACCGGACGCGCTGGGCTTGACCGCCGGAGAGCCGGTCGCTGCGGCGTCGGAGCAGGTCGGCCAGGCCGCCAACCTCGACCAGCTCGGTCATGCGTGCCGGGCGCGGGTAGAGCCCGGCAACGAAGCGGACGAGCTCACCGACGCCGACGCCGGTCATCAGCTCGCTGTCTTGGAGCATTACCCCGACCTGACCGGCCCGGGTCGCCTGCCGGGGCGCCGCTCCGAACAGCTGGGCGCGGCCACGGTCGGGTTCGAGCAGGCCCAGCAGGACCGAGATGGTGGTGGTCTTTCCCGAGCCGTTCGGCCCGAGCAGCGCCGCCGTCTCTCCGGGGCCGACCTGCAGGTCGATGCCGTCGAGGGCCGAGAGGTTGCCGAAGCGCTTGGCGAGCTCGTGGAGCTCGATGGCCGGTTGGTCAGCGCTGTGGCCAGCGTCGGGCTCGGGCCGCCGTCGTGGCCGCCGCTGGGCGGCGAGGGCGACCAGAGCCAGACCTACGCTCCACGCGGCCAGGACCGCGACGTTGGTAGCGCTCGGCGCCGTCCCGCTGACGACGTGCCAGCCGAGGGCGGCCTCGTTGTAGGAGGGCAGTGTGGCGGCGAGATGCTGTAGAGACGGGGAGAGCACGCCGGGGGGCACCCACAGCCCGCCCAACGCCGCGAAAGCGAACCACAACCCGGTGCTGGCGGCGAAGGCGACGATGCTGGAGGTCAGCGATCCGATCACGATCCCGAGCACCACGAAGGGCAGCACACCCACCCACAGCAGCACCAGTCCAGCGGCCCACTGCCACGCCTGCAGGCGCACCCCGTGGGCCAGGACCGCAGTGATCCCGACCGCTACGATGGCCGGCAGCGCCATCACCAGAGCAGCCATGATGCGCGCCGCCAGCACCCGGGAAGCGCTCAGGGGCGTGGTGGCGAGGTAGTCAAGCCAGCCGCCTTCGCGGTCGCGAGCAAGGCGTGGCGCGGTGACCGACAGAGCCGCCCAGATAGCACCGTAGGTCGCCATCGCGACCATGATCTCGGTGGCCGCCGGCAACCCGAAGGTGGTGTTCGGCCCGCTCGCGTTCCCGCCGAAGACCGCGGAGAACAGCAGGTAGAACCCGACCGGTGCCACCACGGCCAACACGAGGTAGCGGCCGTCGCGCAGGGTCCGGCTCAGCTCCAACCGCAGGTAGCCGATCATGGTCAACTCATCTCCCGGGCCAGGCCCGATCCATTCGCGTGCACGGTCACGGCCGGGCGCCTTTGGTGGCGACCTCGTCGACATTTGCTCGATAGGGCTCCGCTGGTGGTCCTAAGTTCGCCGCGGCGAACCGGTTGGCCAGTAGACGGATGTAGGCGTGGCTGTCGACTTCCCGGATGCGGTCAAGGCCGAGGACCTGCTGCAGGAGAACGTAGGAAACCAGGGCACCGAAGTAGCCGCGGGCCAGCAGGTAACCGCAGGCGCGGTCAACCCCCTGCAGCCGGGAAGCCAGGAGCTCTCCTAGACCCGTCGCCGCGCCGTCGACGAACCGGACGAACCGATCGTCGTCACTCAGGACGGCATGTTCGCTCAGCAGGATGGTCAGCACTGGCAGTTGGTCGGTGGCGGCTCGGATGAAGGCCTCGCCGATCATGATGAGGAGTTGTTCCACCGACGCCGACCCATCGGGGCGCGGCATGTGCTGGAAGGCAGCGATGCCTTGGTCAATCACGGCGGTCAAGATGGCTCGCTTGTCGGTGAAGTGGCGATAGATCAGCGCATCGTTGAGGTCCGCGAGTTCGCCGATGTCGCGGGTGCTGGTCGCGTCATAACCGCGTTCGGCGAACAGCTGCCGCGAGGCGTCGAGGATCTGGATTCGTCGCTCGTTGGCCGGACGTCGCTGGCGTCGGCCGCTCACCGGGCCTGCCCCCGGATCAGGCGTAGCAGCCACACACCCGTGGCGGCGTTGAGCGCCCCGAGCGGAACCCAGTCCAACACGCCGTGCGGACCGATCGGCGACAGCGGGTGCGACAAGGACCACACCACCAGGGCGATGGTCGCGAGTTTGGTCAGCGCCGCCACCGCCGTCAGCACGACATCGCCACGGGGCAGCAACGCCCCGACGATGAACGCGGCCACCCAGCCCAGACCGGGCCCAGCCCACACCGGGCTATCGAGCGAGGTCAGCATGACGCCGACGCTGGCGACCGCCCCCAGGCAACAGGTCAGCCGCCGTGGGGCAGGGACCGTGATCACGCGGTCCGCTACGGTTGTCATGTACCTAATGTAGGCGCCCGCCTACAGGCTAGGCAAGGCCATGTTGAGATTGGTGCCCACACTTCCACGCGGTGAACGACGGCATGCAGACTGCTGCAACACATCGGACCGCCCCAGAAGCGGAACGCCCAACGGGACACCCACACACGGTGCAACCGACGTCGGAACCCGACACTCGACCTGCGCAGGAACCACACCCCCGAATCCCGTAACACCCGCCCGAGAAAATGCCCGGTGACGGCTACTCAACCGGTACTTCATCCGGTGGCCAGGTCCGCGTCGAGGGTCATCGGCGAGGTACGTCGCCCGGTCCGGTCAGCCGTATACCGTGGGCGTCGAGTATGTCGCACAGCCGGGTGACCCCCTCGTCGTACGTCCATTGCTCGGCGTCGAGTCCGGCCGATCGGGCACCGGCGACGTTTTGCGGTTGGTCGTCGAGGAGGAGCAGCTGACCCGGCACGAGGCCGAGGTCGGTGACGATGTGCTCGAAGAAGGCGGCCGATGGCTTCGCTGCGCCGATCGCGCACGAGTAGTACGACCCGTCCAGGACCGCGCCGTACGCAGTCTGCTCACGCAT
>JBDTWM010000059.1:0-16864 GCA_040006675.1 Dermatophilaceae bacterium | reverse complement strand
ACGGGCGCCGCGGGATCCGTCAGGTCCGTGACCGCCGCGACCGCCGCGACCGCCGCGACCGCCGCGACCGCCGCGACCGCCGCGACCGCCGACCACTCCCGACGAGGAGCGGACTATCGTGGTTTAGTCGTACGTACTCCGTGAGTAATCCATCCGTGAGTCATCCCTGGGGGGGGTCGTGAGTCAACCAGACACCGGGGCGGTGACCCTGGGGCCCGGTCCCGCGACTCCGCGCCCGGACCCACTCCAGCAGATGTCGCTGGCCCGAGCCAACGTCCTGCAGCGGCTCGGCTCGTTTCGCAGTCGGGCGACGGTCAACGAACTCGCCCGCGCCTGCGAGCAGCACCCCAACACGATCCGAGAGCACCTCGACGCGCTGATCGCCGCGGGGCTCGTGTCGCGCACGACGGCACCCTCCAAAGGCCGAGGACGTCCGGCCATCCTCTACCGCGCCGAGCCGGTCGAGCCGTACCTGCCGCAGGTGCGCGAGTACGCGATCCTCGCCCTCGCTCTCGCCCGGCAGGTGCAGGCGAGCGTGGCCGACCCGGCTGAGTTCGGGTTCGAGGCGGGGCTCGCGTACGGGCGCACCCTGTGCGATCCCGAGGAACTCACGGTGGAGGCCGCCCGGCGGACCTGTTGCGCGATCTTCACGACGCACGGGTTCGACCCGCAGCAGGGCGTCGACGGCCAGATGCGATTGTGCCAGTGTCCGGTCCTGGAGGCCGCGCGCGCGGTCCCGGAGGTCGTCTGCGCCGTCCACTGCGGCATCATCGCGGGGATCTTCGACGCGCATGGCGCGCGGGAGGACGCCCCCTGGATCGAGTCGTTCGCGGTGGCCGGTGCGTGCCTGGTCGTGGGGTCTCTCGCCGGCGCCGTCGAAGAGTTGTCGGGATCGCCTGGCCGGACAGCACGGACCGCTGACAGACTGGCCTGACCACGTCCGGGCGGGCGGCCGCCACGGCCGTGAGCAACACCCGAGACGCGGTGGCGTGCTCTTGGGCACCCACCGACTGTCGAGCTGTAAAGGAGCGATCCGTGCTGGTCCGCGAGATCATGACGGCTCCGGCCGTGAGCGTTCGACCCGACGCCGAGCTGGAGGAGGCCCTGCAGATCATGGCCGAGCGGAGGATCTCGGCCCTGCCGATCGTGGACGAGGCGGGCCTGGTGATCGGGGCGCTGTCCGAGGTGGACCTGGTGAAGCACATCCTCGAGCCGGATCGGCGCGCGCATGACATCCCGCCCCCAGAGGACCGGCTCCTGGCCGCAACGGTGGGGGAGATTATGCACGCGCCGATCACGACGTCCGAGGGCGTCGACGTAGTCGACCTCATGGGGGCGCTGGCGGGAGAGTCGCACCAGACGCTGCCCGTGGTGCGGGAGGGTCGACTGGTCGGGGTCGTCAGCCCGGGTGACGTCTTGCGCGCCCTGTGGCGCTCGGACGACGACCTCTTCGGCGACGTCGTCTCGGCGTTCCATGGCTACACCCAGGACCAGTGGAGCATCGCGGTGCGGCGCGGAGTCGTCGAGCTGGTCCCTCTCGCGGAGGGACTCGACGTCGATCTGGCGCTGACGATCGCGCACGAGGTCCTCGGGGTGCGCCGCGTCCACGTGCGCGCGCAGGGCGGCAGCGACTCCTGAGAGCACGTGCGCGCCCACACGTCCGACGAGACGTGCGCTCGGGACACGTGCGCGGGCGCGTGTGCGGCGCCGGGTGAGCCCCCCGAAGTGACCACCCGACGCCGCGTCGCGCTTCGCGCTGCCGAACTCAGCGGCGGCGAGACACGCTTTAGGCGACCATGCGCGACGCGTCCTGCGCAGCGAGGTCGAGTCCGACGAGGTACGCCAGGGCTAGATCGAGCAGGTCACCCGAGCAGGGATTGCCCTGCGGGCAGTGCCGCTCGTAGGCCGAGTAGACGTCCTCCAGGTACGAGATCGTGATGTCCGCGCCGTCCTGGAGCGGGCCGGCGAGCCGGTCCATCGCGATCTGGAGCGTGAAGAAGCTGACGCGCACCCCGAGTTCGTCAGGGGTGGCGTTGAAGACTTCGCCCGTCACGATCTCGATGAGGGTGCTGTCGGAGTCCGTGAGACCACGCAAGTCGTTCGGCCCCGCATGGAGCCACCGCAGGTCACCGGTGATGGGCCTGTCGATCGCGGCGGATGCGGCGCGGATCAGCGGGGATAGACCGTACGACGTCATGAGGGGACTCCTTCTCGGCCGCGGGCGGCCGTAGCTACCGCCCTATCGGCACGAGATGCTCCCGCCTGAATCGTCGAGCGAGATTACTGGCGCGATCTTTTCGCGCGCACCGGGAGCCTGCGGCGCGGTCCTTGGACGGCCCCGTTCAGGGCCTCAGTGGCTCCCACGGGGGGCGCGCTCCGGCACGCCGGGTCCGAGCGCCCCGTCGCCCCCTGCGCCGGCGCTGCTCGCGGCCTCGGAGGCGGACACCCGGACGGGGTCCGCGCCGTGGGATCCGCGGGACTCCCCCGGCGAGGGCACCCCGGGATCGTCGAGGACCTCCTGCACCACGTCGCCTGACTGGTCCTGTTGGATCTGTTCCGGGGACACGGAGGAGCGGACCGCGAGGACCACGTTGTTGACGATCGCGACCATGGGCACCGCCACGAACGCGCCGAACACCCCGCCGACGAGCGTGCCGCCGGTGACGGTTGCGAGGATCGCGAGCGGGTGGATGCTCACGGCCTTGCCGAGGATGTACGGGTTGAGCAGGTTTCCTTCGAGCTGGATGACCAGGAAAAGGGCGATGCCGATCACCAGTGCCGTGACCGGACCCTGCATCACCAGGGCGACGAGCATGAGGATGGCGCCGGCCACCAGCATCCCGACCATCGGGATGAGCGAGCCGAGGAAGAGCAGGACGGCGAGCGGGATGATCAGGTCCATGCCCGCGAACACCATGATCGGCACCATGGTGAGGGCGTTGATGAAGGCCAGCAGGATCGTGCTGCGCATGTACGCGACGAGCGTCCGCCATGCCACGGCCCCACCGGTGAGCACGCGCGACTGCTCGCTGGCGGGGAACAACCCGACCACCCAGCGCCACATGGTGCCGTCGTCAAGCAGGAGGAACAGGAGGGAGAACAGGCACAG
The DNA here is from genome assembly GCA_040006675.1 of Dermatophilaceae bacterium. GTDB lineage: Bacteria > Actinomycetota > Actinomycetes > Actinomycetales > Dermatophilaceae > Austwickia. The sequence goes on along the minus strand of JBDTWM010000059.1, from coordinate 13,755 downwards.
CAGTGATCCGGTCAGCACCGTCACCAGGCTGGTCGCGGTCGCGACCGTGCCGGAGATGACGTCGCCGCGGGTGTTGGTGAGAATCTGGGCGAGTTGCGTCGAGGTCTGGTTGACCTGGTCGGGTGACATGTGCGCCGGCCCGCTTTCCAGCCACTCCAGGATCGACAGTCCGGCCTTTTGGAGTTGTGACGTGATCGTGTCCATGTTGTTGGTGATCTGGGTGACCACGAACCACATGAGCAGCCCGACCGCGCCCACGCCGACGAAGAACACGATCGGGCCCGCGATCCAGCGCGGCACGTGACGGCGGACGGCGGCGTCCACCATCGGTCGCAAAATGGCGCTGAGCATGATGGCGACGATGATGGTGATCGAGACGAGGCTGATCTGACTGAGCAGCCACAACAGCACGTACAAGAACGCGACGATCACGAGGAACCGGGCGGCGAACGTCGCGGCCACGCGCATGACGTCCTCGCCGACGGGCGCCGGGAGCGACGCCTCGCGGACCGGGGGGTGCTCCCGCGGTCGCCCGATCCGCGGCAGGCGGGGGAGGCGTCGCTTGTCGGGGATCTCAGGCGCGGTCACGGAGTTACCGTACGACGCTGACCGGGCGCCTGTCCGTGGGGCGCGCCCCACGGGGGAACGCTCAGCGGGTCTCCTCGGCCGCGAAACGGCCGACGACCCGCCCGGAGTACAGGGAGCCGCCGAGGAAGGCGCCCTCGAGCGAGCGGTGACCGTGCATGCCACCACCCCCGAAGCCCGCCACTTCCCCGGCCGCGTACAGGCCGGGGAAGACTTGCCCGCCTGGCTGCAGGACCTGCCCGCGCAAGTTGGTCTCCAGCCCGCCGAGGGACATCCGGGCGAGGATGCGCAGCCGTACCGCCACCAGCGGCCCGGCTGACCGGTCGAGGAGGCGGTGCGGCGGACTGACCCGCACGAACCGGTGGCCGTGGCGGGCGCGGGTCGCATAGATCGCCATCGCCTGCGCGTCCTTGGTGAATCGAGTGGCGATCTGCGCGTCCCGGGCGCGCACGACGCGGTCCACGGCGACGGGGTCGAGCAGCGGGATCGGGGTCAGGACGTTCATCTTGGCGACGAGCGAGCGCGCATCGTCGGCGACCACCCAGTCCGGGCCGTGTCGCACGAACTGCAGCACCGACCTCTGCGTGCCGCCGGTGAGGAGCCGCGCGACGCCGCCGCGGCGCCGCATGGTCAGCTCGGGGTTCTGCTCCGAGCCGTTCATCAGGTACTCCTTCTCCACGATCCGCCGGGTCGCCACGAACCAGGAGTGCTCGTGGCCGGTGCGGCACAGGTGCGACAGGGCGCCCAGAGTGTCGAAGCCCGGCAGGTGCGGGGGCGGCAGCCGCTTTCCGGTGGCGTCGAGCCATAGGCTGCTCGGGCCGGGCACGATGCGGATGCCGTGACCGGGCCAGACGGGTTTCCAGTTGGCCACACCCTCGACGTAATGCCACGGACGGTCCCCGTTGACCAGGCTCGCCCCCGCGCGGGTGGCGATACCTTGCATGCGTCCGTCGACGTGGGCGGGGACGCCCACCACGAAGTCCTGGGGCGGCTCGCCCAGGTGGATCGGCCACCGCTGCCGGACCAGGCCTGGATTGCCGCCGATGCCGCCCGCGGCGAGGATCACCGCGCCCGCCGCGACGCGGAAGTCGCCCACCACGTCCCGGTTTGTGGCGATGCCGCGCGGCCGGTCGTCGTCGGCCAGGATCGCGCCGGACACTCCGGTCACGCGGCCGCCGGTCAGCACGAGGTCGTCGACGCGGTGCCTGAACCGGATGTCGACCCGTCCCGTGTCGACGGCGGCCCGGACGCGCTCGACGAAGGGCCGCAGAAGGCCGGGGCCGGTGCCCCACGTGACGTGGAAGCGGGGCACGGAATTGCCGGGTCCGGTCGCGGTACCGTCGCCGCGCTCCGCCCAACCGACGATCGGAAAGAAGCGGACGCCCATCGCGCGCAGCCACGCCCGCTGCTCGCCCGCCGCGAACTCGACGTACGACCGGGCCCAGCGCCGCGGCCAGTAGTCGACGTTGCGGTCGAATCCTGCGTTGCCCTGCCAGTCCTGCCAGGCCAGCTCCACGTCGTCACGGATGCCGAGGCGGCGCTGCTCCGGCGTGTTGACGAGGAACAGTCCGCCGAGCGCCCAGGCCGCCTGGCCGCCGACGCTCTGCGGCCCTTCCTGGTCGAGCAGGACGACGCGACGGCCCGCGTCCACCAGCTCACAGGTCGCGACGAGGCCCGCGATGCCGCTCCCGACGACGACGACGTCGCCGGACATCTCCTGCGTCATCGGGTCGTTTCGCAGTAGGCCCACAGGGCCGCCGTGGCCTGCTGCAGCGGTGCCCCGTTGACATCCCGGTCGTTGGAGTAGTCGCTGACCACCTTCTTGAGCTGGGTCGAGGCCGCGCCTGTGAGCGTCACGAGGCGCGCGTCGCCGCTCCCGGACGCCATGCCCGGGATCGCGTCGGCCGCCCGGCTGAGTGCCACGTTCGCTGTCTGGAGGTCGGCGCTGCTGTCCTTGCCGTTGGCGGCGTTCCACGTGGTGATGGCGTCGTTGACGACCGGGAACATCTGGCGGCAGGCGATGTTGGCCTTGGTCGAGCCCTGCGGCACGATCGGCGGGGCCGTCGACTGGGTGATGCCGGGCGCCGTCGCGCCCGAGCCCGGTGGAGGCGTGGAGGAGTCCGCTCCGGCTGTCGTCCCGGACGCGGTGGAGCCGGTCTGGCTGGCCTCTGTCGAGGTCTGGTCCCCGGAGGAGCACGCAGCTCCCGCAAGCACGCCCAGACAGATGACGAGCGCGGCGCCGCCCCGGCGCGGGCGCATCGGGCGCGGGCGCATCGGGTGCGGGCGGTCCGGGTGCGGGCGAGCCGGAATCCGGCTTGCGACGCGGGGAGGCATAGGTACTCCTCACGAGGTGTTCAGCGCGGGCGCCTTCAGGATGGCACGCCGCGACCCATCGGCGTGCTGCGGCGCGGCGTTCCGGTGACTCGGGTTGCGCGTGGCGTTTCACCGGGGCCGCTCCAAGGTCAGCTCAACCCGCGCGAGGCGCGCCGTGCCCCCCGGCCCCGGCAAGAAGTCCGCCCGCGCGAGAGAGTCGCGAAACCCTGCCAGTCGAGGGTCCGCCGCGGCGTCGACGCGGACCGCCGCCGCCTCGTACTGTCCCAGGTCGTGCGCACCGCCCTGCGTCATGGACGGGAACGACACCGTGGTGCGCCCTCCCGACGAGGAATTGGCGCGCCCGTCCAGTCGCGGCACGACGTCGTCGGTGTTCTCCAGGCTCAGGACGCGAACCCCTCGAGGCGCCGCCATGGCCGCGACCGGGGAGCCTGCGCTGACGACATGGCTGATGCGGTACCGCTCGCGAAGCGCCGGGTATCCGGCTGACGCGTACGCGGTGAGCCCGCCCTGGCTGTGCCCGACGAGCGCGACCCGGGCGCCCGCCGGCACCCCCGCCGCCGCGAGCACCCCCGGTAGGGCCTCCATCTCCGCCGTGGTCCGACCGGCCACCAGCTGGAAGTTGGCTCGCATGTCGCGCGGCTCGTCGTCGGCGTACGGCGTGATCGGCGGACGCAGCGAGCTCGTGCCGGGCAGCGCCACGACGTAGGAGGTCTCGCCGGCGGCGGACGTCACCGCGAGCACATCGACCCGCCCCGGCGTCGGGTCCTCGTGAGTCAGCTCTGGGTGCCCGTCGATGGCCCGGATCAGGTCGGCGATCCCGGTCGGGACGGGCACTGCGCCCAGGTCGCGCGCGGGCCCCACGATGATGGCGCGATGCGGGTAGAGCCCGGCGAGCGCTCCTCCCGCCGCGTCGGACAGCGAGTCGGGGTCTGCCCCGCGCCAGGGCCCCCCGTCCTGTGCTCCGGTCAGGAGGTTGGCCAGGTATCCGGCGGCGATCGCCGCCGCCTCCAGGGCGTCGTCCACCTCCGCGACGCGGCTCACGATCTGGGATTCGGCTCCGTCGTAGGCGGCCGCGGCGCGGGCGACCCGCAGCCCAAGGGCTGCCAGCCGGACGGAAACCACCTGCGCTTCCGGCCCGCCCACCACGCCGAGCCCGGCCACCGCGGCCACCAGCCCAGGCCCGCCGACGGGCCGGCGCGCGGCCGACGCGAGGAGCAACGACGGCGGCATCCCCGCTTGGAGAGAGGCCACCGACGAGGCGATCTCGGCGACCGCCCGCGCGGCCGCGCGCAACGCCCCCGAAAGGAGGTGCAGGTCATCCACGTCGACATCGATGCCGCCGATCACCGTGAGGCCGTCGTCCATCGCGCGACTCCGTCACCGGCGAAGGTTCAGGCGGTGCGCGGCAGCGCGCGCCAGCACCGCGGCGGCCTCGTAGCGCTCGCTCAGACGGGAGAGCTGAGCCAGGCAGTCCCGCGCCTCCTCCAGGCACGCCGACGCCGCCTGAGAACGCCATCGCGATGCCGCGATGCGGCCGGTCAGCCGGTCGCGGATAGCGCTCAGCGCCTCGGCGTGATCGGTGAGACGCCCCGCGTGCGCGGCCAGGTCGTCGGCGATCCGGGCCTGCGCGACCTCGACCAGATCAGCGCCCCCCACCCGCGTGCTCACCACGTCCATCGCTGCCTCCTCGCAGTGCGTGCATCGCTCCACGACCCGTGTCCCACGGCTCCCACCGCTCCCACAGACCAGTCCCACGGACGTGACCCCCGGACCCCTCAACGTCAGGCTGCCGCCGCGCGGGCCGCCGCGAGGTCTCGCCCCACAACCGGAGCGATCGAGCAGCCGCCCGGTGGGGGATGTGGACGACAGTGGCGGCGCGGACCGCGAGGCCGACGCGACGCGCGGGCCCCGAGGTGGACGGGCCGGACGGGAGACGTTTGAATGAGGAACGCTGTGACGGTGATGTCGGGGACCCTCGGCGGCTCTCGTCGAGCGCACGGCCGGGATCCTCGGCCGCGACGGACATCCTCGGACAGGGGAAGACGACCATGACCCAGCCGCTGCAACCGCCGGCGGAATCGGTGCTCACGCTGGAGGCACCTGCGCCCACCCAGGCGGTCGCTGTGACGGCGGCGCCCGCGTTGGCGCCTGCGGTGGACCCGGCAGTAGTCCCCCAATTGGACGCCAAGGTCAACCAGTTCCTCACGGCCCTCGACGAGGTCGCCGCGAAATCGCCGGCGTTCGACGCACGCGCCGCGGACATCCGTACGATGGGCGATCGCGACATCCGGTCCGCCGCCGAGACGTCCAACCGGCTGCTCAAGTCGCCGGTCAAGGCGCTGAAGGACGGGCCGGTGAGCAAGGAGTCCCCGGTCTCCAAGACGCTGCTCGAACTGCGCCGCACCGTCGAGGATCTCGACCCGGGCCAGGCCAAGGGCGCCAAGAAGATCTTGGGGATGATCCCGTTCGGCGAGAAGTTGACGGACTACTTCCGCAAGTACGAGTCCGCGCAGTCCCATCTCGACGGCATCCTGCACGCGCTGCGCAGCGGGCAGGACGAGCTCGCCAAGGACAACGCGGCGTTGAATCTTGAGAAGCAGCAGCTGTGGGCGACGATGGGCCGATTGAACCAGTACGTCTACATCGCCGAGCAGCTCGATGCGAGGCTGGCCGCTCAGGCGTCGGCGTTGGACGCGACCGGCGACGCCGCCGATCGGGAGAAGGCGACGGCGCTGCGCCAGGACGTGCTGTTCTACGTGCGCCAGAAGCACCAGGACCTGCTCACCCAGCTCGCGGTATCGATCCAGAACTACTTGGCCATCGACATCGTGATCAAGAACAACCTGGAGCTGATCAAGGGCGTCGATCGCGCCACGACGACGACGGTGTCCGCGTTGCGGACGGCCGTCATCGTCGCCCAAGCTCTCAACAACCAGCAGCTCGTCCTGGAGCAGATCACCGCGCTCAACGTGACCACCTCGAACCTGATCGAGTCGACCAGCCAGATGCTGCGCGACAACTCGGTGTCCATCCAGCAGCAGGCCGCGTCCGCGACGATCGGGCTGCCTCAGCTGCAGACCGCGTTCCAGAACATCTACGCGACGATGGACGCCATCGACACGTTCCGCGTGCAGGCCTTGGATTCGATGGCCGCGACGATCGGCGTCCTGGAGTCCGAGGTCGCCAAGAGCCAGACGTACCTGGAGCGGGTCAGCACACAGGACGTGCGGGTCGGTTCGGGCGCGTTGGACCTGAGCGGCCCGGCAGGGCGGTGAGATCGCCCGCGCGGGACGGCAGGTGACGGTGGCGGTGGTGCACGCAGCAGTGGTGGTGCGGAGGTGAGGAAGGCTGATGGCCCTCGGTGACCTGTTCGGCCGGCGGGAGGCCCGCGAGGAGCTGCCGTCCGAACGGATGACCCTGCCCGCGCCGCCCGGACGCGACGACCTCGGCGCCGCCCTGGACCGCGTGGACGCGATGGTCGCCGGTGGCGCTGTGCCGAGCTGCGTCGCCGCACGCGTCGAGCGCGTCACCCATGTGGTCCGCGACACGATCCCCCGGCTCGACACGCTGCGCGGCAGTACCCACGGGTACTGGGTGATGGCGACCGCGACCGACTACCTGCCCGAGGCGCTCAGCGGATACCTGCGCCTACCCCGGCGATTCGCCGATACGCGACCGGTCGACGGGGGGCGGACCTCGCTCATGGTGCTGGTCGATCAACTCGACTTGCTGGGCGCGACGATGGACGACGTGTTCGACGCCGTCTGCCGGGATGACGCGGTGGCGCTGGTGGCCCACGGACGGTTCCTGGCCGAGAAGTTCGGGCAGGCGTCGGACGGAGGGCGTCTGATGGTCGACCTACCCGTCCCCCCGCCGCGGCCGAGCGTTCCGGTGGCATCCGAACCCGCGGGACAGCCGGTGCCGCTTGGTCCGCCGGTGCTCGGTGAGCCGCCCACGTCAGCCGAGCCACCGGTGTCCGGTGAGCCGCTGGTGCCGCTCGAGCCGCCGGTGCCCCCTGAGCCTGCGACCTCCACTATTGCGCCGACGCCCGAGGCGCCGACCGTGACCCCGGCCCCACCCTCGATGCTCGAGCTCGACGACGCGCCCCGGGACGTTCACCGGTGAGCGGCACGCTGCCTGAGGCGGTCGACGCCGTCGTCGGAGTCGCGCGCGCCGCGGGTCTCGACGAGGCGGCCGCGCGTCAGGAGGCGCTGGCGCTGTCGGCGGCCGTGCTCGAAAGCGGCGGCCCGTCGACGGTCCCGGCCTCGTGGGCGCAGGCGCTCGGCCTGACGACCTCGGACTTCTTCGGCGCGGCGCCGCGTGGCCGCCGGTTCGCCTCCGGCGCGACGCCCGGGTTGGCTCGGTTGGTCGCCGAGCGCCATCCGGCGGCAGCGCAGTACGCCACCGCCCTGGTGGAGGTGGCGACGGTCGCGTGCACCCTGGACGGGGCCCCGGTCAGCGCCGTGGGACGCGCCACCGTGACCGGCCAATCCCAGCTCGCGGCTGCTGGGGTATCGGCCGGGGGAGCGCTCGCCGGACTGGGATGGGTGGCCCCGCCCGGCCCCCCGCCTCAGCCGTCGCAGGGTCCCGGCCAGGCTCGCTTCCCCGGCGGTGATCGGTTCGCCGGCAGGGATCCCTTCGACCTGTCGGACCTGCCGCGCCCCGGAGCCGTACCCGGCCTGGACAAGGCGCAACTCGACGCGCGGTCGGTGATCGACCAGCTCAGCGCTCTGCAACAGGCGACACGCGAGGTCTTGAGCCGCGGCTTCCCCTCCTGGGGTGGCGAGGTCGGCGGGGGCGGGGCCGGTGGAGGGGCCGTGGGGCCTGCCGACCCGGGGGCCGCCTCGCCCGGGGTGGCCACGCACGACCAGGCGGGCGCGACGCCTCCCGCACCTCAGGAGAAGCCGTCCCCGCCGGAACGGTCCCTCGACGAACTGCTCGCCGAGTTGGACGAACTCGTGGGACTCGCCGCCGTCAAGCGCGAGATCCACCGCCAGGTCGCGTTGCTCCAGATCGAGACCAAACGCCTCAAGGCCGGGCTGAAGTCGGCCGCACTCACGCGGCACCTCGTGTTCGTCGGCAACCCCGGCACGGGTAAGACGACGGTCGCGCGGTTGGTGGGCGGGATCTATCGGGCGCTCGGGCTGCTGGAGAAGGGCCAGCTGGTCGAGGTGGACCGCTCCGAGCTCGTAGCGGGGTATCTCGGGCAGACGGCGCAGAAGACGACCGAGGTCGTCGCGTCGGCGCTCGGCGGGGTGCTGTTCATCGACGAGGCGTACGCGCTGAAGGGCGACCAGTATGCCCAGGAGGCCGTCGACACCCTCGTCAAGGAGATGGAGGACCACCGCGACGAACTCGTCGTGATCGTCGCCGGTTACCCCGCGCCGATGCGGGAGTTCATCGACTCCAACCCGGGGCTGGCGAGCCGGTTCCGCACCACGATCGACTTCGCGGACTACACGGACGATGAGATCGCCGCGATCCTGACCCTGCTCGCCGACAAGAACGACTACGACCTCTCGGGGCGTGCGCTGACCCGGTTCCGCGAGATCCTCGCCGCCACACCGCGCGGGGAGGGATTCGGCAACGGCCGGTTCGCGCGCAACACCCTGGAGGGCGCGATCGGCCGCCACGCGTGGCGCCTGCGCGACGTCGAGGAACCCACCCTGGAGCAGCTGCGCACGCTCGAGCGCGTCGACCTGGAGGACCACCCCGACGACGAATCGCCCACTCCCGACGAGTACAAGGACGGCGGGCGCGTGGACGACGGGCGCGTGGACGACGGGAGCGTGGACGACGGGACTGGCGATGATGGTCCCGGCGACGACGAGGAGGCATCGTGAGCGCCGCGCCTGCGGCCTTGCCTGCCCGGGGCCTCCCAACCCAGGGCATGCCAACCCAGGGCATGCCGACCCAGGGCGTGCCGACCCAGGCCCCGGGGTCGGGTGCCGTCGCCCGCCGGGCGCGGACGTCCCGTGGGCTCCGGCCGACCAGCACACCGGACCGGCTCCGCTGGTCGCGTGGGCTCGCCGCAGCTGCCTGCTTGATTCCCGGGATCGTCGGCATGGTCGACATCGCGAGCGCAGCCGGGGCACCGGTCTCGTCGCCCACCCAGACGTACGCCGGCATCCGTGCGAACGAGGCGCGGTTCGAGGCCGAGGCCGCGGTCGCTGCTGCCCCCGGGTCGACCGGGCTCGACGCCGCCAGCAAGGCGCTCACCGACACGAGCGTGAAGCTCGGAGCGACCGCGCTGCTCTATCCGGACCGGGCGGCCCAGCTCTATGCCGTGGGCGACCAGCTGGCGCAACGTCAGTCGGCACTCGCGACCGCCTACGCGCAGCGGAACTCGACCAGCCCGGGACTGTCCGCGCCGGACGCTGCGTACAGCGACACGCTCGCCACGCTGGACAAGCCACCGAACCCCTCGTCATCGCTGGGCGTGGCGCGCGTGGCGGGCGGGGGGATCCTCGCGGGCCTGGTCCTGCTCGGAGTGTCACTGTGGATCGCGCCCCGTAGCAAACGAGTCGTCAACGTGGGCCTCGCCGGCGCGCTCGTCTTGACCGCCGGGGCCACCGTCGTCGGCGTCGACGTGCTCTCGCGGTCCGGTCCGTCGGCGCGCGTGGACGACATCGCCCGCCTGCGCGCCGAGGGCGCTGCGGTCGTGTCCGCGGAGGCGAGCGCGCTGCAGCGCGGCTCCTCGGCGTCGAACGTCGTGAGCCAGCGTGACTCCCATCTGGGCGCTGCGCAGCAGATCCTCGGTAGCGACGGGAGCTCGGGCGCCCAGATCTCCTCGGCATGGCAGGAGTTCACGCGCACGATGCTCACCGACCAACAGCTGGGGGGCGGCGTCACGCAGACCACGGCCACGCTCGTGAGCAGACGACTCAAGGACCTCGACGCCCTCAACGCCACCTTGTCCCAGCAGGCGCGCGCCGCGGGCGAGGGCGCGGACTCTCGCCCGCCGCTGGTCGCGGGGTACGGGGTGTTCGCGCTCAGCCTCATGGCGGGGGCAGCCGCCTGGACCGGCGTGGGCCGACGCTTGGCGGAATACCGATGAAGCGCGAGGGCGGCTAATGAGCACTCAGTTCGCGGTGGCGCCGACGGCGCCCGGCAGCCTCGGAGAGGATGTGGCGCCCGCAGCCCTGCTCGCCTATCTCGACGCGCTCGGCGCCTGGCGGGACCGGCGCCACGCCGAGCTGGACGTGCTCGACGAGGCCGCGCTGCACGCTCCTGATCGTGATGCGCTGACCGCCGACGTGTTGCTGTCGATGACGCTGTGGAAGGCCGTGTCCGGACGGCACGACCTGCTCGTGGCCACGTGGGATTCCGGTCGGGTCGGGGAGACGGAGCGGCGCCGCATCACGACGCTGATCTGGGGAGGGCTGGAGGGGGCGGCGGGCGCCGGGGTCACCGCCGAGCGGGACTCGTCGTTGGCCGTGAGCCTGCCCGAGGCGTGCCGCCTGTCGGACTCGCTCGCGGCGTCCTTGCGGTCCCGGTTGCGCCTGGAGGGCAGCGAACCAGACGTCGAGGCGCGCGTGCGCGACCTGCGGGCGCAGGTCGAACGCATCCGGGACCAGGTCGAGTTGGTCCCGTCGGCCGCGCGAGAAGGCGCGCGGAGCGTGCAGACGTCGCTGGGCGCGCGGGTCGCGGACCTCGCCGAGCGGGCCCGGCGCGGAGCCGATGTCGGCGGGTTGCTCCCCGTGGTGGAGTCCGACGCGGCCCGCGCAGAGCGGGATCTCATCGTCGGAGCCGCCAGGCGCGCCCAGGCGCGACAGGACGCCGTGCGCGCCACCGCGCTGCGGGCGGATCTCGACGCGCGGGCCCATGCCGTCGCCCGTTTGGCCGCGCGGGCGGTTGCCGAGGTCACCCCGGCCCCCCGCCTCGCCGTCCCCGACCCGGACGCGCTGGGTGACGTGCCGACCGACCCCGACGGGGTGCGCGACTACCTGGCCCGTCTGGACCGGGTGGGCCAGGCGCTCGCCCAATGCCAGGCCGCTTATTCCGGGGCGCTGGAACGCCGCGACGAGCTGGCGGGGCAGGTTGAGGCGTACGCCGCCGTGTCCGGCGCCCTCCCCGACCCGGAACTCGTCGACGACCTGTCCGATCTGCGCGGGCGCGCCGACGCCGCGCTGGCGCAGGCGCCGACGAACCTGACCCGCCTGGCGGCGCTCGCGGCCGCGCAGCAGGCGTACCTGTCGGCGGCCCGGGCCACTTCGGCGCCCCGCGTTGCTGATGGCCTCGGGGAGGCTAGGTCGTGAGGTGCACCGAACCGGGATGCAGCGGCAGCTACGTCGACGGCTACTGCGACGTCTGCGGCTCGCCGGAGGCCCCTGGCGCCGCGACCTCGTCCGCCCCCACGGGTTCCTCTCTCCCGGTGGGTCCGCCGCCCTCCGTGGCCTCGTCCGCCCCCGCGCCGGGCCCTCCGCCGCTGCCGGAAAGCGCGAGCGCGGCGTCCGCGCTCGGCCCCCAGGTGGCGGCGGTCACACCCGTACCGCGCCTCGGCCACGCCGGCCACACGCTGCTCGGGTCAGCGCGCGGCACGCGGGCGACGAGACGGTTCGGCACGGCTCGCCGTACCCGCGATTCCTCCCTCGGCGCGGGGCTCTTCCACGTCCCGTCCGCGCCCGTCCCCGATCCGGTTCAGGCCGTCCTGGCCGACCCCCGGGTGCCCGAGGACAAGCGCGTGTGCCCCAACTGCGGCGCTGCCGTGGGGCGCTCGCACGACGACCAGCTGGGACGGGAGGAGGGCTTCTGCCCGCAGTGCAGCAACCCGTTCAGTTTCCGGCCGAAGCTCGCGCCCGGCGAGCTGGTGGCGGGTCAGTACGAGGTGGCGGGGTGTCTCGCCCACGGCGGGTTGGGGTGGATCTATCTCGCCCGCGACCGCAACGTGTCCGACCGCTGGGTGGTGCTCAAGGGGCTGCTGAACGCGGGCGACCCCGACGCGGTGGCGGCCGCGATCGCCGAGAAGGAGTTCCTGGCCGAGGTCTCCCACCAGCTCATCGTCGAGATCTACAACTTCGTCACGCACTCCGGCGCCGGGTACATCGTGATGGAGTACGTCGGTGGCACCTCCCTCAAGGAGATGCTCAAGGCGCGGATGGCGGCGGCCGGGCGTTACGACCCGCTGCCCGTTGGGCAGGCGCTCGCCTACGTCCTGGAGATCCTGTCGGCCTTCCAGTACCTGCACGACCGGGGCCTGCTCTACTGCGACTTCAAGCCCGACAACCTCATCCAGACCGGCGACGAGATGCGCCTGATCGACCTCGGCGGGGTGCGCCGCATCGATGATCTCGACTCGCCGATCTATGGCACGGTCGGCTATCAGGCCCCCGAGATCGCCGAAGTCGGACCGTCGATCGCGAGCGACATCTACACCATCGGGCGCACGCTCGTCGTGCTCACCAGCGAATTCCGCGGGTACCAGTCGACGTTCGCGACCTCGTTGCCGCCGGTGAGCAGTGTTCCCGCGTTCGTCGCGCACCCCGAGTTCTATGCCCTCGTCGCGCGCGCTTGCGCTCTCGACCCCGACGACCGGTTCACGTCGATCGAGGAGCTGCGGGTGCAGCTGTACGGCGTGCTGCGTCGCGTCGTCCGCGACGAGCGGGGGGCTCCGGCGGCGTCGCAGACCCGACCGTCGCTGTTTTTCGACCCGCCATCGACCTCCGGGGAGGATCTGGGCTGGTGGGAGCTGCCCGCGCTGCGGCCCGACGAGCACGACCCGATGATGGGCTGGCTGTCGACAGTGCAGGAGCAGGAGGTGTCGCGGCGGTACGCACAGCTGGCCACCGCCCCCGTGCTGTCGGCGGAGGTCCTGCTCGAACAAGCGCGTACGGGCGTCCGTGGGGGCAGAGAGGACCTGGTGGCCAAGGCGACCCAGACCCTCCTCGCGCAGGACCCGTGGGACTGGCGGGCCGTGTGGCTCACGGGTTTGAACGCGCTCTCCCGTGATGAGCTGGCGCAGGCGCGGGCGGCGTTCGCCTCGGTGGCGGCGCAGGTGCCGGGCGAGCTGGCGCCGGTCCTGGCGGGGGCGCTGACCGCGGAGCTCGGCGGCGAGGCGGTGGCCGCTGAAGCGGCATACCTCACGTGCCTGCGGACGGATTCGGCGTATGTGCCGGCGGCGGCCTTCGGGCTCGCGCGGCTGCGCGCGGCCCATCAAGACCTGCGCGGCGCGATCACGGCGCTGGAGCACGTGCCGTCGAGCACCAGGGCGCACCCCCGGGCGCAGTGGCTGCGCGCCCAGCTGCTGGCGCGCCTCGACGACCGCGGTCTGGAGACCTTGTCGCAGGCGTTGGAGTCGGCGCAGGCGGCCAACCTCGATCGCGCGGACGCCGTCCGGTTCCGCGCCGACGTGCTGACCCGCGCCCTGGAGGTCGTCGGCACCCGGGCCCACGCGCAGGTGCGCATCGACGGGGTGCCCGCTCGTCCCAAGGACTTGCGCCTGGCGCTGGAGAGTTCGCTGCGGGAGCTGGCGCACCTGACCCCGGACGAGCATGCCCGGACCGCCCTTGTCGACCGCGCCAACACCGTCCGACCCTGGAGCTTCACATGACCCGCGACGACGAACCCCGCCTCGGCCCGACGCCGCCCAGCGGCTTCGAATGGCTGGAATCCCCGACCCGGCAGGGCGCTTCGGCGTCGGGCGGCGAGGGCAACGAAGGCGGCGAGGGCGGTGATGACGGCACTCACAGCACGACCTGCCCCCGTTGCGGCGCGCTCGTCGGCGCCCGGTCATTCTGCGAATCCTGCGGGGCGGCAATGCGGCCCGACGATCACGTTGAGATCGCCGACGACCGCGGCGACACGGCCGGAGCTCGCGTCGTCGCGGACGCGGACGCG
>JBDTWM010000058.1:0-16889 GCA_040006675.1 Dermatophilaceae bacterium | reverse complement strand
GTGGGCGTCCTCGTGATAAGATGGCCCTTGCGAAAGGGGAATAAGACACATGGTCTTCAATGTCGGCGAGACGGTTGTCTATCCGCACCACGGTGCGGCACTCATCGAGCAGATCAGGACACGAACCGTTCGAGGCGAAGAGAAACTGTATCTCGTACTCAAGGTAGCTCAAGGCGATCTGACGATCGAAGTTCCTGCCGACAATTGTGATGACATCGGCGTGCGCGATGTCGTCGGCCAGGAGGGTCTGGACCGCGTGTTCGCCGTCCTGCGGGCCTCCCACACCGAAGAGCCCAGCAACTGGTCGCGCCGTTACAAGGCCAATCTCGAAAAGCTCGCTTCCGGCGACGTCATCAAAGTCGCTGAGGTCGTCCGCGACCTGTGGCGCCGTGAGAAGGGCCGTGGTTTGTCGGCCGGTGAGAAGCGCATGCTCGCCAAGGCCCGCCAGATCCTTGTCTCGGAGCTCGCCCTCGCCGAGAAAACCGACGAGGACCAGGCCGAGACCATCCTCGACGAAGTGCTGGCCTCCTGAGCATCGTCGTCATCATCGTCGCAGCCGGGGCGGGCAACCGCCTCGGCTGTTCTGTGCCCAAGGCCTTCGTGCCGCTCGGCGGTCGCCCCCTGCTGCGACACGCCCTCGACCGGGTGCTGTCCTGCCCGGATGTGGATCACGTCGTGGTGGTGGCCCCGGCCTCCCACCTGGCGCAGGCGCGCGCAGAAGCCGCCGACGCGCAGGCCGTACGGGATGAGGTGGCCGACGCGCAGTCCGGGCGGCGGGATGCGGCGCCCAGCGACCCGCGCCTGGTCGACGTCGTGCCTGGCGGCGCGGTGCGCACAGAGTCGGTGGCGGCGGGTCTTTCGGCGCTGCGGGACGACGACGAGTTCGTCCTGGTCCACGACGCCGCCCGATGCTTCGCCACCCCGGCGCTGTTCGCGAGGGTGATCGACGCGTTGCGCGGCGGGGAGCCCGCCGTGATCCCGGGCCTGCCGGTCGTGGACACGATCACACAGGTGGGCGCCGATGGGCACGTGGCGGCAACCCTGGAACGCGCGAGCCTGCGGGCCGTACAGACGCCGCAAGGGTTCACCCGGGCGGTGCTGACCCGGGCTCACTCCTCTGGGCTGGAGGCCACCGACGACGCAACCTTGGTCGAAGCACTCGGCGAACGCGTTCTCGTCGTACTCGGCGAGTCCCTCGCCGCCAAAGTGACCACGGCGGAGGACCTTGCCGACTTTGAGCGACGGCTGTCCTGAGCCCGCTCCGGCGGCGCGGCCCCCGGCCGTGGACCAGGCATCGCCTTAGGCTGCGGCCATGACCGCAGATGCCGCCGGCCGTCCCGTCGTCCTCCCGCGGGTGGGCATCGGCACGGACGTGCACGCGTTCGCCGACGAGGCCTCAGACCGGCCGCTGATGCTGGCGGGCCTGCACTGGCCGGGCCAGAGAGGGCTGGTGGGACATTCTGATGCCGACGTGGCCGCGCACGCGTGCTGCGATGCCCTGTTCTCCGCGGCCGAGATCGGGGATCTGGGAGCGCATTTCGGGACGGATCAGCCGCGGTGGGCGGGGGCGTCCGGGGTGGCGCTGCTTGCCGAGGCGGCGCGCCTGGTCCGGGACGCGGGCTACGAGATCGGCAACGTCGCGGTACAGATCATCGGAGTACGCCCCACGGTCGGGGCGCGCCGCCACGAGGCCCAGACGGCACTGTCCGCCGCGTGCGGCGCTCCGGTCAGCGTGAGTGGGACGACGACCGACGCCCTCGGGTTCACCGGCCGAGGCGAAGGGCTGGCTGCGGTGGCTACCGCGCTCGTTCAGGCTGCCGACGGACCTGCGTCCTGACCTGCGTCCTGACCTACGTCACGGGCGCCGTTCACGGATCCGGCGTTCCGTCGTGCCTGACGTGCGTGCTGAGCTCGGAGTCGGCGACGCCGAGCTCGTCGCGTACTGTCCCATCCAAGCCACGTACACCAGGAGGAAGCGTGCCACAGACCGTGCGAGGGGTGATCGCCCGCGCCAAGGGCGCTCCCGTGGAGATCGTGGACGTCGTCGTGCCGGACCCGGGCCCGGGGGAGGCCGTTGTCGCGGTGCAGGCCTGCGGCGTGTGTCACACGGACCTGCACTACCGGCAGGGCGGGATCGGGGACGAGTTCCCGTACTTGCTCGGCCACGAGGCCGCCGGCGTCGTTGAGGCGGTCGGCGAGGGCGTCACTGAGGTGGCGCCCGGGGACTTCGTGGTCCTCAACTGGCGCGCCGTCTGCGGGCAGTGCCGGGCGTGTCGCAAGGGGGAGCCGCAGTATTGCTTCGCCACCCACAACGCTCATCAGAAGATGACCCTCACCGACGGCACCGAGCTGTCCCCGGCACTCGGGATCGGTGCGTTCATCACCAAGACGCTGGTGGCGGCCGGCCAGTGCACCAAGGTGGCCGACGCGGACCCAGCGGCGGTCGGGCTGCTGGGCTGCGGCATCATGGCCGGGATCGGGGCAGTGGTCAACACCGGGGGTCTGCGGCGCGGGGAGTCCCTCGCGGTGATCGGGTGCGGCGGGGTCGGCAACGCGGCGATCGCCGGGGGCGTCGTCGCCGGCGCGACGACGATCGTCGCGGTCGACGTCGACGACGCCAAGCTGGAGGGCGCGATGGCGTTCGGTGCGACCCACACGGTCAACTCCCGCCGTGAGGACGCGGTGGAGAAGATCCGCGATTACACGGGCGGGTTCGGCGCCGACGTGGTGGTGGAGGCGATCGGACGGCCCGAGACATACGAGCAGGCTTTCTACGCGCGCGACCTGGCTGGCCGCGTCGTCCTCGTCGGAGTGCCCATGCCGGGAATGCAGATCACGCTGCCGCTGGCGGAGGTGTTCGGGCGCGGCGGAGCGCTGAAGAGCAGCTGGTACGGCGACTGTCTCCCGAGCCGCGATTTCCCGATGCTGGTGGACCTCTACCGGCAGGGCCGCCTCGACCTGGACGCGTTCGTGACCGAGCGCATCGGTTTGCAGGACGTGGAACGGGCCTTCGACAAAATGCACGAGGGCACCGTGCTGCGGTCGGTGGTGATCCTGTGACCGGCGCACGCGGCGGGGCGACCCGCATCACCACCCCGAGCGCGCGACAGGGGTTCAGGATCGACAACGTCGTCACGCACGGCACGTTCAGCCTCGACGGGGGCACCTGGGAGGTCGACAACAACGTGTACGTGGTGGGGGACGACAGGGACTGCCTCATCGTGGACGCCGCGCACGACGCCGACGCGATCATGGCCGCGGTCGGGGACCGGACGGTCGGCGGCATCGTGTTGACCCATGGGCACGACGACCACATCAACGTGGCAGACGAGCTGGCCCGGCGCACCGGCGCACCCCGGCTCCTGCACCCGGAGGACACCGTCCTGTGGCAGATGGTGTACACCGGCGTGCCCGAGGGGTGGCTCGCGGACGGGCAGACGGTCGAGGTGGCCGGCGTGCCCTGGCACATCCTGCTCACGCCGGGCCACTCCCCGGGCGGGGTGTGCCTGTATGCCCCCGACCTGGGTGCGGTGCTGAGCGGCGACACCCTGTTCTCCGGGGGGCCGGGCGCGACGGGAAGGTCGTTCAGCAGCTTCGATCAGATCGTGCACAGCATCCGTACGCGGTTGCTGCCGCTCCCGGCGGACACCATCGTGCTGACGGGTCACGGCGAAGCGACGACGATCGGCGCGGAGGCGGCCGCATCCGACGGTTGGGCCGCCGGATGAGGCCGTCGGCGCTCGGCTTGCCGCCATCACCCGGTGGCGAGCGAGCGAGCATGCCGGATGATCGCCATGCCGCGTCACTGGAGTGCGAAACGATCACACGGAGCCCAACTGTGAAGATCCGGCGCCGCCAGGCGATTGTCAGCCCCTGAGAGACATGTGACAACGCGCCGCAGCGAATCCGGAAAGCCGCTGCTCATCGACGTCGCTCAGGCGTTGATACGCGTTGTGGCGGTCGGTCGTTCAGTCTTGCCAGTCGAGAGTTGAACTCAGGTGTGAAGAATTCGCCCGATTCCGCTTGGTTCTTGCGGGGCGTCTAGTGCACTCTCATTCTGGGAGGTAGCGTGGCCTGAGCGGATCGTCTTCGTCGAGGGGCGAGCTGCCGCGACTCGAGTGTGGGCGAGAGCGCAGGCGGCGGTGGCGGTCAATCGGGTCCGTGTCGAGATGGTGGATCGAGAACAGGGCAGGCTTACGGTCACGGGGCACACGTACGTCGAGATCGACGTGCCCCCCCTGTGGGTGGAGGTGGCCGGGAGCCAGGCCCGAAGCGGCAGCCCCGACCTGATCCTCGAGGGACCGTCCGTTTCGCGGGGTCGACCCCGCGTGAGTGTCAGGGTGCGCCCTGCAGGAAGCTCGCTCGACGCCGACGGGCAGCGCGTCGCGGACGAGCTGACGCAGGATGACCCGAGCGCGCTCGTGACGAGCTGCGACGTGTGGCCGCACCCCGTGTGGGGGGAGGGCATCGTGGTCCAGTCGGCCCGGATGGACGACCGGACCACCTGGGCGCGCGACTGCTACGTCTTCCAGGACGGCACCGATGTCGTCTTGTTCGACGTCGAGTGCGCGCTGGAGCACCTCCTGGCCCTGGAAGACCAAGTGGCGGACATCGTGGCGCACACCCGCCCTTTGGCGGGGCGCGGGGTGCGCTGATGGTCGCGGAGGCGCGCAGGCACGCCACCCGGTGGGGGGGTCGGCGTGACGCGGAGGCATGGCTGCAGGACGTCGCACCAGGGCGCGAGCCCCGATGGGCGCTCACCGATGCGGTGCGCGTGACAGCGAAAGACGGTGGGCACGAAGGGGGACACGACGTGGGGGAACGGGTGTCGCGGGACGCCGCGGTGATCTCAGGCGCGGCGTTCGACGCGATGGTGCGCGGCGAACTCGGCGTGATCGACGGCGCGGCGGACCGGGCGGTGCTCGCTGAGTACGGGTTCCTCGACGCCCACGGCGTGCCCACCCGGGCTGTGGAGGACCTTGTCGAGGACCTCAGCGACGCCGCGGTGCTGAGGCTACGCCACACAGACGAGCAGGGGCCCGCGCGGGGCGCGGAACTGATCGTCGGACGGACCGTGGTCGTCGCGGTCGAGCCTGATCGGCGCGCATCGGGAAACGAGGGTCCCGGGGAGGGAGCGGAACGGGCGGCCGAGCGGGACCATTGGGCCGGCGCGGCCGTCCGATTCGACGTCTTGCCTGCTGACGCGATCCCGCTGTGGGTCGCGCGATGGTGGGGAATCGTCCCACGGCTCCCCACCGACCGCATGGCGCTCGGACCCTGGCCGGAGGAGGACGTGTGGCGCCGTCTCGCGGACCCGACGACCCCGCCGCCGGCCGACGCCGACGAAGCGACCCTGGCCATGTGGGTGCTTCCGTGGCGCGCTTGGGGGGTGCACTGCCCCGAGCGGACGATCAGTCGCACGTACCTCGACGTCCGAGACGAGTGCACGTACGTGTTACACCGCGAAGGTTCCGGCGTTTTGCGCGCCGTGCCGCGACCCAGCTCCCTCATCTGGGGCGATCTGCAGACCATCAGCGCGGAGGTCCGCGGTCGGGACGACGCCGACGGGTGGTGAGTCCCCGTCGGGTGCCGGGGTGGGGTGCGCCCGGGTCATGGCCGGAGGTGCTCTGCTCGGCCGGTACCCTGTCCCGGTGACTCTTCGCCTGTACGACACCGCCGCGCGAGGCCTGCGCGACTTCGAGCCGTTGACGCCCGGCGCGGTGGGCATCTACATCTGCGGACTCACGACGCAGGGGACGCCGCACATCGGGCACATGAGGTTCGCGGTGGCCTTCGACATCCTGCGCCGTTGGCTGGAGATCGGGCACGGCTACGAGGTGACGCTCGTGCGCAACGTGACCGATATCGACGACAAGATCCTGCGCACCTCAGGTGAACACGGCGAGCCGTGGTGGGCGTGGAGCTACAAGCACGAACTGGAGACCACGGAAGCGCTCGCGACGCTCGGCGTCCGGCCCCCGACGTACGAGCCGCGCGCCACCGGTCACATCACCGAGATGATCGAGCTGATGGACGCCCTCGTCGAGCGTGGTCATGCCTACCCGGCCCCCGACGGCAGCGGGGACGTCTACTTCGACGTGCGCAGCTGGCCCGCGTACGGGGAGCTGACCCACCAGCGCGTCGACGCGATGGAGACCGCCGCCGACGCCGACCCTCGCGGCAAGCGGGACCCGCGTGATTTCGCGCTCTGGAAGGGGCATAAGCCACAGGAGCCCGCCACCGCGAGCTGGCCCACCGGGTACGGCCGGGGGCGCCCCGGCTGGCATCTTGAGTGCTCGGCGATGGCCCGCAAGTACCTCGGGGATACCTTCGACATCCACGGGGGTGCCGTCGATCTGCGTTTCCCCCACCATGAAAACGAGCAGGCCCAATCGCGGGCGGCCGGGCTGGGGTTCGCGCGGTACTGGTTGCACAACGCGTGGCTGACCGCAGCCGGCGAGAAGATGAGCAAATCCCTGGGCAACGGGATGACGATCGGTGAGATCACCAAGGTCGCGCGCCCGCTCGCGGTTCGCTACTACCTGTCGGCGTCTCACTACCGCAGCACGTTGGAGTATCAGGACGGATCCCTGGCTGAAGCGGAGTCGGCCGTGGAACGGATCGAGGGCTTCCTTCGACGTTCCCGCGTCGAACCCGTCGACCCGCGCGGGGTGGAGCTGCCCGCGGCCTTCCGCGCCGCGATGGACGACGACCTCGGCGTGCCGGGCGCGCTCGCTGTCGTGCACGACACGGTCCGCGCCGGCAACACCGCGCTCGACGGCGGCGATCCCGACGCAGCCCTGGATGCCGCGCGGCAGGTGGTGGCCATGACCTCGGTGATCGGCGTCAACCCGCGGGACGGGATGTGGTCCTCCAGCGGCACCGGCGGAGACGACGATGTGGCCGGTGCGGCCCTGGAGATGCTCATCGCCGATCGCCTCGACCAGCGCACCGCCGCCCGACAGGTCCGCGACTTTGCGACCGCCGACGCGATCCGTGACCTCCTGGCCGAAGCCGGCGTGGTCGTCGAGGACACGCCCACCGGCGCCCGCTGGTCGCTGAGCCGCCGCGCGGACGGACAGGGCTGACATGGCCGGCAACTCTCGCCGACGGGGTGCGGTGCGTACGGTCGGCAGCAAGAAAGGCATGGTCGTCGGCTCCGGCGGCCAGCGCCGCCGCGCCCTACAGGGCAAAGGCCCAACGCCCAAGGCCGAGGACCGCGTCTACCACACGGCGCACAAGGCCCAGCGGGCCGCGGCCGCTCAAGGTGGCCAGCCGGCAGCCCGCGGCACGACGGGCGCCGCGACCCGTGGATCCCGCGGCGCGGTCGGTCCCTCAGGCCGCCCCCCCGCTCGTCGCAACCGCACGTCCAGTGAGGTCGTCGCCGGACGCAACGCCGTGGTGGAGGCGCTGCGGGCGCACGTCCCGGTCACGACGCTCTACCTGGCTCCGCGCACGCAGAGCGACGAGCGCATTCGCGAAGCGCTCAAGATCGCCCGTGAGCGCGGCATCCCCGTCTTGGAGACCCCCCGCGGGGAACTCGACCGGCTGACCGAGGACGCCCTGCACCAAGGCCTGGCGGCACAGGTGCCCGCGTATTCGTACATCGATCCGCGCGACCTCATCGACATCGAGGCGTCCAGCACGCCCCTGCTCGTGGCGCTCGACGGGATCACCGACCCTCGTAACCTGGGCGCGATCATCCGCTCCGTCGCGGCTTTCGGCGGGCACGGCGTGGTGGTGCCCCAACGGCGGTCGGTCGGCATGACCGCCTCGGCGTGGAAGTCCTCGGCCGGGGCGGCCGCCCGCGTACCTGTCGCGCAGGCGAGCAACCTGGTGCGCTCACTGGAGGATTACCGGGCGGCGGGGTTCTTCGTGGTCGGACTGGCATCCGACGGCGAGATCGCGCTGCCGGACCTGAGGCTCATCGACGTGCCCTTGGTGCTCGTCGTGGGCTCAGAGGGTAAGGGGCTGTCGCGCTTGGTGCGCGAGACCTGCGACCAGGTCGCGTCCATCCCGATCGGCTCGATCGAGTCGCTCAACGCAGGCGTCGCCGCCAGTGTGGCGCTGTACGAGGTGGCCCGTCGGCGCAGCGCCCGCTGACCCGACGTCGGGCGGGCGAGGGTAGGGGGTGGCAGGGGCGGTGCGGCCTCTGCGGGGTCCGGGGATGGGGCGTCTGCCCGAGTTCAGGGACGAGCTTCGCCCTCGAACATCGCGACCACCGGCATTTCCACCGTGTCGACGCCGACGATCGCTTCCTCGTCGCGTTTGGCGGGCAGCACGTTGTTGAGGTAGTCGACGAAAGCCCACAGCGTCGTCACGTCGTGGCAGGCCTTCTCGGACATGAACCAGCGGTGCTCCAGCACCTCATGGAACAACTCAGCGGGTTCGAGCTTGGCCTGCAGGTCCGGCGGGATGCTGGACACGGTCGGCTCGTACACCTGGCTCATCCATTCGTGCGCGACCAACTCCTCGCTCTCGTCGCGGCGGTCCTGCTCGGCCGCGTACCGATCCAGATCGTTGAGCAACCGGCGCGCCTGATTCTCTTGAACGTCCAAACCTGTGAGACGCATCAGCCGTCTGCTGTGGTGGCCGGCGTCGACGACCTTTGGCTGGATCTGGATCGACGTCGTCTCGGGGTCGGTCGATATCGACAGCTCGTCCACGTCGAAGCCGAGGATGTTGAGGCGCCGGATCCGCTCGTCGATCCGCCACCGCTCTGTGGACCCGACCTTCTCGGCACGAGTGAGTTCGTCCCACAGCTGGTGATATCGGGTCACGACACGTTCGGACACGACGATCGGGTCGAGGCCCGCATCGAGCACGCCGAGCGCGGCGAGGTCCATGAACTCTCCGGCGATGTTCACCCGTGCGATCTCCAGGTCGTGCTCTCGCTGCCCCCTGGTCAGCGACGGGACCAGCTGCCCCGTCTCGGCGTCGACGAGGTAAGCGGAAAAGGCGCCCGCGTCGCGCCGGAACAGCGCGTTGGACAACGACACGTCGCCCCACCAGAACCCGCCCAGATGCAGTTTGACGAGAAGCACCGCCAGGGCGTCGAGAAGGCGGCTTGCCGTGTCTGGCCTCAACCGCTGGCTGAACAGGGCCCGGTACGGCATCGAGAACCGCAGATGCCGCGTGAGCAGGCAGGCGTCGAGGGGATGGCCGCCGGGCGTCTCCCGGCCGCTGATCACCCCGAACGCCTTGACGCACGGTTGGCTCTGCCTACGCAGATCGCGCAGGAGCCGGTACTCGCCCCACGCCAGGTCCTCGTGGATCTCCTTGATGGCGAGCACGCAACCGGACATCTTGACGAAGCGCACCACGTGCCGCGAGAGGCCGCGGGGCAGGTTCGCGATGTACGGCCCGTCCCACTCGGCCAGCGGGGTGTCCCAGGGGAGGGCCAACAACGCGGGGTCAAGCTGGGAGGCAGTGATCTGGAGCGCCACGAGTCCATGCTCGCATAGCGCCATCAGTGGCCGGCGAGCCTTCCTGGTCAGCCAGCCAGCCGTCGCCCCGACACGGCGTCGAAGTAGTGCACCGATCCGTTCCGCGGCAGCAGGTGGACCGTGTTCCCCTGCAGCGGGGCGTCGGCGGCATCGCATCGGGCGAGGATGGGCCGGTCGTCCGGGCCTGCCCCCGGCGGGGCGCATCGCAGGTAGGTGGCGTCGCCTCGCAGCTCGACCCCGTGGACCGTCGCGGGCAGCCCCTCGTCGGCGAGCACCAGATCTTGTGGCCGGACCCCGATCGTGAGGAGCCCGTCGGAGGGGACGCCGCCGGGTGTCGACAGCGTCGTTGTCCCGAAGGCAACGAGGCCCTGGCGGGCATCGGCCTCGAACACGTTCATGGTGGGGGCGCCGATGAAGGTGGCGACGAACAGGTTCGCAGGCCGGGTGTGCACGGCGTGCGGGGTGTCGACCTGCTGCAGCTCGCCCTCCGCCATGACGGCCACGCGGTCGCCCATCGTCATGGCCTCGACGGGGTCGTGCGTGACGTACACCGTCGTGATGCCGAGTCGTCGCTGGAGGTCCGCGATCTGGGCGCGGGTCTGCGCGCGCAGCTGCGCATCGAGGTTGTTAAGGGGTTCATCCATGAGAAACACTGTGGGCTCGCGCACGATGGCGCGACCCATCGCGACCCGCTGGCGCTGCCCGCCCGACAACGCCTTCGGCACCCGGTCCAGGTGCTCGGTGAGGTCGAGGATCCGTGCCGCGTCTTCGACGCGGCGGCGGATTTCGTCGGCCTCGACGCCGGCGATCCTCAGCGCGAACCCCATGTTGTCCGCGACCGTCATGTGCGGGTAGAGCGCGTAGTTCTGGAACACCATCGCGACGTCGCGGTCCCTCGGCGACAGATCGGTGACGTCGTGGCCGTCGATGAGGATTCGACCGGAGTCCACTTCCTCCAGGCCGGCGAGCATGCGCAGGCTGGTCGACTTTCCGCAGCCGGGCGGACCGACGAGCATCAGGAACTCACCGTCGGCGATCTCCAACTCCAGGTCGTGGACCGATGGCCGTTCGTTGCCCGGATAGATCCGGGTCGCGTGGTCGAACCGTACGGTGGCCATGACGTCGTCGTCTGTCCCTTCACCGGCAGAATGCTGCCGGACGATGCACGTGTTCGGTGCCCCGCTCCGCGGCGAGCGTGGCGCCTGCCATTCTGACATCAGGCGCCCGGCGCCGGACGGAGTCCGGATATCGTGATGCCCCTCACCTTGACGGGTGGGACGACGTGTGTCCCGTCCGTAGGGTCGTTCCATGCCTGGTCGCTAACGAACCTTGACCTGGCGTCCGGCCGGGACCTCACGGCCGCGGAGTCGACTAGGTCCGGTGCTTCCGGGCGTCCACGAAGAGCTGCAGACAGGCGACGGCCTGGGCGACGTCCGCGACTCTCCAGCGTGCCGCGGTGTCACCCTCACCGACCTTGATCGTGACATCGCCGTGGGCTGGGTCGAGCGCCGTGAACGCCCGCTCGTCGGTCACGTCATCGCCGACGTACATGACGATGTCGGCCCCCGTGTGGCGGGCCAGGTCCACCAGGGCTGAACCCTTGTCGGCCTCACACACGCCGATCTCTTGCACGTCCTTGCCGCGCAACGGGTGGCAACCGGGGTGAGCGGCGGCGACCGCCGCGGCCGCGTCGAGGGCCGCCGAGTTGGCCGGCTCCGGCATGCCGCGGGTGTGCAGCACGACCGCGGCCGGCTTACGCTCCAACCGAGACCCCGGGTGGGCGGCGATGACGCCTCTCAAGCCCGCGTCGAGCCGGACGAGCAGGTCACGCTGGACGTCATTGAGCGCGCCGGAGCCGACCTGGAGGCTGGTTTGGGCGCCATGCGTGCCGATGAAGACGAGCCGCTCGTCGTCGCCTAGTCGCGACAAGTCGCGCAGCACCGCGAGGTCGCGCCCCGACACGAGCGCCACGGACACCCCGGGCAGTCCGGCAGCGGCACGCAGGGCGTCTACCGCACCGGCGGCTGGCCGCGCGGCCATCGGGTCGGTGACGAAGGGCGCCAACGTGCCGTCGTAGTCGCTGGCCAGCAGGACGCGCGGGCGCCCGGCTGCCGCCCGCACTGCCGCGGCGACCTCCTCGGGAAGCGGCGCCTCGTGCGCGAACTCGGCCACGACGTCAGTCTCTCGCCACGAACGAACGGGTCCCCGTCGACGCGGGACGTCCCGGGGCAGCGTCGAGCGCATCGAGGAACTGGCCCGCCCAGCGTTGCACGTCGTGGGTCGCGAGCCGGCGGCGCAGCGTGCGCATCCGACGCCGCTGCTCGGCGGGCGTGCTGGAGACCGCCCGCACGATCGTGTCTTTAAGCCCCTCGATGTCGTGCGGGTTGCACAGGAAAGCGCGCGTGAGCTCCTCGGCCGCTCCGGCGAACTCCGAGAGCACCAGGGCGCCCCGCTCGTCGTTGCGGCAGGTCACGTACTCCTTGGCGACAAGATTCATCCCGTCGCGCAGGGGAGTGACGAGCATGACGTCGGCGGCGCAGTACATGGCCGCCATCTCCGCCTGGTCGAAACTCTGGTGCAAGTAGTGCACGGCCGGCGCGCCGAGCGCCGAGTGGTCGCCGTTGATCTGCCCGACGGTGAGCTCGACCTGGTCGCGAAGGTCTTTGTATGCCTCGACGCGCTCGCGGCTGGGCACCGCCACCTGGACCAGACAGACGTCGGGAGGCGAGAGGAGCTGGTCGTTGAGGAGTTCTTCGTACGCTTTGAGGCGGTGCCGGATCCCCTTGGTGTAATCGAGCCGGTCGACGCCGAGCATCATGACCTTCGGGTCACCGAGCGACTGGCGGATCTCCACGGCCCGCGCGCGGACTTTATCCGAGCGGGCGAGCGCGTCGAGTTGGGCGACGTCGATCGAGATCGGCAAGCCCGCGGCGCGCGCGGTGTGGACCGTGCCGCCGGGGTGCGGCACCCGGACCGTGTCGCCGCGGGTCGCCAGGCCCGCCAGTCGGCGGCAGGCCCGCAGGAAGTTGCCGGCGTCACTCGCGCGCTGGAACCCGAGGAAGTCCGCGCCCGTGAGGCCCCGCAGGAGCTCCACGCGCCACGGTAGCTGCGCGAAGAGCTCCACCGGCGGGAACGGGATGTGGTTGAACCAGCCGATCCGCACGTCGGGCCGCCGGTTTCGCAGCAGCTGCGGCACGAGCTGCAGCTGGTAGTCGTGGATCCACACGGTCGCACCCGGCGCCGCCACCTGCGAGACCGCCTCGGCGAACGTCTCATTGACCCGCTGGTACGCCTGCCACCAGCGGCGATGGAACGTCGCCGGGACGATCACGTCGTGAAAGATGGGCCACAGCGTGTCATTGCTGAAGCCCTCGTAGTAGTCGTCGACCTCTTCCTGGGTGAGAGCCACCGGGACCAGGTACAGTCCCGCGTTCTCGAACGGCTCTGGCGCCTCGCCGGTGTCGCCCGCCCAGCCCACCCACGCGCCTTGCCGTCCGCGCATGACCGAATCCATGGCGGTGACGAGGCCGCCGGGGCTGCGGTGCCACGCGAGGGTGCCGTCCGGCCCGGACCGACGGTCCACCGGGAGCCGATTGGCGGCCACCACAAAGTCGTACGTGCGCCGGCCTTGCGCGTCGCCGACGGGGTGATTGCTGTCGTGTGTTCCCTCGCCGGTCATCGTCGCGTCCTCCGTGTGTGCCGTCGCGTTCTTGTCGCGCCCTGTTGCCGCGCCCCGTCGCCTCTTCGCGCTCCACGCCTCGCGGCGCAGGGTCTCCATCGCGTGCTCCTGCCACGCGCGGCGGGTATCGCCTCGTGGGGTCGGCGTTGCGCCTCACTGTACGGCGAGGTCACGACACCGTCCCGGCGAGCGATCACCCCGGACAGCGCGCTGCCGACGATCGTGAGCGACGCCACATCGCCCGCGGCCGATCTCGGGAACCGGGATCGCGCCGTGATCGTCAGGCTCAACGGGTGGTGCGCGCTGCCGTCGTACCCTGGCGATGAGATGGCCGCGGTAGGTCCACGAGGGAGGGGCTTGCAAGCGATGAGCGCGACGGTGGAGCAGCCGGGCCGAGCGGACGCGTCGAGGTTGGGGCCCTACCGGATCGTGTCCGAGGTCGGTCGCGGCGGCATGGGCGTGGTGTATCTGGCGCTCGACCCGCAGGGTCGCGCCGTCGCCCTCAAAGTCCTCCACCACCACGTGGCCAGCGACCCAGCCGCCCGCCAGCGCCTCGCTCGGGAGGTGTCCCACCTGTCCCGGGTCGCTCACCCGGGAGTCGCACGGATCGTCGACGCGGACGTGGAGGGGCCGCGCCCCTACGTCGTGACCCGGTACGTGCCCGGGCAGACCCTCGACCGGTATGTCGCCGACCGCGGGCCGCTCCGCGGCGACGCGCTGTTGGCGCTGGCCCGCGACCTGTCCGAGGCGCTGTCGGCGATCCACGTGGCCGGCGTCGTGCACCGCGACCTGAAGCCGGGAAACGTTCTGATGGACGAGGATCGCGCGATCATCATCGACTTCGGCATCGCCTTCGGCGAAGCCGACGCGCGGCTCACGGTCACCGGGCTGGTCATGGGCACTCCGGGCTTTCTGGCCCCGGAGATCCTCGACGGCGGACCCGTGACGGCCGCCACCGACTGGTGGGCGTGGGCGGCCACGCTCGCGTTCGCCGCCTGCGGGCGAGTGCCGTTCGGAGAGTCGCCGCTGCCCGCCGTGCTGGCACGTATCCGGGCTGGTGAATGCGACCTGTCTGGCGTCGACGCACGCCTGGCCCCGTTGTTGGCGGCGGCGCTGGCCCCCGACCCCATGCGCCGTCCGGGCCGACCGGTGATCCTGGCGGCGCTGGAGCGGTACGCGTCTGGCGACGACGTGACCGCGGCTTTGCCGGCCGCCCCGCACACGGCGGTGCTACCGCGAGTGTCGAGCGCCCCTCCGGGGCCGGGGCAGTTCGGACCGTGGACCGCGCCTCCCGCGCCTCCCGCGCCGTTGCCGACCAACGCGCCTGAGCCCGCGCCGTACGCTCACTTCCACGAGCCACCGCCTCCGTCCGTCGACGTCCAGTCGCAGGGTGATTCCAGGGGGGCGCGGGGTGAGCCTGGTAGGCAGCCGTCGCGGCCCGATGCGTTCCCGACCGCGCGCGCGTGGGCGCCCCCACCGAGCGCCTGGCCGGCGGGGCATCCCGGACATGTCGCAGCTCCTGCTGCCGAGCTGCCGGCGCAGGCCGGGCCTGCTCCCCGGCGCACCGGCACCGTCCTCGCGCTCGGGGTGCTCCTCGCGGCGGTCGCGGCGGTGGCGCCCCCGTTGTTCATCGGGGCCGGGCTCGTGTGGTCCTGGCTCGCCCGCACCGTCGACCGGACCGCGCGCGGCCTGTGGATACGGCGCGGGGAGCGCGGTGTCCGGCGGGGTGACTGGCTCTCGGCGGTCATGCGGTCCCCGGCGCACGCGGTGGGTGCCGCGGTGGCGGCGGTGCTCTACGGGCTGTTGCCGGTATTCGTGACGGTCGCCGTGCTGGGCGGAGTCGCGGGGGCGGCGACGCTGGGGATGGGCCCACCGCGCGGGGCGTCGGCGGCATCGTCGCTGTTCGTGGCCGCCTTCTTGGGCTCGTTCGTCGCGTGGTGGGGTCCACGAGGTGGCCCGCTGCGGCGCGGCACCCGACTCGTGGTGCGCGCCGTCGCACCCGGTCGGGTCGGGACCCTCGCGGCGGTGGCGGTCCTGCTGGTCGCGGCCACCACGCTCGGTTTGGTGTCCCAGTCGAGCGGCTTCCACCCGCAGTGGTGGCCGCTGACGAGCAACCCGTTCGGCTGGTCTGCGTCGCCGTGGTAGCTCGGTGGGCCGAGCCGGCGCATCGCGGCAACAACACGCGATATGAACATGAGGGGTCTCACGGTTCGAGATCCTCGTCGCGATCGTGACATTGTGGTCGATCCCACATCTGGTGATTGACAGGCCCGCTGGCTGCGACGATGCAGCGGCACCCCGTTGATATGGGTCATGTCGACCGCGGTCTCGTTGTGAAACCGTGATTCGACGGAAGCCGCATCGTTATTGTGATGAGCGGCGACACACCATGTGCAGTCGGCCTCAGAGTTTCGAGCCGACATCGCCACCGTCAAACATCACACCCTAAATGTCCGCGTGCTCGCGCGCCCAACTTCGTCGGCGAGCGCGTATCCCTTGCGGGGCCGGCTGACCGCCGTGCGCCGGAGTGGGCAGACGAAGGTGGGGGACCCAGCCCCGGAGCAATCCGGGAGTGCCGCGTGCGCGCGGCTTGGGGTGAAGCCGCTCAGGCGGCCGGGCACCTGACAGCCCGAACCCGACAGCTAACCCCGCAGGCGCCGTCAGGAGAGGAAGCAACACCTGTATGCGTTATATCTCTAGGCACGACACCCCCCGCAGTCCCCTGCTTCGCGGTGTCGGCGCCGCTACCGCGACCGTCGTCGCGGCGGCGGTCGGTATCGGCTTGTCTGCGTCCTCCGCCCAGGCTGACGATTCGGTCTGGGACCGTGTCGCACAGTGCGAGGCAGGTGGCAACTGGGCCATCAGCACGGGCAATGGCTTCTCCGGTGGCCTGCAGTTCACGCAGAGCAGCTGGGCGGCGGCCGGCGGTACCGCGTATGCCTCCGCCCCCCACCTGGCCAGCCGCGAAGGGCAGATCGCGGCCGGTCAGCGACTGCTCGCGGCGCAAGGTCCCGGCGCTTGGCCGGCCTGTAGCATCCAAGCCGGCCTGACCAGTGCGAACGGCATGGGCGGCGGATCCGCGCCCGTCTTGGCTGCCGCCCGCTCGGCTGCCGCGCCGAAGCCCGCCGCGCCGAAGCCCGCCGCAGCCACCCGCGCGAGTGCCACGGTAACCGCGAAGACCGCGCCCGCGGTCGCGACGAAGCCTGCCGCGACGAAGCCGGCCGCGACGAAGCCGGCCGCTCCCAAGCCCTCGAAAGGGGAGCTGAGCGGTCAGAGCACCCGCATCGTGCAGAGCTGGCTCGGGGGCGACCTCTCGGGTCGTTGGGACCCGCAGGCGCTGAGCGCACTGCAGCGCAAGGTGGGCGCACCGCAGACCGGCAAGACGGACGTGCAATCGGTGGCCCTGGTCGAGAAGCTGATCGGAGCCCCCGCGTCGGGTCTGGCGTACTACACCCAGCCCTCACTGGACAAGCTGCAGGCGTACGCGACCGCGCAGCTCACGTCCGCCAGCCTGACGTCGCTGACGGCGGCCGTCGAAGGCGGAGTGGCGGCACCGGCCACCGTGTCCCTGGCGGCGACTCCTTCCTCGTACCGCTGACCGCCGTCCCGTTGACGTTCCTCTGGGCTCGCTTCGCGTCCTGGTGACGCTGCGGCGGACTCATTCTCGGGGTGCCCGAAGCCCGGCCCGTGCGGCGATCCCGCACGGGCCGGGCTTCGGTGTGCCCCGATGCGCGCGAGAGAACGGGCGGGTTTGCTGGGGGACG
>JBDTWM010000057.1:0-17468 GCA_040006675.1 Dermatophilaceae bacterium | reverse complement strand
CCGACGACGTCCTGCCCGACGACGTCCCGTCCGGCACGTGACTCCCCGGCAGGGATGCCCGGTTCCAGCGGGCCCGCGGGAACGGGGTCGTCGCCCCCGGGCACCTCCTGGTCCCGACGCAGGTCGGGCAGGACCAGCGCCACAGCGTCGTAGGCGTCGCCCTCCCGGCCGAGCTTGCCGAGCAGGTCGATCAGCCATGCCGCGGTATCCGGCTCAGACGACAGCGCGACCGCGCTCAATCCGTACACGAACCCGAGCGCCGACTGCGGGTGACGAAGCCGCAAGTTCTTGGCGTCCCCGTAGCTCTCCTCCACCCGGTTCGCGGCGTTCTTGGCGAACGAGGAGTCCATCCGCTTGGTCGACACCATGAGCTCCGGGCCGGTCGCCCAGGAACTCATGACGACGTCGACCTGCTTCACGTAGTTCTTGCCCAGGAGGTTCGCGGACTTCGCGCCGCCCTGACCGGCGGCGATGCGCGCGAGGAGGAATGCCTGCTCCCGGCGCGGCAGCCCGATCACGAAGTCCATCACCTCGGCGGGGATCACGCGGGGCTCGCGCGCCCGGGGCCAGACCCGGTCCGGGTCGAACCCCGCGCGGCGGAACTCGTGCGCCACCCACACGTCGAGCGCCAGAGCAGGAACTCCCGACTGGGAGGACGCGTCGAGTAGGACCGGGACGCCGAGCAGCAGCTCCAGGGTGTCGTAGTCCGGCTCGAACCCGCGCCGCTCGCCGGACGGTCCTGGCGCGCTGTGCCACGGGTTCACCTCGCGCAGCGGCGCCGTGGCCACGATGCGGTCGAACAACGCCCATCCGGTGTCCCGCAGCGTCGGCATGCCCGGCACGTTACCCGCCCGATGCCAGGTCGCCCGCCACGGCAGAGGGGCGGTGAGGGGCGAAGCGGGAGGGGCGGTCTTGGACCGGCGCCGGGGGTGCGTGGGCTGGGATCAGCAGCAGCGGGCCGTCGGGTTGCGCTCCTCCTCGTCGTACCTGTTCTTCCAGAACTGCCGCTCGCTCGGTACGGCGGTGTCGGGGTGGCAAGCGCGCAGGTGGGCGACGTAGTGCTCGTACGCGTCCGCGCCGACCACGCCCCGCCACCACCAGCGCAACCCGGTCGCGCCCCGGCGCAGACACATCCAGACCCGGTGGGCCCAACTCGTTGTTGTCACCCGGGCACCTCCGCTCCCGGTCGCCACGGCCCGCTGTTCGTCGCGACGTCCGACCTCGTCCCGATCGACGCGGCGCTCAATGGTGCCTGCCTATCGGCGTCGGCTCCAGGTCGGCGGCCTTCCACTCAGCCAGCACCTCGCGCTCGAGCGCGGTAGGCACGAACGACGCCGGCGCGAAGATGCGCGATGGCGTCGGCTTCTCTTCGCTGGTCGGCAGCCCGCCGGCTCGCCATGCCTTGTAGACCACCGTGAGCGTCGCGGCGACCACGACCAGCACGAGCACGGCATACAGGATCGATAGCGAGCCCTGGATGAAGGTGTTGGTGATGATCTGGTCAATCTGCGAGGGATTCTTGGCGTCGGAGAACGTCTGCCGGCCGGTCGCCTTCGCGTCCCGCGCGGCGCGGTGCAACGCCCAGTACCCGATCGCCGTGTTGGTACTGAAAATCTTCTGCCAGGACGCGGTCATCGTCACGGCGAGAAGAAAGGCCAGCGGCAGTCCAGGCACCCAGGAATACTTGACCAGCCCCTTCTTGACCACGATCGCGAAGACCACGCAGAGCGCGATGCAGGCCAGCAGCTGGTTGGAGATGCCGAACAACGGGAAGAGCGTGCGGATGCCGCCGAGCGGGTCGGTGACCCCCATGTAGAGCAGGCCGCCCCAGGCGAGCACGACGATCGACGAGCACACCCAGGCGCCGACGCGCCAGGACGGGTCGCGGAACCTCTTCAGCCCCATCGTGCCGAACGTGTCCGACAGCATGAACCGCGCTACGCGGGTCCCGGCGTCGATCGTGGTGAGGATGAAGAGGGCCTCGAACATGACGGCGAAGTGGTACCAGAACGCCTTGTCGCCGATCAGCGCCACGATGGGCACGCGGTGCATGACTTCGGCCATCCCCATCGCGAGGGTGGGGGCGCCACCGGTCCGGGAGATGATCGATGACTCGCCGACGTCCTTCGCAGCCTGGGCGAAGACACCGGGGTCGACCGGCGGCAGCGCATGGCCGGCCACGTCGACCACCGCGAGCTGGTTGACGTACTGCGCCGCCGTGTCCGGGGTGGGGGAGGGCAGACCGGCCGCATTGAGGTGGCCCACGGCGGTGGCGGCGGCCGGCGCGTTCATCGCGAAGTAAAGGTGTTGGTCGAGGATCGTCGCCGCGACCAGGGCCATGATGGCGACGAAGCTCTCAGTGAGCATGCCGCCGTACCCGATGATGCGCGCCTGCCGTTCCTTCTCGATGAGCTTCGGGGTTGTCCCGGAGGCGATGAGCGAATGGAACCCCGAGATCGCGCCGCACGCGATCGTGATGAACAGAAACGGGAACAGGCTGCCCGCGAACGCCGGGCCCGCCCCGGTGCTCGCGAACGACGTCACCGCGGGCATCTGCACGGTCGGGCCGACGACGACGATGCCGAGCGCCAGTAGCGCGATCGTGCCGACCTTCATGAAGGTCGAGAGGTAGTCCCGGGGCGCCAGGAGCAGCCACACGGGCAGCACCGACGCGGCGAATCCATAGATGGCGATGATGATCGCCAAGGTCGGCGCGTCGAGCTTGAACACGTAGCCGATCGAAGAGTCGGCGACGTACTTGCCGCCGACGATCGCCAGTACGAGCATCGTGACGCCGAGGACGGACACCTCGTTGACCTTGCCGGGTCGGAGAAACCGCAGATAGACGCCCATGAACAGCGCGATCGGGATGGTGACGCCGATCGAGAACACCGCCCACGCGCTGTCTGTCATCGCGCCGATCATGACGACGCCGAGCACCGCGATCACCATGATCATGATGGTGAACACGCCGATCAGAGCTGCCCACCCGCCGATCACTCCGAGTTCGTCACGGGCCATCTGGCCCAGGCTGCGGCCGTCGCGCCGGATCGAGAAGTGCAGCACGAGATAGTCCTGCACCGCTCCCGCGAAGATCACCCCGATGATGATCCACAGGGTGCCCGGCAGGTATCCCATCTGCGCGGCCAGCACCGGCCCGACCAGCGGCCCCGCGCCCGCGATCGCCGCGAAGTGGTGCCCGAACAAGACCCGTCGGTCCGTGGGCATGAAGTCCCTGCCGTTGTCGAACTCCTCCGCCGGGGTGGCGCGCGTGTCGTCTGGTACGACGATCTTCCGCTCGATGAACGTGGCGTAAAGGCGAAGCGCGATCAGGTAGCTCCCGATGGCCGCGAACACGAACCAGCGCGAGTTGACGTCTTCGCCGCGGACCACGGCGATCATCGTCCAGCCGAGGGCGGCCAGCACCGCGCACACGACCAGGTAGATCCGTGTGCGGCCGCTCACCTCCCGGGGCTCGACGACGCCGACCGGTGGTCGATCCGGGTCGGTGCGTAGCTTCCTCGCGTCGCGTGTCGCGATGGACATGGCGCCTCCTTCGCGGCAGTGGTGGGGGAAACCTATGCGGTAACCGGCCTGTACGGAAGGGGAACGCGCCGCAATTCGTCCGGGGTGTCTCTCGGGGGTGTTCTGACGTGCACCTCGGGCCGACGACAGCCAGAATCGCGGACGCGACCAGGTCGATTCCCGTATTACGCGAGTCCGCAGGCGCGCAAGATGGCGGCCGTCGCGGCGGCGAGCAGGACGACCAGCAGAAATGGAGCGCGCAGGGCCAACGCCACGACGGCGACGGCGACCGCGGCCGCCCGGGCGTCGAGCGTCGGGTCACCCGCCGCGCCGACGAAGGCCTGCGTCGCGACGAGCGCCGTGAGCAACGCGACGGGGAGCAGGGCCACCAGCCGGGTCGTGCGCGACCCGGACAGCCAGCCCGCCGGTACGAGGTGGCCGACGAGCTTGATCAGGTAGGTCACCGCGCTGGCCGCCAGCACCGTCGCCCACGTGCTCACGACGTGTCCCGGCCGCGCCGCGTGGGTGCGAGCGCCACCACGAGGGCCGCGATCGCGCCCACCAGGATCGGTACGCCGGTGGGCAACAGCGGCGCGGTCACCATGGCGAGGAACGCGGCGAGAACCGCCGTGAGCAGGGCGTCCCGGTGGCGCAACCGCGGCCACAGCAACCCGCAGAAGGCGCCGGCCACCGCCGCGTCGAGCCCGTACGTCGTGGGGTCGTCGAGCGCGTTGCCCGCGAGGGCGCCCACCCAGGTCATCAGGTTCCACAGGACGAACACGGCAGCTCCGGTCAGCCAGAACCCACGCCGGGCGTCCCGCGCGTCGCCTTGCGCCATGCCGACCGCCGTGGACTCATCGATCGTCAGCTGGGCGGCGAGCAGGCGTACCGGCCCGTGACCGCCCACCACGTGGGACATCTGCAGCCCGTAGAGCCCGTTGCGGATCCCGAGCAGCCCCGCGGTGCTGATCGCCGTCACCCCCGCCCCGCCGCCCCCGAGGATCGCCACCACGGCGAACTGCGACGCCCCGCTGAACATCAGCAGCGACAGCGCCATGGTCTGGGCGACGGACAGGCCCGCCGCAACGGACAGGGCGCCGAAGCTGACCCCGTACGCGCCGGTGGCGACACCAACCGACAACGACTGCCGGGCGACACGGTCGAGGCGGGATCTCACCGACGTTCGTAGGCAACGAACGCGAACGCCCACCGGTCGTCGCGGCGCGCCACCCGCCACTCGGACTCAGACAAGACCGGGAAACGCGCCTCTCCGGGCGCGTCCGCGTCGACCTCGGTCAGCTCGACCACGTCGGTGGCGTCGATGAGCGCCGCGTAGATCTGCGCGCCGCCGATCACGCTGATGCGCTCTGAGCCGCCGGGCAGCGTCGCCGCGAGGTCGAGCGCCTCGCGAGGGTGATGGGCGACGTGCACGCCTGGCGCGACCCAGTCGCGGTCACGAGTCACCACGACGTGGGGGCGGCCGGGAAGCGGGCTGGTGAACGTCTCGAACGTGGTGCGGCCCATGACCATGGGGTGCCCCTCCGTGAGGGCTTGAAATCGCCGCTGGTCCTCGGGCAGGTGCCACGGTTGGTCGGTGCCGTCGCCGATCACCCCGTTCGCGGCCACGATGGCGATGGCGACGACGGTCGGCCTGGTCATAGGGCACACCTCATACGGCGATCGGCGCCTTGATGGCGGGGTGGGGGTCGTAGCCGACCAGTTCGACATCCTCGATCGTGAAGTCCTCCAGCGCTCTCCGGCCGGGATGGAGCTTCAGCGTCGGTAGCGGTCGCGGACTGCGGGACAGCTGCTGACGTGCCTGCTCGAGGTGGTTGAGGTAAAGATGCGCGTCGCCCAACGTGTGGACAAAGTCTCCCACGGCCAAGCCCGCGACCTGCGCGACCATGTGGGTGAGCAGCGCGTAGCTGGCGATGTTGAACGGCAGCCCGAGGAATACGTCGGCGCTGCGCTGGTACAGCTGGCAGCTCAACCTGTCGGGTCCGTCGGGGTTCGGCGCCACGTAAAACTGGAAGAGCGCGTGACACGGCGGCAGCGCCATCTCCTCGACCTCGGCGACATTCCACGCGGACACGATATGCCGACGAGAGTACGGGGTGCGCTGGAGCGAGTCGACGACGTGCGCGATCTGGTCGATGGCCCGCCCGTCGAGCGTCGGCCACGATCGCCACTGGTGACCGTAGATCGGCCCGAGGTCGCCGTCCTCGTCCGCCCACTCGTCCCAGATCGTGATGCCATGCTCGCGCAACCAGGCGACGTTCGTGTCGCCGCGCAGGAACCAGATGAGTTCGCCGACGATCGAGCGCAGATGAAGCCGTTTCGTCGTCAGTGCGGGGAAGCCCGCACCGAGGTCGAACCGCATCTGGTGGCCGAAGACCGCCAAGGTGCCCGTGCCGGTACGGTCCCCGCGCTGCACGCCCTCGTCGAGGATGTGCTGCAACAGGTCGAGGTAGGGGCGCACGGCTTCACTGTAACCGCCGCCCGAATCGCGCCACGTTGAACCAGGCGGCCCACGCCAGAAGCCGAGCGGCCGGCCCCGCTGTGTAACGCCCGATCTCGGACCACGATGTCATCGTTGGTCGCGGTGGCGCTTGGACTCCGAGCCGGCGCCACCGAGACCTTCAACGGTCGACCGTGCGTGAGTGAGGTGGGTCACCCGCGATACCGTGGGCGACGTGAGCCATCCCCACCCGGAGTTGTCCGAGCCGCCGCCCCTGCCCCAGGGGGCACTCCGTGTCGTCGCCCTCGGAGGGCTCGGCGAGGTCGGACGAAACATGACGGTCTTCGAGTACGACGGCCGTCTGCTCATCGTCGACTGCGGCGTGTTGTTCCCCGATGACCACCAACCTGGGGTCGACCTGATCCTTCCGGACTTCGGCTACGTGCTGGACCGCCTGGACGACGTCGAGGCCATCGTGCTCACCCACGGGCACGAGGACCACATCGGGGCGCTGCCCTACCTGCTGCGGCACAAGTCGGACATCCCGCTGATCGGCTCGACGTTCACGCTGGCCCTGGTGGAGGCCAAGCTCAAAGAGCACCGGCTCAAGCCGTACACGCTCGCGGTCCGCGAAGGCGACCGGGAGAAGCTCGGTGCGTTCGACGTGGAGTTCATCGCGGTGAACCACTCGATCCCCGACGCGCTCGCTCTGGCGATTCGTAGCCCCGCGGGGCTCGTGGTGCACAGCGGCGACTTCAAAATGGATCAGCTCCCCATCGACGGGCGCTTGACCGATCTGCGCACGTTCGCGCGGCTGGGGGAGGAGGGTGTCGACCTCTTCCTGACGGACTCCACGAACGCCGAGGTGCCGGGCTTCGCGATCCACGAGAAGGACCTTTACCCGGCGATCGAGCGGGTCTTCGAAACGGCCGAGCGTCGGATCATCGTCGCCTGCTTCGCCTCCCACGTGCACCGGGTGCAGCAAGTGCTGGACGCCGCCGAGGAGTTCGACCGCAAGGTCGCCATGATCGGACGGTCGATGGTCCGCAACATGACGATCGCCGCCGACCTGGGGTTCCTGCGCGTGCCGGACCGCCTCCTGGTCGACGCGAAAAAGCTCAGCGACCTGGCCGACGACGAGCAGGTGCTGATCTGTACGGGCTCCCAGGGCGAGCCGATGGCCGCCCTGTCACGCATGGCCAACCGCGACCATTCGATCGAGGTGGGCCCGGGGGACACCGTCCTGCTGGCGTCCTCCCTGATCCCGGGCAACGAGAATGCCATCTACCGCGTGATCAACGGGCTGATGCGGCTCGGCGCCCACGTGGTGCATAAGGGCAACGCTCAGGTTCACGTATCGGGTCACGCGAGCGCAGGTGAGCTGCTCTACCTGTACAACCTGGTGAAGCCGCGCAACGTCGTGCCCGTGCACGGCGAGTGGCGACACCTGGTCGCCAACGCCGCGCTGGCGCGGGCGACCGGCGTGCCCCGGGATCGGGTCGTGTTGGCCGAGGACGGCGTGGTCGTGGATCTGCTCGACGGCGTCGCGAAGATCTCGGGAGCGGTGGCGTGCGGGTACGTGTACGTCGACGGCTCATCCGTCGGCGCGACCGACGAAGGAGTGTTGAAGGACCGGCGCATCCTGCGGGACGAGGGGTTCGTGACCGTGATCGTCACGGTGGACGCGAGCACCGGCAAGGTGTCGTCCGGCCCGGAGATCTTGACGCGCGGGCTCCCGGAGGACGAGGCCGCGTTCGCGAGCATCGAGCCGAAGGTGCGCGACGCCATCGAGGCGGCCGTGGCCAAGGGCGTGACGGACTCCTACCAGCTGCAGCAGGTGATCCGTCGCACCGTCGGCTCGTTCTTGGGCGGCAAGCTGCGCCGTCGCCCGATGATCATCCCCGTCGTGATCGAGGTCTGACAGCGCCTGCCGCCTGGCGGTCGCATCTGTGGAGATGCCTATGGGTGTGCGACGAGGTGCGACCTGGAGGTTCGGGTGGCGCCGCTAGCCGCGGATCAGCGGGTGAGGCCGGTCAGCCAGGCGGTGATCCCGGCGCAGCTCGCCGCGAACAGGACGCTGGCGAGCGTACCGATGATGAACTTTTCCGCTGTACGGCTGTTCGAGAGTGCCAGCTCGGGGTACCTGGCCAGGCCCTTGATCGCCAGGATCAGAGCCAGGCCCTCCTTCCAGCCCGCGGTGAGGGTCGCGAAGACGGCCAGCCGTTCCAGGTAGCCGATCCACTGCCCGCCCGGCAGCATGTCCGGGTCGTCGAGAGAAGGGGCGCCCTGCGTCTGATCGTGGGCGGTGTTGTCCAGCGCGCCGTCCAGGTCCTTGTCCGGGTCCTTTGCCGAGTTCGCCGAGTTCGCCGCGCCCGCTCGGCTGCGTCGCTCCACCAGCCAGAACACCTTTCGCACCAGGCGCGAGCCGACCAGGACCGCCGCCAGGGCGCCGAGCCCGATGATGGCGGCGTCGATCATCCAGACGGGCATCAGGCGCCCGCCTGTCCGTCCGTGCGGGCGCTCAGCGCGCCGTCGACCAGGCGCGCCGCGAGCTCTTCGGCGCGGCGGCCCTCGACCCACCGTGCGGCGCTCGCCCGTTGGCTCACCGCCGACGGCGAGATGTCGAGAGAGCGCGCAGACTGCTGACCGTTCTGACCCGCCGTGAACAACTCCACCACTTCCCAGCCCTCGGGCGACCGGCGACGCCACAGGTCCGCCAGCAGCCAGAGCATCGTCTCCGCATCAGCCGCACCTCCGCCATCCGAGGCATCAGCCGCATCTGCGGCCTCATCACGTTGGCCACGACGGTAACCCGGCCCGCTGACAACGCGCCCACCTGGGCAAACTCGGACGGCGATGCCCCCAGGAGCCCGTCGTGCGGCCGACAGCGCCTCCCGAGCCGCCACGAACGCGGGCCCGCGCCCTGCGCGAGTGGAGACGGGTAACGGCGTCTCGACCGCTCCGCCGCCGATGCCGACGCGCCAGTCGCCAAGGCGTACGAGCACGCGCAGGGCGCCGACCACGTCGGCCCCGCGGGCAAGCACCGCCTGGATCTCGTCACCGGCGGTTCGCTCGAAGGCGCGGGTCGTCGACACGGTCTGCAACTCCTCGAGCGCGTCGGGCACGCGGTCCCTGCCGGTTCGACTCTTGACCTGGTCTGCGGTCACGACCCAACTCACAGTGAAGTGCATATCCTTCATGTGTCCAAGATTAGTCTCTGGACTACATTCAGGAACCTGGGATGACGTCAAGAGCGCGGCTCCATCACGGCCGTTCGGTGACGCCGACCTCCCCTCCAGCACCGCCTCCGCGGCGCGCCTGCTGTCCTGGTGCCCCCCCGGGGCGTAATCTCCCACCGTGGTGAACCGTGCCTTCTCCTCGTCGCAGCGTGACCGAACTGGCGGCTCAGCCCGTAGCCGGGCGAGCCGACCGGCCGCAGGCCGGGGCGCGGGCCGCGCCCCGGCGCGGACCGGCGGCTCCAGTCCGGCCCGCTCGCGCGGCGCCCGCGGGGGTGGCTTGCCGCTGCCCGTTCGAGCCGTTCAGGGCACGTGGATGGGAGTGGCGCACGTGACGGGGAACGCCGTACGACGCGTGGGGCGCACCGCCGGCGACCTCGAACCCGAACACCGCCGCGATGGTGCCGGCCTCTTGCTCATCGCCCTCGCGATCGTGGTCGCGACCCGCGAATGGTGGGGTCTGACCGGCGCGTTCGGCGACGTCGTGCACGCCGTGACCGCCGGCACGTTCGGCCGGGTGGCTCTCGTGTTGCCCCTTGTCCTCGCCGGCCTCGGGATGCGCCTCCTTCGAGACCCCGATGACGTGCGCGCCACCAACCGCGTCATCATCGGCCTCACCGCTCTCGGCTTTGCCACCTGCGGACTCGTGCACATCACCCAGGGCGCTCCGTCCGCGATGGACGGCCTGCCCCCGCTACGCGCCGCAGGCGGCATGCTCGGGTACCTGGCCGCCAATCCGCTGCTGGCCGGTGTCACGGTGTGGGGAGCCGTGCCGCTGCTGGTGCTTCTCGCGTTCTTCGGGCTGCTCGTCGTCACCGCGACACCGGTGCACCGCATCGCGGGTCGCCTGCGCGAGGCCGGCCAGCGGCTCGTCGGTCCAGGCGGGCCAACGACCGGCGACACCGAGACGAAGCCGCCCGGCCTCGGCGACGGCCCAGGCGGGATCACCCGCTCGCGTCGACCTGGCGACACCAACGGTCCGCGGCAGGGCGACGAGGCCTTCGAGCAGGCCGCGCAGGTGCACGGTGGACGCTTCCGGAGGCTGCTCCGATCCCGCGCGCACCCCCAGCCCGGCTCGCCGGTGGAGGCAGGCCCCGAGCCGTCAGAGCGGCCGGACCAGACGCAGGGCCGCCCGGCGACGCCGGATCGCCACAGCACACACCGTCCCGGGCGTCCCGGCGTGCCCAGCCCGGCCGGTGTCCCCCCCTCGACGGGACAGTCGACGGGTCAGGCGCCAGACCCTGCGCCGCACCGGCCCGTCCGCCCGGACCGCGCCGGCAGCGAGACGCCGGACAAGTCCGCCGCGAAGCCGGGAGAAGCCGAAGCCACCGCGGCTGCGGCACGTACCGACGGCCTGCCCACCGACCCGCTACCGCAGCGCTCGGAGCAGCTCACTCTCGAAGGTGACGTCACCTACGTGTTGCCGAATCCGGCGATCCTCGCGCCCGGCACAGTCCACAAGGCGCGCACTGAGGCCAACGACCGGGTCGTGGAGTCGCTGACCGGGGTCCTCGATCAGTTCGCGATCGACGCGCAGGTCACGGGCTTCAGCCGCGGGCCGACGGTCACACGCTACGAGGTCGAGTTGGGTCTCGGCGTCAAGGTCGAGCGGGTCACCGCTCTGAGCAAGAACATCGCCTACTCGGTCGCATCTGCCGACGTGCGCATCTTGTCCCCGATCCCCGGCAAGTCCGCGATCGGCATCGAGATCCCCAACGCCGACCGCGAGAAGGTCAGCCTCGGCGACGTCCTGCGCAGCCAGGTCGCACAGCGCAACTTGCACCCGATGGTGATGGGCGTCGGCAAGGACGTCGAGGGCGGCTACGTCATCGCCAACCTCGCGAAGATGCCGCACCTGCTCGTCGCCGGGGCCACCGGCTCCGGCAAGTCGAGCTTCATCAATTCGATGATCACGTCGATCCTGATGCGCTCCACGCCCGAGGACGTCCGGATGATCCTGGTCGACCCGAAGCGGGTGGAGCTCACGGGTTACGACGGGATCCCGCACCTCGTCACGCCGATCATCACGAGCCCCAAGAAGGCGGCCGAGGCCCTGCAGTGGGTGGTGAAGGAGATGGACGCGCGGTACGACGACCTGGCGGCGTTCGGCTACAAGCACATCGACGACTTCAACAAGGCCGTCCGCGCCGGGTCGGTGCAACCTCTGCCGGGTTCGCAGCGAGTGCTGCGGCCATACCCGTACTTGCTCGTCGTCGTTGACGAACTGGCCGACCTGATGATGGTCGCCCCGCGCGACGTCGAGGACTCGATCGTGCGGATCACCCAGCTGGCGCGCGCTGCCGGCATCCACCTGATCCTGGCCACCCAGCGTCCGAGCGTCGACGTGGTGACCGGCCTGATCAAGGCCAACGTGCCGAGCCGGATGGCGTTCGCGACCAGCTCGTTGGGCGATTCGCGGGTCGTTCTCGACCAGGCC
Source organism: Dermatophilaceae bacterium (assembly GCA_040006675.1). GTDB lineage: Bacteria > Actinomycetota > Actinomycetes > Actinomycetales > Dermatophilaceae > Austwickia. The sequence goes on along the minus strand of JBDTWM010000057.1, from coordinate 5,812 downwards.
GGCGCGGAGAAGCTGATCGGGCAGGGCGACGCGCTGTTTCTTCCGATGGGCGTGAGCAAGCCGATGCGGGTGCAGGGCGCGTGGGTGACCGAGTCGGAGATCCATCAGGTCGTCGCGCATGTCACGGGGCAGCTGCGCCCCGCGTACCGCGAGGACGTCACGGTCAAGGCCGAGCGCCGCCAGGTCGAGGAAGACATCGGCGAGGACCTGGAGCTGTTGCTTCAGGCCACCGAGTTGATCGTCAACAGTCAGTTCGGGTCGACGTCGATGCTGCAGCGCAAGCTGCGGGTCGGGTTCGCCAAGGCCGGCCGCCTCATGGATCTGCTGGAGACCCGCGGCGTCGTCGGCCCCTCCGAGGGCAGCAAGGCCCGCGATGTCTTGCTCACGCCGGAGGATCTGCCGGGCACGCTCGCGATGCTGCGCGGCGACGACGTACCGGGGCCCGGGGACGACCTGGACCGGCCGGAGGGCTACGAGGGGGATCCCGACGACATGTCCCCCGGTGGTGACCCGCCCGAGGGACCGAGCGGGCGCACCGCCGGGGGCACGTCGGGTCCCGTTGAGGGTGATACCGATCCTTGGGGTCCCCGAGGCCGCGCCCGCTGAGGGGCCGGAAGGGTAGCAACCGGCCCGTAGAGTGGACGTGTGTCGACCCCAGCCCCCGCCCCCGGACGCGCCGTCGCCCTGGTCAGCCTGGGCTGCGCGCGCAATGAAGTCGACTCCGAGGAGCTGGCGGGGCGTCTGGCGGCCGCGGGTTGGGCGCTCGTCGACGACCCGGCTCAGGCCGATGTCGCCGTGGTCAACACCTGCGGGTTCATCGAGCAGGCCAAAAAGGACTCCATCGACGTCATCCTCGAGGCGCACGACCTCAAAGAGAGCGGCCGCACGCGGGCTGTCGTCGTCGTCGGCTGCCTCGCGGAGCGGTATGGCGAGCAGCTCGCCGCCGAGCTTCCCGAGGCCGACGCCGTCCTCGGGTTCGACAGCTACGCCGACCTGTCCGGACACCTGACCCGGCTGCTGGCGGGGGAACGGCTCGCCTCGCACGTCCCCTCCGACCGTCGCAGGCTCCTGCCGCTGTCCCCGACGCAACGTCCCGCCGCGGCCCTTCGGGTGGCGGTCCCGGGCCACGGTGACGCCGCAAAGGCGGAGTTCGCCGAGGCTGGACGACTCGGCGGCCCGATCGTACGTCGGCGTCTCGACGACCGACCGTGGGCGCCGCTGAAGATCGCGAGCGGCTGCGACCGGCGATGCGCGTTCTGCGCGATCCCGAGTTTTCGCGGCGGCTTCGTCTCGCGGCCTGCGCCGGAGGTCGTGACCGAGGCACGTTGGCTCGCGACCCAGGGCGTGCGCGAGCTGCTGCTGGTGAGCGAGAACAGCACGTCGTACGGCAAGGATCTCGGCGACATCCAGGCGCTGGAGAAGTTGCTGCCCCCTCTGGCGCAGGTCGACGGCATCTCCCGCGTGCGCGTCAGCTACCTGCAGCCTGCCGAGGTCCGCCCCGGCCTTCTGGAGGCCATCGCCCAGACACCCGGCGTGGCGCCGTATTTTGATCTGTCCTTTCAGCACTCGAGCGAGACGTTGCTGCGCCGGATGCGCCGGTTCGGGTCGACGGAGGCCTTCTGCTCGTTGCTTGAGCGGATCCGCGAGCTCAACCCTCAGGCCGGGGTGCGGTCCAACGTGATCGTCGGGTTCCCGGGGGAGACCGAGGAGGACGTGAACGAGCTGGAGCGGTTCCTCACCGCGGCGCGTCTCGACGTGTGCGGCGTGTTCTCCTACTCCGATGAGGACGGTACCGAGGCCGCCCGCCTCGACGGCCACGTGCACCCTGAGGACATCGCAGAACGACACGCCCGGATCACCGACCTGGTCGAGGACCTCATGGCCCAACGCGCCCTGGATCGGGTGGGGGAATACGTCATGGCGCTCGTGGAGGAGCCGGGCGACGAGCCCGGCACGTGGCATGCGCGCGCCGCCCACCAGGGCCCGGACGTCGACGGGGTGTGCGTCCTCCCGGCGCCGATGGGCGACTCCCGCCCGTACACCCGGGGCGAGACGGTGGCGTGTCGCGTCATCGCGTCGAGCGGCGTCGACCTGGTGGTGGAACGGATCGGGGCCCGGCCGTGAACGCCGACGTGCCGCCCGACGGCCGCACGCAGGGCCGTCGCGCCACGCCGTCGGTCCCACCGAGCCCCTGGAACGTACCCAACGCGCTCACGGTCCTGAGGATCGCGCTCATGCCGGTGTACGGGGCACTCCTGCTGAGCAGCGACGGCAGGGACCCAGGGATGCGGTGGTGGGCGCTCGCGGTCTTCGTGGTCGCCATGATCACCGACCGGCTGGACGGTCAGATCGCGCGCGCCCGAGGCCTCGTCACGGACTTCGGCAAGGTCGCGGACCCCATCGCCGATAAGGCGATGACCGGAATGGCATTCGTGGGGCTGTCGATCATCGGTGAGCTGTGGTGGTGGGTCACCGTGCTCGTGCTCGCGCGCGAGATCGGGATCACGCTCTTGCGGTTCGTCGTGATCCGGTACGGCGTGATGCCGGCAAGTCGCGGTGGCAAGCTGAAGACCTCGCTGCAGGCGGTGGCGCTCGGGCTGCTCACGGCTCCGCTCAGTCCCGGCTGGTCGTGGATCGGTGCGGTGGTCATGGTGGCGGCGGTGTCGTTGACGATCGGGACCGGAGTCGACTACGTCCTCAAGGCGCGGCGCCTGGTCGCCGCCTCGAAGCACGGAGGTAGCGCGTGCTCGTGACGGCGCCCGAGGGACCGGTTTCGCCGCCGGAGGGACAGGTTTCGCCGGAGCGGGTGGTGGCCGCCCTGATCGCGCGGGGCGAGACGGTGGCGACCGCGGAATCCCTCACCGGCGGCCTGATCATCGCGGGGCTGATCGACGTGCCCGGTTCGTCCGTGGCGGTGCGCGGCGGGGTGGTCGCCTACCATCCGGATCTCAAGATCTCGCTGGTGGGTGTGGACCGGGCCGTGCTGGGCCGCCCGGGCGGGTCGGTGCAGGCCGAGGTGGCGGCGCAGCTCGCTCGAGGGGCGCGGGAACGGTTCGCGGCCACGTGGGGGATCGGTACGACCGGGGTGGCCGGGCCGGATCCGTCCGACGGCCTGCCCGTGGGGACCGTGTATGTGTCCGTGGCCGGGCCGTTGACATCCGACGGCCCCTCCGGGCGGACCGTCGGTCTGCACCTGTCGGGAGATCGGGCGGCGAACCGGGCCGACGCGGTGCAGGCGGCCCTCGAGATGCTCCTGACCGAACTGGTGGGCGACAGCCCTCAGGGGCGCAGCGCCCGCGCGTCCGGGCAGGTCGCGCGCGGCGCCGGAGGGCAGGTATCCTGAGAGCGACCCGACGAGTCGGGTCGACGCGTCGCGGATTGTCCGGGCGCGGGGGGATCCCATCCGCGAGCTCAGTGGCCCAGGGTGAGCTGGACACGCCGGTCGTATCGTTCGCGCTTCGACGGCGGGGGGGTAGCGTGATCCGGACGGTGAACGCGGGAGGAGAGCCATGATCTTGCTCAGGCGCGAGATGGGCCGTGCCCTGCGGGAGTGCCGGACCGGCCAGGGGAGGACCCTGCGTGACATCTCGTCCTCGGCGTCCGTGTCGCTCGGCTACCTCAGCGAGATCGAGCGGGGCGAGAAGGAGGCTTCCTCGGAACTGCTCGCTTCTATCTGTTTGGCGCTCGACGTCTCATTGTCCCGGTTGCTCAAGCGGGTGGCCGAGTGCGCCGCCGCTGCGGAGCACCGCACGGCCGTGTGCGCGCCCGTCCCCCTTCCCGTGCCGTCGCGACGGCTGGCTTCGCGCGACGTCAACGCGTCCGCCGCCTGACGTCAGGGATGCCACGACGGTAGGGGTGGCGTCGGCAGGCGTCGGGGGCCCGTTCGCGCCGACCCATGACATCCGTGTGGAATTGTTGCGCTCCGCTGGTCGTGACTGGTCGTGGTGGTAAGCGTCGACGAACGACGGGCGTGCTGCCTTCGTGGTGGTGACGGTCAGCCCTGGCGTACCTGGGCGCTCGACAGGGAGCTGGACGTGATCGTCGGGACTGCGCCGTGACGCGGTCGGGCTTGCGCGACGGCCGCCGCGACGTCCACGATGCCCGATCCCAGGCCGACGGTTCGCTGGCCGAAGGGCGCCGCCGTCGAGACGAGGATGCTCCGGACCTGGTCGGCAGTCAACGACGGCGCGACCGACCACACGAGGGCCGCCGCTGCGGACACTTGCGGAGCCGCCGTCGACGTACCGGATCTGGCGAGGGCGTCCCACTGTGCGGAGGGCGACCGGACGCTGGAGTTACTGAGCCCCCAGATGCGGATGCCCGGTGCGGCAACGGTGACGGCGGGGCCGTAGTTGCTGTGAGAGGCGCGGACGCCCGCGCTGGTGGTGGACGCGACGGCCACCACGCCGCGGCAATTCGCGGGCGAGAACGCGGACACGCTCCGTCCGTCGTTGCCCGCCGCGACGACGACGAGCGCGCCGCGCCCGCGTGCGATGTCGATCGCGGTCTGCTCCTCGGCGCTACAGGCGCCCGGGCCGCCGAGGGAGACGTTGATGATCTTCGCGGGGTTGCGGTTGACGGGCGCCTGGGGCACGGTGCCGCCCGCCGCCCAGACGATGCCGTCGGTGACGTCGGTCTCCGTGCCGCCGCAGCGCCCGAGCACCCTGACCGGCAGGATGCGGGCGTGGGGGGCGACGCCGGCGATGCCGAGGCGCTGATTCGTCCGGGCCGCGATGATGCTGGTGACGTGCAGACCGTGCCACGAGGAGTTCGCGGACGTGGTGGCGTCGCACTCGCCGGGGGTGTGCCAGTCGCCGGCGTCCTTCGGGTCGGCGTCGCGACCGTCGCCGTCGCGGGCGTCGGCCGGGTCCGTGACCAGGTCGTAGCCCGGCAGGTGACGTCCGGTCATGTCCGGGTGTGACAGTGACCCGGAGTCGACCACCGCGACGGTCACGCCGGTGCCGGTCGCGGTGGACCAGGCCTGCGGCGCGCGGATCGCTCGCAGATGCCACTGGCCGTCGAATCCCGGGAGGTCCGGGTCGACCGCAGCTGCGAATCGGCGCTCGGGAACGGCGTACTCGATGCCCGCCTGCCTGGCGAGGCGCTGTGCCGCCACCTGGGGATCCGTGTCGCCGACGTCGACGACACTCGCCCCGCTGGCGGTCTGGCGACCGACCGTGACGGACATGCCGGCGGCTGTCGCGGCGCCGGTGATCTCGTGGGCCACACGCGCTTTGTCGGCGACCCCGTCGCCGGGGGCGGGGGACGAGGCGAGCTTGACGACGACCCGCCCGGTGAAACCCGCGGCCGCGATGAGCGCGGGCGGACGGTGACTCGAGTCGTCGGCCTCATCCTCAGCGTCGAGCGCATCGCCGGCATCGGCCGACTCCGGTGCGGCGTCGTGTGCCGTCGCCGTCGTGCGGGTCGCCTCCGACGCGGATGACGCGGATGACGCGGATGACGCGGACGATGCCGACGACACGTCCGGGTCGGCCGGGACGGCGTGGGACACCGCGGCCAGGTCCAGGTCGGGGGCGGGGCGTCCCTCGCCGACCACGACCGCGACGTCGCCGGGCGCCGAGGACTCAGAGGACTCGGAGGCGCCGATGATCGATCCCGACCCGCCGGGGAGAAACGCCAACGCCAGGCAGCAGACGGAGATCGCGAGCCCTCGACGCGCTTCGCGGTGAGCGCCGGTCACGGCGAGCCGTGAGCAGGGGCGTGGGGTGTACGTTGCCGACGTTGCCGACGTTGCCGACGTTGCCGACGTTGCCGACGTTGCCGACGAGGCGCCGGACGCGGTGCGGTGCAT
>JBDTWM010000056.1:0-17620 GCA_040006675.1 Dermatophilaceae bacterium | reverse complement strand
CCGCTGCTGACGTGGCCCTGGAGCAGTCGGCTCCGGTCGCTGACGTGGCCCCGGAGCAGTCGGCTCGGCCCGCAGTCGCAGTTCCCAAACCTGCGCCGCGGCCCCGTCCCAGCGCGCCGCTCCCGACGCCGCCGAGGCATCGGGCCAAGACCTGAGCCTCCTGAAAAGCGTCGGCCGGGGAAACCGTACGTCCTGGCCCGCGCCCTCCCGTTCGAACGCACGCCCCTGCCTGGCAACGGCCCGGCAGGACGAACCGAGAAGGAGATCGGCGAGATGCCGAAGTTCAAGACGCACAGCGGCGCCAAGAAGCGCTTCCGCCTGACCGGCAAAGGCAAGGTCATGCGCGAGCAGGCCGGCGGCCGGCACCTGCTGGAGCACAAGTCGAGCTCATACATGCGCAGGATCTCGGGGGACGTGCAGCTGAGCAAACCGGACGCCAAGAAGGTTAAGAAGCTGCTGGGCAAGTAAACCCTGGGCAAACGTCACCCCTGAGCAAGTGAGGAGCATCACGTGGCACGCGTGAAGCGGGCGGTTAACGCCCACAAGAAGCGTCGCGTCGTCCTGGAACGGGCGAGCGGCTATCGGGGCCAGCGGTCCCGGCTCTACCGCAAGGCCAAGGAGCAGGTCCAGCACTCCCTCGGCTACGCCTACCGGGACCGTAAGGCCCGCAAGGGCGACTTCCGTCGGCTGTGGATCCAGCGGATCAATGCCGCGGCCCGCACCCACGGCATGACGTACAACCGCTTCATCCAGGGCCTCAAGGCCGCTGAGATCGAAGTGGACCGCCGCATGCTGGCCGAGATGGCCGTGAACGACGAGGTCGCGTTCGCCACTCTCGTCGAGATCGCCAGGAAGAACGTCCCCACCGCCGACGCGGCGGCCTGAGCCGCCCGCAGGGCGAGCACGGGCCGGACGCGAAAGTGACCACGCAACGCCGGGAAGGCACCGTTGTGACCAACCCCCGCAATGAGCGGGTGCGGTCGGTGGCGGCGCTAGCCCGGCGTTCCGTGCGTTCGCGGCGCGGGCAGTTCGTCGCGGAGGGGCCGCAGTCGGTCGAAGAAGCGGTCCGGCACCGGCCCGACGTGGTTTCCCATCTGTACGTCGAACAGGACGAGGCCGGCCGGCAGGGCGAGATCGCGGCCCTGGCGCGCGCCGCGGGCATCCCCGTGTCCCATATCGATGCCAGGGTGCTCGCCGCCATGTCCGACGCGCACGCCCCACAGGGACCGGTGGCGGTCTGTCGCCATCTCGACGTATCCCTCGCCGACGTGCTGGCCGCCGCCCCGCGGCTGCTGTGCGTCCTAGCCCACGTGCGGGATCCGGGCAACGCCGGGACCGTCCTGCGTGGGGCTGACGCGTGCGGGGTGGACGCGGTGATCGTGACGGACGGGAGCGTCGACGTCTACAACCCAAAGGTGGTGCGCTCGACGGCGGGTTCCCTGTTCCACGTGCCGCTCGTTCTCGGCGTGGCGATCCAGCCCCTCCTGGAGCAGTTGCGCGGCAGCGGCCTGGCCACGTACGCGACCGACAGCGCAGGCGCGACCCGCCTGGATGAGGCGGACCTGACCACAGCGCACGCCTGGGTGTTCGGCAACGAAGCGTGGGGGCTGCCCGAGGACACGCGTCGATCCTGTGACAAGGTCATTCGCATTCCGATCCGCGGACGCGCCGAGTCGCTGAACCTGGCGATGGCGGCGACCCTGTGCCTGTTCGGTTCCTCCTCGGCGCAGCACACGGCGGGAAGTACGCTCGACAGGTGACGTCCGCACAGTCCACGCCCCGCGCCTCCGACAGTGCGCCCCTCCGCGCGGACGAGACGCCCGGTTCCGTGGCCGACCTCGACGCGCGTGCGGTCCTGGTATCGCTACCCGACGGCGTGGTCGTGATCGGGACCGACGGCCGCGTCCTGTTTGTCAACCCGCGCGCGGCACGGCTGATCGGCCGCGCGGCATCGCGTGTGGTCGGAGAGAGAGTCTGTGATGCGCTCCCGCTCAAGGACGCCTTGGGCCGGTGCTGGTGGGAAAACGACGACGTGAGCGACGGGCTGACCCTGCGCGCCTGCCAGCGCGAGGAGTTGCTGACCTTGCCGGGATCCGGCCATGTGCTCGTGTCCACCAACCAGATCCGAACGGGGGAAGCCGCCGGGGAGGAACGCACCGTCGTGGTCCTGCGCCACTCGCCTGAACGGTACAGCGACGAATCCGGCACCGCTGAGTTGTTGTCGATCGTCGCGCATGAGCTGCGCTCCCCCTTGAGCAGCGTACGGACCTTCTCCGACACGTTGCTGCGCCGGTGGGAGCGGTTCAGCGACGGCCAGCGCAAGTTGATGGTGGAGACGATCGCCACCGACAGCCAACGACTGTTCCGCCTGCTCAACGAACTACTGGACGTGAGCCGCCTCGACACGAGCCGTTTGCGCATGAACCCGCGGCCCTTGGACGTCCGCGCCATGATCACATCGCATGTCCTGCGGTTTGTGCGAGCCGGGCACGACCGGGACCGCTTCACCGGGTTCGAGGACCAAGGTCCGCTGGAGGTGTGGGCCGACGCCGACCGCGTTGACCAGATCCTCGCGAACCTCATAGAGAACGCCTTGATGCACGGCGCAGGGCTGGTCACGATCACCGCGGAGGAGCTTGTGCCGGACGACGCCGGTGAGCGGTTCGTCGCGATCAGCGTCGCGGACCAGGGGCCGGGAATCCCCGAGGAGGTCCACCCGATGATTTTCAAGAAGTTCTGGCACGGCACCGAACGCGGCAGCACCGGCCTTGGTCTGTATCTCGTCAAGGGGCTCGTCCAAGCGCACGGGGGGCAGATCATCGTGCGCACGGCGCCGGGTGGGGGCGCGCTGTTCCGTTTCACGTTACCGGCGAGCCCACCCCCTGAGCTGCGTTGATGTCCGCGCCGGGCGCCGCGCAGCCAACCGCACGTCCAGAGCGCGGTCGCCGTCCGGGGGACGAAACCCCCGCGCGACCCCGAGAACCGTCTGCATAGGATCGAGGGGTGTCCAGACCGAATACCCAGGACGGCCCCGTCGATGTCGGCGCCCTCGACCCGGGGCGCATCGAGGGCGATGTCGTCGCGGCTCTCGACGCCTTCGCGCAGGCGGTGGACCTCGGCGCCCTCAAGGCCGCCCGGCTCGCGCATTGCGGGGAGAAAAGCCCGCTGGCGCTCGCCAACCGCGAAATCGGCGGCCTGCCCCCGAGCGCCAAAGCCGATGCCGGCAAGCGTGTCGGTGCCGCTCGGGGGCGCGTCGCCACGGCGCTGGCCGCCCGACAGGCCGAGCTGGAGACGGAGCGTGACGAGCGGATCCTCGTCGAAGAGACGATCGACGTCACGGTCGTGCCGGCGCACCGCCGCTTCGGGTCGCGCCATCCGATCAGTCTGGTCACCGAGCGGATCCAGGACATCTTCGTCGGGATGGGCTGGGAGATCGCCGATGGCCCCCAGGTCGAGGCGGAATGGTTCAACTTCGACGCGCTCAACTTCGCGCCGGACCATCCGGCCCGGCAGATGCAAGACACCTTCTTCGTCGACCCGCCCGACTCCGGGCTGGTGCTGCGCACCCACACGTCGCCGGTGCAGGCCCGAACACTGTTGCACCTGGACACGACGGGGTTGCAGCGGGATCTGCCCGTCTATGTGGCGGTCCCTGGCCGGGTCTACCGCACCGACGAGCTGGACGCGACGCATACCCCGGTGTTCCATCAGGTCGAGGGCTTGGCCGTGGACAAGCACCTGACGATGGCGCACCTCAAGGGGACGCTGGACTATCTGGCGCAGGCAATGTTCGGCGCGGGGCTGTCGACGCGGCTGCGCCCGTCGTTCTTCCCGTTCACGGAGCCGAGCGCGGAGCTCGACTTCCAGTGCTGGGTGTGTGGAGGTGAGCGCCCGACGGCCAAGAGCGACGACGAATGCCGTACCTGCGCCGGCACCGGCTGGATCGAATGGGGAGGGTGCGGGATGGTCAACCGCAACGTGCTGCGCGCGTGCGGCGTGAACCCCGACGTATACAGCGGGTTCGCGTTCGGGATGGGCATCGACCGCACGGTGCAGCTGCGCAACGCCGTCGGCGACATGCACGACCTCGTCGAGGGTGACGCGCGGTTCTCCGCGCAGTTCGGGATGGAGATCTGATGCGCGCGCCGACAGCATGGCTCGCGGAGCTCGTGGGCCTGGACGCGACCCCGGCCGGCGTCGACGTCGCCCGCGACCTCGTGCGAGTGGGCCTGGAGGAAGAGGGTTTGTCCGGGCGTGAGGTGCGCGGCCCCCTCGTGGTGGGCCGTGTCCTGGACACGACCGACGAGCCGCAGAAGAACGGCAAGACCATCCACTTCTGCCACGTGGACGTGGGATGCCACGGGCAACGCGCCGCGGCCGACGGCGACGAGACGGTCAGCCAAGAGATCGTGTGCGGAGCGCATAACGTCGAGGTTGGCGACCTGGTGGTCGTGTGCCTGCCCGGGGCGGTACTCGCCGGAGGCTTCGAGATCTCCTCGCGGAGGACGTACGGACACCCCAGTAACGGGATGATCTGCTCCGAACGCGAGCTGGGCATCGGCGACGACCACGACGGGATCATCGTCTTGAGCCGCTACTTCGCGGACGACCCGGGGCTGGTCGCCTCGCTGGAGCCCGGCGAGGACGCGATCGGGCTGATGGGTCTCGACCAGGAGGTCGTCGAGGTCAACGTCACCCCTGATCGGGGCTACTGCTTCTCGATGCGGGGGATCGCTCGCGAGTACGCGCTGGCGCTCGGACGGCCGGAGGCGTTCGTCGACCCGGTCGGGCCGCAGGCGGTGCAGCCGCCGCCGGCGAACGGGAGGGGCTACGAGGTGCGGCTCGTCGACGAATCGCGTATCCACGACCATGCCGGCTGCGACCGGTACGTCGCCCGGATCGTGCGCGATGTCGACGCTTCGGCGACGAGCCCGGCGTGGCTGCGCCTGCGCCTCACCCAGCTGGGGATGCGGCCGATCAGCTTGGTCGTCGACGTGACGAACTACCTGATGCTGCTCACCGGGCAGCCGCTGCACGCGTTCGATCTCGACACGCTGTCGGGGGCGATCGACGTCCGGCGGGCCCGCGCCGGGGAGACGCTGACGACGCTGGACGACGTGTTGCGCACGCTCGACCCCCAAGATCTGTTGATCACCGACGGCGGCAGCGTCCCGCTCGCGATTGCGGGAGTCATCGGCGGCGCGACCAGCGAGGTCACCGGGGATACGCGCAATGTGCTCATCGAGGCGGCCCATTTCGATCCGGTGAGTATCGCCCGCAGCTCACGGCGACACAAGCTCTCGACCGAGGCGAGCAAGCGCTTCGAACGGGGCGTCGACCCGGCGATGACGGCGGCCGTCGCCGAGCTGGCGGCGCGGATGCTGGTCACCCTCGGCGGGGGCATCGCCGACGCGGGCGCGACGGACGTCGACCGGCGCGAGCCCACCTCGGACGTCACGTTCGACACCGCGGACGCGTGGCGGCTGATCGAGCCGGGGTCCCCCGCGCTGGATGCCCCGCCCGAGGGGCTGGACCACGACAGCGTCGTCGGAGCGCTGCGGGCCATCGGCTGCGGCGTCCAGGAGATCACCCACCCGACCAGGGCGGGGGGCGGCAGCGGGTTCTGCCACGTCCGCGTGGTCTCCCCGCCGTGGCGTCCCGACCTGCTCAACGGGCCGGACCTGATCGAGGAGGTCGCCCGCATCCGCGGGTACGAACGCATCCCGTCCGTCCTGCCCGTCGCACCTGGCGGCCGGGGCCTCACGCGCGCCCAGCGGGTCGCGCGCAACGCGAACTCGGCGCTCGCCGGGCTGGGCCTGACGGAGGTGTGGTCCTACCCGTTCATCGCGCCGGAGCTGTTCGATCAGCTCGGCTACGCGACGGACGACCCTCGGCGCGACGCCGTGCGCCTCGCGAACCCTCTCGCGGATACGCACCCACTGCTGCGGACCGCGGTGCTGGACTCGCTGCTCGGGGCGTTGCGGCTCAATGTGGGACGCGGGCTGCGCGACATCGGGCTCTTCGAGGTCGGGACGGTGTTCCACGCCAGGATCGACGGGTCGAAAGCGCCGCTGGCGGCCGTCGGAGTCCGACCCGACGAGCAGACCCTGCAGGCGATGCTGGCGGCGGTGCCGGACCAGCCGTACCACGTGGCGTGGGCGCTGACCGGCGCGGCCGAGCCGGCCGACCCGTTCGGCCCGGCGCGCACCTATCAGGCCGGCGACGCCATCTCGTACGCGCTGTCGCTGGGCCGGGCGCTCGGGGTGGCGCTGAGGCCTGAGACGGAGCGCGACCAGGCGCCCTGGCACGCGGGGCGCTGCGCCCGGCTTCTCACGGGTGACGGGGTGGTCATGGGGTACGCCGGCGAGCTGCACCCGAAGGTGTGCGCGGCCCTGGAGCTGCCCGCTCGCACCTGCGTGGGGGAGCTGGACCTGGATGCGCTGGTCGCGGCCGGCGGCGCGGCAGTGCAGGTCACGCCGCTGTCGACGTTCCCACCGGCGAACACCGATGTCGCGCTGGTGGTCGACGAGGCCGTGCCCGCGGCGGCGGTCGAGGCCGCGCTGCACGAAGGCGCGGGCGACGAGCTGGAGACCCTGGGGTTATTCGACGTGTATCGCGGGGACCAGATCGGCCAGGGTCGCAAGTCGCTGGCCTACCGGCTCACCTTCCGCGCAGCGGATCGCACGTTGACCACCGAGGAGGTCTCGGCGGCGCGAGACCGGGCGGTGTCGCGGGCGCGCGAGGCGACTGGCGCGGATCAGCGGTCGTGACCCCGACCCCAGGACGTGGCCGGGTGCCGGTGGCGGTGATCACCGGTGCCTCCCGAGGGATCGGCGGGCGCCTGGCGGACGCGTTCGCGTCCGGCGGGTACGCCGTCGAAGGCTGCTCGGCCCATGGGCGTACGGATCTCCCGTGGCCGGTCGCCGCGGTGGAGGTGACTGACGAGGCTGCCGTGAGCTCCTTTGTCACCGACGTGCTGGACCGGCACGGACGCATCGACGTTCTGGTCAACAACGCCGGCCTGCTCGACCCCGAGGTGCCGCTGGAGGAGAGCGACCCGGGCGCGTGGTGGCGGACCGTCGAGGTGAACGTGCGCGGTCCGTACCTGCTCACGCGCGCGGTGTTGCCCTCGATGCTGGCCGCAGGATCCGGGCGCATCCTCAACCTCAACTCGGGGGCGGGGACCCGCGCGGACGGGGTGTCGAGCGCCTATTGCGTGGGCAAGTCGGCGCTCGCCCGCGTGACGGGGTCGGCGCACCTGTCCGGTCGGAACCGGGGCGTGTACGCGTTCGACCTCATGCCCGGGGTGGTGCGCACCGACATGACGGCGAGCATGCGCTCGCACGACGGCCGGACCGAGTGGACCGATCCGGCGGACGTCTGCGAGCTGGCCCTGGCTCTGGCGTCGGGGCGCTTGGACGCCTGGTCGGGGCGGTTCGTCCGCGCCGGCGTGGACACCGTGGAGGCTCTGGAGGCGCTGGCTGCGCGGGGCCTGGCCCCGAACGCTCGGACGGTGACGCTCACCTCGTACGGTCGGGGCGACCCGGTCGTCGAAGACTGACCGACCGAAGGGGTTCCCGGGGTGATCAAATAGTCACCGCGTCCCTGATGGACGGGGAACGCTGCGGGTGACACCTACCGGGGCTGCATGACTTTACGGCGGCGTGTATGTTTATCCGTATGACGTCGATCGCTGTGGCCGGGGCCAGCGGGTATGCCGGAGGAGAGGTGCTGCGCCTCTTGGCGGCGCATCCTGAGTTCGAGATCGGCGCGCTCACCGCGTCGGCCAACGCCGGGACGCCGCTGGCCGACCACCATCCACATCTCTTCCCCCTCGCCGACCGGATTCTCGCCGACACCACCGCCGACAGCCTCGGCGGGCACGACGCGGTCGTGCTGGCGCTGCCGCACGGCGCGTCCGCGGCGCTCGCCGCGCAGCTTCCCGACGACCTCGTGATCGTCGACTGCGGGGCCGACTTTCGCCTGACCGATGTCGAAGCGTGGGAACGGTTTTACGACACGCCGTACGCGGGGTCCTGGCCGTACGGCCTTCCCGAGTTGCCGCTGGCAGGGGGCGGCCGGCAGCGTGACCACCTCGTGGGGGCCCGTCGGATCGCGGCACCCGGCTGCTACCCGACCGGCATCAGCCTCGCGCTCGCCCCCGGTCTCGCTGCCGGGGTGCTCGCACCCGAGGACATGGTCGTCGTGGCCGCCTCCGGCACGTCCGGGGCAGGCAAGGCGCTCAAGGCGAACCTGCTCGCCTCGCCCGTGATGGGCTCGATGAGCCCCTATGGGGTGGGAGGCAGCCACCGGCACTGCCCGGAGATCGAGCAGAACCTCTCCCGGGCCGCCGGGCAGCCGGTGACCGTCTCGTTCACGCCGACCCTCGCCCCGATGTCGCGGGGGATCCTCGCCACGTGCACGGCTCGCCTGGCGCCGGGAGCCGACGCCGCGGCCGTACGGGAGGTGTGGGAGGCCGCCTACGCCGACGAGCCGTTTGTGCACCTCCTCCCCGACGGCCGGTGGCCTGCCACCGGCGACGTGCTCGGCAGCAATGTCGTCACGATGCAGGTGGCCGTCGACGCGCACGCGGGACGCGTCATCGTCGTCGCAGCCGAGGACAACCTCACGAAGGGCACGGCCGGGGCGGTCGTGCAGTGCCTCAACATCGCGTTCGGGTTGCCCGAGACGACCGGACTGCCCACCGTGGGGGTAGCGCCGTGAGCATCACCTTTCCCGCCGGGTTCCGCGCCTCCGGCGTCGCGGCTGGGATCAAAGCGTCCGGTAAACCGGACGTCGCACTCCTGGTCAACGACGGCCCGGAGCACGTCGCGGCCGGTGTGTTCACGACGAACCGGGTCGAGGCGGCACCGGTCACCTGGAGTCGCCAGGTCCTCGCCGACGGCCGCGCCGACGTCGTCATCCTCAACGCGGGTAACGCCAACGCCTGCACCGGCCCGGAGGGTTTCGCCGACACGCACGCCACGGCCGAGCAGACGGCCGCGCGCCTGCAGTGCTCCGCGGGCGACGTCATCGTCTGCTCGACCGGCATCATCGGTGAGCGGCTTCCGATGGACAAGCTGGCGAGCGGCACCGACCTCGCCGCCCAAGCCCTCTCACCCGATGGGGGCACCGACGCGGCCCATGCCATCATGACGACCGACACGCACGCCAAGGAGTCGACCTACGTCGCCGACGGGTGGTCGGTCGGCGGGATGGCCAAGGGCGCCGGGATGTTGGCGCCAGGGCTCGCGACGATGCTCGTCATCCTCACCACTGACGCCGAGGCGACCCACGGGCACCTGAGCGCCGCCCTGCACGAGGCCACCCGGACGACCTTCGACCGCATCGACTCCGACGGCTGCATGTCCACCAACGACACGGTCGTGGTGCTCGCCTCCGGGGCGTCGCGCGTGCAGCCGTCCGCGGACGAACTCACCGAGGCGCTGCGTGCCGTGTGCGCCGACCTGGCCCAGCAGCTCATCCGCGACGCCGAGGGCGCCGCGCACGACATCGCCATCTGCGTCCAGCGCGCGGCGAGCGAGGACGACGCGCTCGAAGTGGCGCGGGCGGTGGCTCGCAGCAACCTCTTCAAGTGCGCGATCTTCGGCCGCGACCCCAACTGGGGTCGCATCATCGCCGCCGTGGGCACGACGCGTGCCGCGTTCGACGCGACCACGCTCGACGTCGCCGTCAACGGCGTCTGGGTCTGTCGCGACAGCGGCGTCGGCGAGGACAGGGCCCTTGTCGACCTCACCGCGCGCGAGGTCCACGTCGTGATCGACCTCAAGGCGGGCGATGCCGACGTCACGATCTGGACCAACGACCTCACCCACGCCTACGTCCACGAGAACTCCGCCTACACCACGTGAGCGAGACCTTCCTCTCATGACCGATCCCACGAACACGCCTGCGAGCGACCGCGCGAACCACCCGGCGGACCTCGTCGTCGGCGGCCATGCAGTCCGCGTCACCCGGGACGACGATCGCCGCCGCGCGGCCTCCCAGCACCTGGCCACCCTGCGCGACCAGACCACGCTCGCGGTGGCGGCCACCAAGGCGCAGACCCTCGTGGATGCCCTGCCCTGGCTCGAGCGTTTCCACGGAGCGCTGGTCGTGATCAAGTACGGCGGCAACGCCATGGTCGACGACAACCTCAGGCGCGCCTTCGCCCACGACGTCGCGTTCCTGCGATACGCGGGGCTGCGGCCCGTCGTCGTGCACGGTGGCGGTCCGCAGATCGGCGCGATGCTCACACGGCTGGGCATCGTCAGCGAATTCAAGGCCGGGCTGCGCGTGACCACTCCTGAGGTGATGGACGTCGTGCGGATGGTGCTCGTCGGGCAGGTGGGCCGCCAGCTCGTCGGCCTGCTCAACGAACACGGGCCGATCGCGGTCGGCCTATCGGGGGAGGACGCCCACCTCTTCGGAGCGGTGCGCCGCGGGGCCGACGTCGGCGGCATACTGGAGGACATCGGCCTCGTCGGCGACGTCGTCCAGGTGAATCCCTCCGCCGTCGAGGACATCCTCGCCGCAGGACGTATCCCCGTAGTCTCCACGGTCGCTCCTGCGCTCGACGGTGACGGGGTGCTCAACGTCAACGCGGACACGGCCGCCTCCGCGCTGGCGGTGGCGCTGCGGGCCCGCAAGCTCGTCGTGCTCACCGACGTGGAGGGCGTCTACGCCGCGTGGCCCGACCCGGCCAGCCTGTTGTCCCAGCTTCCTGTCGGCGAGGCCCGTCGCATGCTGGCCTCGGTGGATTCCGGGATGGTCCCCAAACTCGAAGCCTGCGTGCGCGCGGTGGACGGCGGCGTCCCCCAGGCGCACGTGATCGACGGGCGGGCCCCCCACTCGCTGCTGCTGGAGGTCTTCACCGGCGAGGGCATCGGGACGATGATCGTGCCCGACGAGAGCCAACCCGAGCGCGACACCCCCGGAGGTTCGTCATGAGCGAAGACACCGTCCACGGCGCCCAGGCCGATTACCTCGATCGGTACGGTCACGCGCTGCTGCAGGTCTTCGGCACACCGCAGCTCGTGCTCACGCACGGCCAGGGCTGTGAGGTGTACGACGCCGACGGCCGTTCTTACCTCGATCTGCTCGGCGGGATCGCCGTCAACGCCCTCGGGCACGCCCACCCGGCCCTCGTTGCGGCCATCACGGAGCAGGCCGGCCGCGCACTGCACGTGTCGAACTTCTTCACGACGCCGGCCCAGGTGGAGTTGGCGGAGAAGCTCCTGACCCTGGCGCAGGCCCCCCAGGGGTCCGCGGTGTTCTTCACCAACTCCGGGACCGAGGCGACCGAGGCGGCGGTGAAGTTGAGTCGCCGCACCGGGCGGCGGCGCCTGATCGCCGCGCAGGGCGGTTTCCACGGTCGCTCCACCGGCGCCCTCGCGCTGACCCACAAGGAGGCCTACCGCGAACCCTTCGCCCCCCTCATCGGCGACGTCACCTTCCTGGCCTACGACGACATCCCCGCGCTGGAGGCTGTCTTCGCAGACGCTGGGGGCGAGATCGCCGCCCTCTTCCTGGAGCCTGTCCAGGGCGAGGCGGGCGTGATCCCGGCGAGCGTGGCGTACCTGCGCTCCGCCCGCGAGCTGTGCACCGCGCACGATGCGCTGCTCGTCTTCGACGAGGTGCAAACGGGCGTGGCACGCACCGGTTCGTGGTTCGCGCATCAGCCGTCGGGGATCCAACCCGACGCGATGACCCTGGCCAAAGGGCTCGCCGGCGGCGTGCCGATCGGCGCGCTCATGACGTACGGTCCGCAGGTGACCGGCCTGCTCGCAGCAGGGCAGCACGGGTCGACCTTCGGGGGCAACCCGCTCGCCTGCGCCGCCGCGCTCGCGGTGCTTCGCACGATCGAGACCGATCACCTCATGGACAACGCCATGCAAATCGGTGAGAAGATTCGCGGAGCGGTCCTTGGACTGAGCCACCCTGGGATCGCCGAGGTCCGGGGAAGGGGCTTGCTTCTCGGCATCGGCCTGACGGACGACCGCGCCCCGGAGCTGGCCGCCGCCCTTCTCGCTGACGGCATCATCGTGAACGCGCCCAACCCGCGCACCCTGCGGCTCGTGCCCCCGCTGATCCTGACCGCTGAGCAGGTCGACCGATTCGTGCAGTCGCTCCATTCGCATCTCGATGCTCCCGGCCAGGACCAGAAGAACACCTCGTCGCACCCCAAGGAACTGCCATGACGGTGCGCCATTTCCTGCGCGACGACGATCTCACGCCGGCCGAGCAGACCCAGGTGATCGAGCGGGCCATGGTCCTCAAGAAGGACCGTTTCGGCGCACGACCCTTCGAGGGTCCGCAGGCCGTCGCGGTGATCTTCGACAAGCCGACGCTGCGCACGCAGGTGTCGTTCATGGCCGGTATCGCCGAGCTGGGTGGGTTCCCGTTCGTTGTCGACGGCAACCTCGCGCAGATCGGAGTACGCGAGTCGATCGGCGACACGGCCAGGGTGCTCACCCGCCAGGTCTCCGCCGTCGTGTGGCGGACGCACGGGCAGGAGCGGATCGAGGAGATGGCCGCCCACTGCACGGTGCCGGTCGTCAATGCCCTGACCGACCAGTTCCATCCCTGTCAGATCCTCGCCGACCTGCAGACCATCAGAGAACATGTCGGCGACACCGTCGGTCGGACGCTGGTCTACCTCGGCGACGCCGCCAACAACATGGCCAATAGCTACGTCCTGGGAGGGGTGACCGCCGGGATGCACGTGAGGATATCGGGACCCGAGGCGTTCTCGCCCAACGTCGATGTCGTCGCTCGGGCGCGTGAGATCGGCGTCGAGACGGGCGGGACGGTGGAATTCGTGCACGACGCCGTCGAGGCCGTCGTCGACGCGGACGCCGTGGCGACGGACACGTGGGTCTCGATGGGCAAGGAAGGAGAGCGCGAGGCGCGCCAGGGCGCCGCCAACCCGTTCGTGCAATACCAGGTGACGGCCGGTCTGATGGCGGCGGCGCACCCGGGTGCGGTGTTCCTGCATTGCCTGCCCGCGTACCGCGGGTACGAGGTGACGACTGACGTAATCGACGGTGAACGCTCCGTGGTGTGGGACGAATCCGAGAACCGGCTGCACGCCCAAAAGGCGCTCATGGAGTTCCTCGTGAACGCCGGCACGGGCGCGCGGGGGCCCGCCTGAAGAGGGAGATGCGACCGTGACCCTCGTCCACTCGCGGATGGCCCGTCACCACCGGATCGTCCAGATCCTCGCGCGCGTTCCGGTCCGCAACCAGGGCCAACTGCTGGAGCTCCTCGCGCAAGACGGGTACGAGGTGACGCAAGCGACCCTGTCCCGCGACCTGGTGGAGATCGGCGCGGTCAAGATCCGGCTGGGGGGAGCGCTGGTCTACGCCGTACGCGGGGAGGGGGGCGACCGATCGTTGCGCGCCGCGGACACCCCCGAGGAAGTGGCGGCACGACTACGTCGACTCTGCGAGGACCTGCTGGTCACCGCCACGGCGTCGGCGAACCTCGTCGTGCTGCGCACCCCGCCGGGCGCCGCCAACTACCTGGCCTCTGCGCTGGATCGCACCGACGACGAGGACATCGTCGGCACGATCGCGGGCGACGACACCGTCCTCGTCATCACCTCGCACGTGGGTGGTGGGCAGCTCGTGGCCGAGCGGCTGCTGGCGCTTGCCTCGGGGAGCGCCGACTGAGCCCGAGACCCGTGACAGCCCCGTAGCCTGCTCGAAGGCGCATGCCCGCGGGTCGGGGGACGCCGCGCACGATCAGCCGAACTCGACGAAAGGACGCCGGTGAGCGACCAGCCAGCCACCGACCGGTCAGCGAGCGATCGCCCGCTCGCGCTATGGGGAGGGCGGTTCGCCGGCGGTCCCGCCGACGCCCTGGCCGCGCTGAGCAAGTCCACCCAGTTCGATTGGCGGCTCGCGCCGTACGACCTCGCCGGTTCGCGGGCCCACGCGCGTGTGCTGCACCAAGCCGGCCTCCTCGACGGGGCGACCCTGCAGACGATGCTCGACGCGTTGGCGGTGCTGGGTGACGATGTCGCGTCGGGCGCGTTGACGCCCGGGCAGGACGACGAGGACGTGCATACCGCCCTGGAACGGGGTCTCATCGAACGGGCGGGCGCCGAGGTCGGGGGGCGGCTGCGGGCGGGGCGGTCGCGCAACGACCAGGTGGCGACGCTGTTGCGGATGTACCTGCGCGATCATGCCCGGCTGTGTGCCGGGCTCGTCCTGGATACGGTCGACGCGCTGATCGATCAGGCCGACGCGCACCCGGAGGCGCCGATGCCCGGGCGCACGCACCTGCAGCACGCGCAGCCGGTGCTGCTGGCCCATCATCTGCTGGCGCACGCGTGGGCGCTCCTGCGCGACGTGGATCGCTGGCGCGACTGGGACGCGCGGGCGGCGGTGAGCCCGTACGGATCGGGGGCGCTCGCCGGCTCGTCTCTGGGGCTCGACCCGGAGGCGGTCGCGGCGGATCTCGGGTTCGACTCGGCGTGCGAGAACTCGATCGACGGCACGGCCAGCCGCGACTTCGCGGCCGAGTTCGCTTTCGTGGCAGCCATGGTCGCGGTCGATGTGTCGCGCTTCGCCGAGGAGGTGTGCCTCTGGGCCACCAAAGAGTTCGGGTTCGTGACGCTGGACGATGCCTACTCCACCGGGTCGAGCATCATGCCGCAGAAGAAGAACCCAGACGTCGCCGAGCTAGCTCGGGGTAAGGCCGGGCGGCTCGTCGGCGATCTGACCGGCCTGCTGACGACCCTCAAGGGGTTGCCGTTGGCGTACAACCGGGACCTGCAGGAGGACAAGGAGCCCGTCT
The DNA here is from genome assembly GCA_040006675.1 of Dermatophilaceae bacterium. Lineage (GTDB taxonomy): Bacteria > Actinomycetota > Actinomycetes > Actinomycetales > Dermatophilaceae > Austwickia. The sequence goes on along the minus strand of JBDTWM010000056.1, from coordinate 2,818 downwards.
TCGATGCGGTCGACACGCTCGAGGTGCTGCTCCCCGCGGTCGCCGGGATGATCGCGACGATGGTCTTCCACACGAATCGGCTGGCAGAACTCGCGCCGCAGGGATTCTCGCTGGCGACGGATGTGGCGGAATGGCTCGTGCGGCAGGACGTCCCGTTCCGCAGCGCCCACGAGGTCGCCGGCGCGTGCGTGCGGGCGTGTGAGCAACGTGAGATCGAGCTGTGGGAGCTGAGTGATGCCGATCTTGCGGGAATCTCGCCGGCGCTGACTCCCGGCGTGCGTTCGGTGCTGTCGGTGGGGGGCTCGCTGAGCTCCCGGTCCGCCAAAGGCGGGACGGCACCGGTCCGGGTGGCCGAGCAGCGGGCTGCGGCGCGGGAGGCGTCGGCGGCGGCCCGCACCTGGGCGTCCTCCCCGATACGCATCCGGTGACCCCGCTGCCTCGGTCCTTCATGGCGCGGACGGTGCTGCAGGTGGCGCCGGATCTGCTCGGTCGCATCTTCTCGTACGGGGGAGTGGCGCTGAGGATCACGGAAGTAGAAGCGTACGACGGTGAGAATGATCCGGCCTCCCACGCGTATCGAGGGCGTACCGCGCGGACGGCGGTCATGTTCGGGCCGCCCGGACATCTTTACGTGTACTTCACCTACGGTATGCACTTCTGCGCCAACGTCGTGACTGGCCGGGAGGGGGTGGCGTCGGCGGTGCTGCTCCGGGCAGGTGAGGTCGTGGGGGGACGTGAGATCGCCGCCGCTCGGCGGCCAGGGATCCGCCCACGCGACTGGGCCCGCGGCCCGGCTCGCCTCACGCGCACGATGGGTCTCAAACGTGAGGAGAACGGTCTTGACGTGTGTACCGGCGACGCGGGCACCGCGTTCGCGGCAGGCGATGAGGACGTCGATCCCACGCGTATCCGCACCGGTCCGCGCGTGGGCGTGTCCGGACCCGGCGGCGATGGGGTGGGATATCCCTGGCGATTCTGGCTCGATGCAGAACCGACCGTGTCGGTGTATCGCGCCGGCGTGCCGCGTACGAGGCAGCGGTCGGGGTGATAGGCGGCGTGGCAGGCTAGTTCCGGTCTCCCGAGCCTGACGGGGGCCACGCCCGTACATCCGCGGCTCGTGCTGCGGCGACCACCGACGGGCCCGCGCGAAAGGAAACCATCGATCGTGACCGACATCCTCGACGAGCTGCAGTGGCGCGGGGCGGTGGCGCAGACCACCGATGAGGCGGCGTTGCGTCAGGCCCTCACGGACGGACCGATCACGATCTACTGCGGGTTCGACCCGACGGCGCCGAGCTTGCACTTCGGCAACTTCGTGCAGCTCATGAGCTTGCGCCGGATGCAGCGATCCGGTCACAAGGTCATCTGCCTGGTCGGCGGTTCGACCGGACAGATCGGGGATCCGAAGCCGACGAGTGAGCGGATTCTCAAGACGAAGGAGCAGACGGCGGACAACGTGGCCCGCATCGAGGAGCTGGTGCGGCCGTTCCTGGACTTCGACGGGGCGGATCCCGCGTGCGCCCACCGGGCGATCCTCGTGGACAACCTCGACTGGACCGCGCCCATGTCCGTGTTGGACTTCCTGCGCGACATCGGAAAGCACTTCCGCGTGAACCAGATGCTGCGCAAGGAGTCGGTGGCTGCCCGGCTGGAGAGCCGGGAGGGCATCAGTTACACGGAGTTCAGCTATCAACTGCTGCAGGCGATGGACTTCCTGCAGCTGTACCGCACCCACGGCTGCACGATGCAGATCGGGGGCTCGGACCAGTGGGGCAACCTCACGGCCGGGGTGGATCTCATCCATCGCGTGGAGGGCGTGTCGGTACATGCCGTGACGTCGCCGCTGCTCACCGACGCGGCCGGCGTGAAGTTCGGCAAGTCGGAGGGCAACGCGATCTGGTTGTCCGCCGACATGACCAGCCCGTACGCGTTCTATCAATACTTCCTCAACATGGAAGATGCCTCGGTTGTCGCCCTGCTGAAAATCTTCACGGAACTAGGCCCAGAGGAGATCGGCGAGCTGGAGCGGCAGGTGGCGCAGGAGCCGTGGCGCCGGGCAGCGCAGAAGCGGCTGGCGACGGATTTCACGACGTTGGTGCACGGGAGCGAAGCGACGCAGTCCGTCCAGGCAGCCTCGGACGCGCTGTTCGGCAAGGGCGACCTCTCAGCGTTAGACCCCTCGACACTGCGCGATGCGACCGCAGAACTGCCGGGGGGCCCGGTGCCATTGGGGGCGAACATCGTCGACGCTCTGGTCGCGAGCGGCCTGGCGGACTCGCGCAACGCGGCCCGGCGGGTGCTCGGCGAAGGCGGTGTGTCGTTGAACAACGTCAAGGTGATCGATCCGGACATGACCCTCGGCGTAGACAGCTTCCTGCACGGCAGCGTGGCCGTCTTGAAGAGGGGTCGCAAGTCCTTGGCCGCCGCTCGCCTGGCGAGGACACTGTGAGTCAGGGACGTTGGGGCACCAGCCGTGGTGACGCTGACCGGGAGACTCGCTGACCAGGGGATTTGGCGTCGCTCGCGGAAGTGCCTACAGTAGAGCTCGTCGCCGCGAGGAGGAACGGACGCGCACAGCGGACAACCTCCGCGGACGACATGCCACCAGGGTCGGCGCTCCTCACACGTGAGTGAGTATCCCGGACAGCGCCTTGCGCGAGACGGGTTTTGCCTGCTATGCTGGTGAGCTGGTCGGTAGTCGCACCCAGTCAGGGTCGCGTCTAGCGACAGAAGCATCACGAAGGTCTGGCCGAATGGTCATGTGCCGGTAGCGGTGTCCGATTCTTGATAACTCAACAGCGTGCCATTTTTTTGATCG
>JBDTWM010000055.1:0-17622 GCA_040006675.1 Dermatophilaceae bacterium | reverse complement strand
CGATGCCCGCCGCGATGGAGCCCGACGACACCAGCACGACCTCGTGTCCCGCCAGATGTCGCTCCGCGAGCGCGTCCGACAGCTCGCCGAGTCGGATCACGTCGAGGATGCCGTCGGCGTTCGTCAGAGAGCTGGAGCCCACCTTGACCACGAGGCGCTGTGCCCCCCCGACGGCGTGGCGGCCGTGCGGCGCGCGGGTGGTCTGCGCCTCGATCGGCGGGCCACCCTGGTTCGTCCCGACCACGTCGTTGACCTGACCCACGCGAGCAGGATAGCCCCGCCCACGAACCTGGCCGGGACGCCGGTCGCCGCGCGACGACCGGCGCTTGCCTCCCGACGCGTCGATCCCGTGCCGCACGCCGGACCGGTCAGGAGGTCGTGAGCCTCTCGCTCGCCTCGAGTGGGAAACCGACCAAAACCGCGGCGGGCAGCGTGTACGTATTGTCGCGGTGCACGCCCGGCACGGCCTCGTAGGCCACCTGGGAGGATGACGTCACGGTGTTGCCGACGAATTCGACCGTCCCGATCGAGCCCCCCAGCACCTCGGTCTTGGAGTCGTTGACGATGGTGTTGCCGCGCGCCTCCATCCGACCGATCGTCATCGCGTAATCGCCCTTGGTGTGCAGCCACAGGAATCCGCCGACGGACTTCACCGTGTTGCCGGTCAGCTTCACGTCGACGGCTGAGGCGTCCTTGAGGTCGCCGCCGACCTCCAAGAAACCGTCGACGTTGGTCGCCGTGCAGTTGCTGATCGTCAGCCGGTCCCCGTGGTTCCAGATGTCCGCGAAACCGCCGTCGGTGCCGTAGTCGTAGCTCGGCGCCACGCAGTTCACGCAGCTCGAGTCGGTGATGGTGACATCGGAGGCTTCCACCGCGAAGCCGATGGCGCCGGCGTCGTCGTTGCCGCCCGGCGTGTTGGTGAGCATCCGAAGGTCGTGCACGGTCATCCGCTGGGCCGTGGTGCGATCCCCGCGCATCTGGACGCCGATGGCCACGCTCTCGATCTCGGTGTCGGCGACCGCGCTGTCAGCGCCCGCCAACGTGATCCCCGGGCCTGCGGCACCCTTGATGTGCAGCCCCGACACGCGCGTGAACGGTGCGTCCACCCTGAGGACGGCCATGGTCTTGGGTATCGACCCGGCGGTCAGGATCGGCGCGGCGCCGTCCCCGAACGCCGACACGACGACGGGCTGGGTCGCGGTTCCCGCCCCGCTGATCGTGACGGCGCCGTCCCACGAACAACCCCGCTTGAAGTGCACCGAAGCCCCCGCGGGGAGCGAGGCGGACCGCAGCGATGAGGGCGTCGTCCACGGCCGGTCGGACGAGCCGTCGCCGCCGCCCTTCGCCGTACAGTCGATGTACAGGTCGTTCACGGCCGGGCGAGCACGCGATTCCGACGCGTCCACGACCGCCCCCGGCGGAGCGTCCGCCCCGGCCGGGCGCGGGCCGTCTGGGAGCAGGAACACCACCAAGGCCAAGGATGCCACCGCCATCAACACGGTCACCGCCACACGTATCGCTGTGCGCACCTGCGCCCCGTTCCTCTCGTCATCCATGACGCGTCCCAGCGTGCATCATCGGTCTGTGTCGCCGGCCGTCGCGCCCCCGTCTGCGGGCACCGGCCTGACATCCGCCTCATCCAGCCATGTTCTGCACGGCCTGCGACGCCGTGGCGAGCGCGGTCGGCGGGGGGCCGGCGATGAAGTCCGCCGCGCGTTCGCCGACCAGGACGGTCGGTGCCTGCGTGTTGCAGCTCGGCACCGCGGGCATCACCGAGGCGTCGGCGACCCACAGACCCTCCAGGCCCCGCACCCGCAGGTCCGGCGTGACCACCGCGTCGGGATCCGTGCCCATCGAGCACGTGCCCGTGGGGTGGCAGGCGCTCACGATGTGGTTGCGGACGAACTGACGGTACTGCGCGTCGGTGCGCAGGTCGTCGAACTCGTACAGGAACTCCCGGTCCACGATCGCGGCCATCGACGGCTGCGACATGATGTCTCGCATCAGCTTGACGCCTTCGACCTGCTGGCGCACGTCGTACTCCGTCGCGAGGAAGTTCGGGTCGATCCGCGGGAGGGCGTACGGATCGGGGCTGACCGTCCGCACGGAACCGCGCGACTCCGGACGCAGCGTGTAGCAGTCGATCCCGACGCCGTGCCCCGTGGAGAACCCGCTGAGCTCCTTGAACTCGTTCGTCATCGCCGGGATGAAGTGGATCTGCTGGTCCGGTGCCGGCGCGTCGGTATCGGCGTACGCGAACGCGCCGGCCTCGGCGAGGGTCGACGTCAACGGACCGCGCCGGTAGGCGCCGTACTGCAGCACCGCCAACCCACCCGGGACCGGCCGCGCGTACCGGTCCATCGAGGTGGCCGGCTTGATCGAGTAGCACAGGTCGATCCGGGGGTGGTCTTGCAAGTTCTTGCCGACACCGGGCAGCTCGTGCACCGTGGCGATACCGGCGGCCGCCAGCAGTTCCGGGTCGCCGATGCCGCTCAGCTGCAAGAGGTGCGGGGTGAGGTAGGACCCGGCCGACAACACGATCTCGCGGGTCGCGCGCAGCGTGTGGAACCGCCCGCCGATCATGACGTCGACGCCGACGGCCCGGCCCGCCTCCACGAGAATCCGCAGGACCTGCGCGTGGGTGCGGACCTGGAGGTTGCCACGGCGCTTGTTCGCCCGGATGTACGCCACCGAGGTGCTGTTGCGCAGGCCCTTGCCGGTGGTTCGTTGATACAGGCCCACCCCGTGCTGCGTCTTGCCGTTGAAGTCGGCGTTGTACGGTAGGCCCGCCTCCTGCCCGGCGCGCACGAACGTCATGGACAGAGGGTGCGGCTCGGACTGGTCGGACACCCCCAGCGGGCCGGACACGCCATGGTAGGGGTCGGAGAAACGCTCATTGCGCTCGTATCGGCGGTAGACCGCCGACACCTGCTCCCAGCCCCACCCGGCGCAGCCGTACTCGCGCTCCCAGCGATCGAAGTCGAATCGGTTGCCGCGGGTGAACACCTGGGCGTTGATCGAGCCGCCGCCGCCGACAACCTTCGCCTGGCGCAGGACGATCTTCTGGCCGTTGCAGTGCTGCTGCGGTTCTGACCACAGCGGCCACTCGTAGTCCTCGCCGTTGAGCACGCCGATGCCCGCGGGGATGTGGATGAGCGGGTTGCCGTCTCCGCGGCCCGCCTCCAGCATCAGGACCCGAGCGCCCGGGTCCTCGCTCAGCCGTCCCGCGACGACGCATCCGGCCGATCCGCCGCCGACCACGATGTAGTCGTACTCGTTCTGCATGCCGTTCCTGTCCTGCCTGCGGCCTTTGCCCATGACGTGTTCTTCCCCCCGTGTGTGCTGCCGCCGCTCCGGTGAACGGGAGCCGGTGTGTCCTTCGACGACCGGCCCGACGTCGGTGCGACGGGACTGCTGCGTTCCTGAGAAACCTGCGCCTCGCGGCGTCCCCGCGGCGCGCAACGTCGCCGCCTCGCGGGCGCCCATCCGTTACGTCCAGACCACCCCCGTCGTGCGGTGCGCCGCCCGGCGCACCACCCGCCAAGGAGGCTGCGCGGCCGCGACCAGTCGCGGCCGCAGCCCGTCCACGCCGTGGTGCGCCATCCGTACCACGTCCGCACCCCGGTGCTGCGCCAACACGTGCATCCGCGGGAAGCGCCACCGGTCGTCGCTGACCGATCGCCCGAGACGGTGGCCGATCACGCACGCGTTGGCGAAGCCGGCGCCCCGCACGGTGGTGGCCGTGCGGGCGCTCGCGTACCCGTGCGGGTAGCAGAACGACATCGCCTGCCGCCCGGTCCGCTCCGCCAGCAGGTGACGGCTGCGAGCAAGCTCATCCGCCAACGCCTCGCTCGTGAGCAGGTCCTGCGGCAGATGCCGGTGGCCGTGGCTGCCGATCTCGACCGAGTCCGGCAGCGCCGCCAACGCGTCCCAGTCGAGGAGTCGCGTGCCGGGGTCGTACCCGAGCTGCTCCGCGTCGCACCCGACGTGGGCAGTGGGCACGTAGAGCGTGGCACCCGCCCCGCGCTCGGCCAGCAACTCCGGCACCGCCTCGAAGTCCTGCAGGGCGTCGTCGAACGTCAGGCACACGATCTTCCGGTCTGGGTCCGCCGCCTTCGCGACGAACCCAGCCGTCAACCCCATCAGCTCCCAGCCCCCGTCCGCAAGGGCCTGCCACTGCTCCCGGACCCGGCCGACGGGCACCGCGAGGACGCCACCGGGGCCCTGGGCGGGCACCGAGTGGTACATCAGGACCGGCAACGCCTCATCGCTCATCGCCGGCGCACGCTCCGGCTGGCGGCGCCCGTGAGGATCCGCCGGTAGGTGCGGGCGAGCCCGTCGGCGCTCGTGTCCCAAGTGGGCAACTCTGAGCGGTCGACCCGGGTGCTGCTCGACATGGCGGACAGCAGCGCGTGTGCCACGTCCTGCGGCGACGCCTTCTCCGGGATGCCGCTCACCCAGCCCTCCTGCACGAGCTCGCCGACGCCCGCGACGTCGAGCCCGACCACCGTGCAGCCGAGGCTCAGCGCCTCCATGACGGCGACGGGGTGCGCCTCGTACTCGGACAGGGACACGAAGATGTCCGCCGAGCACAGTGCCTTCGCCATGGCCGTGCGGTCCTCCGGCGGAAGCGACATGATCTCGACCTTGTCGGCGACTCCCAGCTCCTGCGCCAGCGCCCGCAGCTGGGGCTCGTTGCTGCCCTGGTCACTGCCGCCGAGGATCAGCAGGCGCGCCCGCGGCTCGGAGGCCAGCACGTGCGGCAGCGCCTCGATCACGCGCTGGTGGCCCTTGTACGGCACCAGCCGGCCCGACGAGATGATGAGGCCGGGCTGGGTCTCTGGGCGCGTCTCCAGCGGCGCGAGCCCGCCACCGTTGCGGATCACCTGCACCCGCTCCGCCGGCACGCGCGCTTCCCGCGCCACCAGATCAGCCTCGAAGCGACTCACGCCGATCAGCGCCGATGCCCGGCGCAGCAGTGGGCCGAGCGTGCGCCACTGCAGGCCGCGCAGCGCGTTGCGGTGCCCGAGGGAGTGGCCGCCGGTGTGGAAGGTCGTGACGTACGGGATGCGGGCGCGCGCGGCCGCGAGCATCGCGATCGGCGGAACGGCCGTGTGGATCCCCTGCTGGTGCACGAGGTCCCAATCCCCACCCGCCACGATCTTGTAGATCTCGGGAGAGAAGTAGAAGTCCTTGTTCCGCGGGTAGGCGGCCACGCGCAGTGTCCGGACGCCGTCGATGACCTCGTAGCGGGGGCGCGTCTGACTGATGTCGGTCGTGAGGACCGTGACGTCGAACTCGCCCGAGTTGTTGAGGCGGGAGGCGACCTCCTTGACGTGGGTCTCGATGCCGCCCACGTCGGGCACGTACTTCATACACACCATGAGTACCTTGGCCGGACGCTTCGCCTCGGCGGCCTCCGACGTGGTCGGGGTCGTGATCTGGGTCTCGTTCATCGAGCGATGTGTCCTTCCATGAGTTCGGCATCGTCGGCGCCGCGTCCCGCGACCACCGATCGGTAAATGTCTTCCAACCGCTGCGCCACGGCGCTCGCGGTGAACTTCGTGACCCGCTCGCGGCCCCCGGCGCCGAGCGCCAGCGCGAGGTCTGGGTCGTCCAGGACGCGGCGGATGGCCGCGCTCAACGCGTCGGCGTCGTCGGGCGGCACGAGCAGGCCGGTCTCCTCGGGCAGGACCATGTCGAGCATCCCGCCGATCGCGGTGGTCACCACGGGGCGACCGCTCGCCATCGCTTCCAGCACGGTGGTGGGGCACGGATCGGGCCACACGGATGGCAGGACGGCCACGCGGCACCCCGCGAACGCGTCCAGCACGTCCTCGTGGTCCCAGGATTCGCAGATCCGCGCGCCGTCGGGCAGATCCGTCGGGGTGCCCGGGCCGGGGCGTCCCACCATCAGGAGCGCGGGCCGGTCGTCGCCGAGAGATTCGTACGCCGTGAGCAGCGGGGCGAGTCCCTTGTCCGGCGACAGGTCCCCGACGAAGAGCAGGTAGTCCCGCCCGATGAGATCCGCGGCCTCGCGCGGCAGCCTCGGGGCAGCCGGATCGCTCTCACGGGTGAGGAGCTTGTCGGGAATGAAGTTCGGCACGACGGTCGAATTCGGCCACGCCTCCACGCCGTTGCGCTGCGCGACGGAGCGACTCACCGAGACGACGTGGTCGGCGGCGCGCGCCTTCCACGGCCGCATGACCGCGGTCGCCGCGACCGTCGCCGGACCGACGAGCGGGCCGTAGTGCTTCGTCGCGCAGGGCAGACACCGCGCCGAGGGCCCCGCGCACACCACGCCGTCGCGCATCAACCGTTTGGTGGAACACACCTGGCTGTAGTCGTGCAGGGTCAACACGAGCGGGTAGCGATGGCCGCGACGGCGCAACACCGGCAGCACGCTGTGCACGATCCAGTTGTGTGCGTGCACGACGTCTGGACGCTCCTCGTCCAGCACCTCGCCCAAAGCGCGCACTGCGCTCGGGTCCGGCATCGGTGGGTGGTGCTGTCGCGCGGAGGAGTAGACCCCCGGCAGACGCATGGCGGTGGTGGGGATGCGGCGCACCCGGACCCCGGTGGCGAGCAGCTCACGCTCTGGCAGCCCAGGCACCGCGTGGGTGGCCACCGCAACGTCGTGACCGCGCTGCACCAGCTGCGCCGCAAGGTTTTGGACGTGCCGCTCCTCACCGCCGATATCCGGCGGGAAGAACTGAGCCAGCATCAGGATACGCACGTGGTCACCTCCTCCCGATCGGTCGTGGCTCTTGACGTGCGGTCCGCATCCGCGGCCGCAGTACTGGTCGCACGCGTGCCGGGTGCGGTGTTCGCAGCCGTGGCCGGCGTTGCGGCCGGAGCGGTCTGTCGCGCGTCAGGCCGGGCGGCCGCCGACGCTCCCGCGCGGCGCCCACCCATCGAAGCGGCCAGGCCGCGGACGAACCCGACCCCCGCCACCCCCGTACCCGCGAACAGCATCCAGGCCGCGCCGGGACGCCGGGCGCGCAGGTGCTGCCCCAGCCGAGGCAGGACGGCCTTGGCGAAGTCCGACTCACTGGACAGGGACCCGGCTCCGCGACGACGGGCGATGCCCGCCTTGGCTCGGCCGTCGACGAAGCAGCGCCGCAGCACGTACCCCCGCCGGGCCCGCTCCGGGGGCACGTGGTGGTGGATCACCGCGGACGGCTCCAAAACGAACCGGGCATCTGGCTGGGTCTGCAGGATCCGCAAGCACAGGTCAGCCTCCTCGCCGCCCGCGGCGTCGTCGCCACGTCGCCCGACCGCGGGGTCGTAGCCGCCGTTGTCCCGCAGCGCGTCGACCGACATCAGCGCGCAGCCGCCGAACACGTTGCGGACCAGCTCGCGCTCGCGCGGCAGGCCGGCGTGCGAGCAGCCGACGGTCCACAGCAGCTCCTCCGGGAACCAGCCGGGGTTGTCGGCCATGAAGACCGGTTCGACCCAGCCGCCCACTCCCACGGCCCCGCTCGCCTCCCGGGCCTCGACCAGCTTCTCCAGCCAGTCGGGCTCGGCGTAGGCGTCGTCGTCGAGGAAGGCGACCCACGGTGTGTCCACCTGCTCGGTTCCCGCGTTGCGGGCGGCCGACAGCCCCCGGTTTTGCGGGAGCGCGACCAGCGTCACCTCCGGGTACGCCCGACGGACGTCCTCAGCCAACTCCTCGTGACCGTCGACCACGGCGATCACCTGAGCCGGGGCGTACGTCTGGCGCCCCAGCGAGTCCAGACACAGTCGAATCTCGCGCCATCGGGCGCGGTCATACATGCACACCACGACACTCACATCGTTGGCGTTCGTCACGATTCCCCTCCTGATTGTCCCCCGATGCACGGTCGGCGCATGCCTGGCCGTCCGTGTCCGTTCACTGCCGTCGCGATGCGTCGCGGCCCCTTAGGGGACGGCGCGCTCACGACTCATGCGTCACGCCCTGCGGGCCACAGGCTCAGCCTCAGTGCGCCGATCGTCCTGAGGCCGATCGACCTGAGGCCGATCGTCTTGTCGGGCCGACTCGGCGGCGCCATCCGGGCGCCGGAAGAGGAACAGCGCCGCATACAACGCCTCGAAAGCGATCGCGATCAACCACCCGACGAGCGCCCCCAACAGGCCGTAGGCCTGTGCCCCGACCACCATGAATGCCACCTCTGCGATCCCCCCTACGATCACGTAGGCCAAGAGAGACTCGAGTCGTCGCTCGATTCGTCGTCGCGCGATGAATTGGTCCTTGAAAACTAAGAGGGGGCCTGCGAGGGACATCACCCGCAACATGATCGTGCCGCTCTCGACATACGTGCTGCCGAAGAACCACAAGACCAGCGGTGCGACGATAACTACCCCAATACACATGATAAGGCTCAACGCGAGAGAAAGCCAGAAGACTTTCCCCAGGTAATCGTGGTCGACGTCAGAGTTGCCGGCTGCCCTGGCAAACACGGAAATTGAGACCGCGTACGGAATCATGAAGCCGAGCATCGTCGCGAGCCGCGCCGTGGTGTAGAGGGCGTTCTCCTCCGGGGTCACCAGGAACGCGATGAGCGGTGGCATGGCCATCCCCGTCACGGTGAGCGCGTAGTTGATCCCCGAGTGGGCCAGAGAGGCGCGCCAGAACGTGCGAACGGTGGCGCGCATCCGGCTCATCGACGGCAGCCCATGGCCGGGCAGCCGGCGCGCTCCGGAGACAAGGGCCAGCACGGCCCCGAGGGCGAGGCCGCTCACCCAGGCCGCCAACGCGACCGTGACGTCCGCCATCGACACGACCATGGCCAACGCGAGGACCGCCAGCTTCCAGACGCTCGCCACGAGGTTGCGCCACACCTGCGTGCGGGGATTCCCCACGACCAGCATCGCCTGGTCGAACACGAACGACAGGCCGGTGAGGGCGCAGCCGGAGACGAACCACCACCACCCCGCTCCAGGCGCCGCGATGGGCTCCCACGCCCCTTGCCACGCGCCGGCCACCGCCCCGAATCCGCATCCGAGGACGGCCCCGAGCAGCAGAGCGCTCAGCACGCCCACCGTGAACAGCGAGCGCTGCTCGTCGGGACCGGCACCCGGCAACTCGCTGATGAGCAAGGGTCCCAGACCCATCGCCCCCAACGACCCGATCAGGCCCATCGCCGCGGTCGCCGCGCCCAGCTGGCCGACCGACGCAGGGGCGAGCCCCTGGGCGCTGAGCATCCAGAAGACCACGCCGAGCGCGGAGGTGATGACGTTGGAGCCCAGGATCGCCGACGCGATCCCCGTCAGGCGACGATCGGCGAGCAGCACGGAGAGCTGGCGCAGCATGCCGCTCACCTCGCCACGACGGAGGACAGGACCTGCTCGACGTCCAGCACATTGTGTTCGTACGCGGACTGCGTCGACCATCGGCTCCCGATGACCGCCAGGGTCGACGCCGCGAGGACGATCACGATCACACCGACGCGCATCCGGCCGCCCGGCCAGTGCGGGACGACAGGTCGCGGCCGCGATCGATCAAGGACCGTCCCGACCAGGGTGACCCCTAGGGGCAGCAGGATGCCGACCCCGAACCACGGCGACGGGGCGAAGCCCAGCCCGAGCGACACCGCCCCTCCGAGCACCAGCGTCGACAGCGACACGGCGACGATGCCGGCAAGGCCCAGGGACCGTCCGACGGCGCGCAGTCGCGGCCGGCGCACCAGCGCCAAGAGGGCCAGCGCCGTCCCCACGGACAAGCCCCCGAGGAACGCGAGGGATCCCCCGGCGTCGTGCGGCACGCCGGTGTATCCGGTGGGCATCGGAACGACACCCGCACCCGTCGTGTCATAGATCACGATCGGTCCGTTGCGATACACGGCCTGCAATCCCGGCGTGGCATCGAATTTGGTCAATTCGGCGGGTGTCAAAGTCGCTTGGACCGTTGCGGAACCCGTGTTGTTCTCGCCCGGGTACACATAGTTGCCAAGGTGCGGAAGCGCCTGCGACAAGCGGGTGTCGACCCAGATGTAGTGGATGTGAAGCTTCTGCAACACCTCGTTCTGGCCCGTCCCCAGCATGTCCGAGAAATAGATATCCGCGGGCTCCAGGGTGTCGCCCGTGACCGGGTCCACCTCGGGTGCCACGATCGGGTAGAGACGGTCCTGCGCGGCCAGCATGGTGGCCGGGTACCGGTCCGCGAGCACCCTCGACCCCGGCGCGATGTGCTGTTGCGCCCAGTCCACTCCGGCCCGGGTCCACTCGTCGGCCGATCGGTAGTCCCCCGTCACGATGTAGGGCCCGGGCACGCGGTTCCAGGAGGGTCCCCACCCGAGCATCGCACCGCCCATCGCCGCCACGCCGAGAATCGTCGCCGCCAGGGGAACGCCCACCAAACGCCGCCACCGGTCACCGGGCGGGGGCGCGTCGCCGGCTGGGGCCAGCGCCCCCGGCGACCGCGCGGCCGGATCCCCGCCGTCTTCGACGCTCGCCGCTCCCCGCCGCCGGGCCGCGCGCCGTCGTCCGGCGACGGCGAACGCCGCGGCCGCAGCCAGCGCCAGCGGGATGACCACGAAATTCGACGCCCGATCGCCCATCTCCAACCCGGCCGGGACGACACGACCGGCGAGGGCCACCGGCGAGAGACCCGCGAGGACCGCGACGCCGACGAGAGTCCAGCGTCGCGTGCGCACGGCGTGCCGCAGCAGCGCCAGACCCGCCCACAGGGCGACCATGGCCCACAGCGCCGCGTACGCGTAGAGGGTGACCTTCTCCCCCATCGAGGAGGTCGACCCTCCGTCGTCAGCGAAGAACTGCCGGGTCTGCCCGCCCGAGAACACCCCCGCAAACTGGGTCGCCGTGGTGCCGAAGATGCCGGCCAGGTAGCCGGAGAGGTTGGCGGACACGTGGGCGGTCCACGCCGTCAGGACAGCGGCGCTCAGCACCGCGGCCGCACCCCACACGCCCATCCCTGCCAGGGCCGGCCGGACCGGCTCGCGGTGACGGGCCGCGACCATCAGCCGCACGATCGACCCCCACGCCGCCCAGACCACGACCGACAGGACGATCACCATCCCGGTGAGATGGTGCACGAAGACCGTCGCGACCAGGCAGACCAGCGCCGAGGCGAAGAGCCACGCGCGCTCCGTGCTCGCCCGCTGCGCGCGGTGCAGCAGGTAGACCGAGCACACGCCCAACGGCAACGCCACCGACTGATACGAGAACTGGCTGTTGAACACCTGGAACTGCGGGCTGCACGCATACACGAGCACCGCCAGCGCCGCCGCCCGCGAGGACCGCGTGAGCACCATACCCAGGCCATAGATCCCCAGCGCGAGCGCCGCCCGCGACGCGACCAGCACGACGGTGATGGCGGCGGCCGCCGACATGCCCGTGGTCATCGCGACGAACGCGGTGGCCGTCTCCATGCCCGGGTAGTAGCTCGACACCGCAAGCAGCGGGTTCGGCGAGAAGAGCGGCGCCCCGTTCAACAGGTCGTTGAGTGTCCGTAGGTGCAGCTGCTCGTCGAAGGCGACCACCCCGTACGGGTCGATCAGGCGCCACAGGATCGCCGGGAGCACCGCCACGAGCACGCACACGGCGACGCGGACGCGGGGGACGGTGGTGCGGGCCAGCAGGATCGCAGCGCACACGACGTACGGCACGAACTGGGCGGACCAGTACAGGTAGTCCGCACCTGGCTCCACGGCGCGGCCCATCGCCACGGCGCGGCCCATCGCCGCTATGCCCGATCCCGCGGCGAGGAGCGCGACCGCGAGTCGCATCCCCTGCCCAAGGCCGGCGCTTACGCGTCGGGGCGGCTCAGTCGGCGGTGCCAGGCCACGCGAACTCGCGGAGCCGTCGACCACCGGGTCGGTGGTGATGGACGTTGATTCGTCAGGAGGAACAGGAGGGGGACCGTCCGAAACTCGTGGTTGCGTTACGGCCAGGGGGCTCACTCGGGGTCCACCGCCGACAGAGGGGCCGCCCCGACCATCGAAGACCCATGATGACGTGATAGCCGCCCGGACCGGGAGCTCGCGGCCGCGGCGCGGGTCTGCCCGGAACGCCAGGACGCCGTCTGGCCACTGCGTGTCACGCGGGTCTGGTGCCCCGTCTGCGCCGGGCCACCGCTGCCGTGGATCACCTCGAACGTTGGGCGCGGCGTGCTGGCCCTGGCGGCCGGCGCGACCGCGATCGGGGCGATGCCGCGCTGCTCGGCGACGATCGTGCGCAGGACGCGCACGCCATCGCGGAAGGTGTTGAGGTTGCTGTCGCCGAACATCCGAAGCTGTTCGACGCTTGGCACCTCGGCCACCGAGAGCTTGGCGGCGGTGATCCGGCAGGCGAGCAGCGTCTCGATCTCGAAGCCGTCGCCCCAGATACGCTCATCGGGACCGACACCCTCGATATCCGTCGCCGGCAATTGCAGCTGCGGCAGAATGTCGCGCCAGAAGGCATTGTATCCGTAGCACAAATCCGTGTAGCGGGTCCGCATCAGGATATTCGCGAGCCCATTCAGGGCGCGGTTGCCGGCGGACCTCAATATCGTGATGTCCTCCGAACCCCCACCTCGCACATACCTGCTCCCCTTGGCGAAATCCGCGCCCGCCTCCAACGCGTCGATGAATGCGGGGATCTCCCGCGGGTCGGCCGAACAGTCCGCGTCGAACATCACGATGATGTCGCCGGTCGCAGCCGCGAATCCACAGGTAAGGGCATTTCCCTTGCCGCGACGGGTCTGCGTGACGACGGTGATGTCCGGCATGATCCGCTGCGCCGTCGCCACGGTGTCATCCGTCGAGCGACCGTCGACCAGCACCACCTGGTGGACCTTTGGCAACTGCGGCAAAATCACCTCAAGGTTGCGGGCCTCGTTGAGGACCGGAACCACGATGGACACGGTGGCCGATGAACCTGACTTCCATGAACGCATGCTGAAGCCTCCCCCACTTCTGATGTCTTCCCCGACGGCTAGCCAACTTGCATCGGTAACCGATGCATTTCCCCAGCTTGCTAGCCTCATGGACGTCCTAACACGTACGTCCAAGTCGAGCGTATCACGACGCACTTGTTAATGCACCACCCTGCGAGAGCAGATCCTTTAACTCTTAGACCTGCTCGCGAATACAGTTGAGGGGCAATCCTTTTACGCAAAGAATGTCCGATGCCGGAAACCCCTAAGGCCCGTCAGGCGAACGTGCCGTGCGTTCCGTAACGCGGGGAACGTACGTCCTCAGCGACGACCCAGGCGAGTGGCCAGCGCACGACCCGCGTCGGCGAACCTGCCAAGGAGCCCGCCCTCGGCTCGGAAACGTTCGCACGAGCACAGGGCACAGTTGGTGCCGGCCCGGTAGTGGCGGTGCACGGATTGGTCATGACCGCACGTGCAGACACGCGCCGGTACGGATGGACCAGCCGACGAATCCTTCGCCACGTCCCTGTCACCTCCACGAACAGTGCCGAGCACGCTCTTCGACGGGCGGGGACCATGGCGTGCGTTCACGTCCCACGTCACGCGGATGGGCACAGCGCGGCTTATTATAACCGCGCCCCCACCCATAAACGTCGTGGGACGGCACCCTCGGACGCGAGGCGTCAACGTTGGCGGCGCGAGAGCTGACGGGTTCGCAGGGCCCGCGAGGTGGCCATCTCTTCGACCCAGCCGAAGCCGGCCGCGAAGACGGCCACGACCGCCAGTGTCGCGACCAGGCGCAGGAGCGCGCCCGGCAGTCCGCCCTGCGCGAGAACCTGAGACGTCACCGTCCACTGTGTCAACGCCGCCATGGCGACCGTGGCCGCCGTCGCGCTCCACAGATACACCGTCACGAAGCGCCGGTCGAGCGCCCGCAGGACGCGGTCCAGCGACCGCGGTTCGTCGAACCGACGGCGCGGACGCGGGCCGAGACGCAGCGCAAGGACCACGACGCCGAAACTGAACAGCGAGGTCTGTGCCGGCGTCTCGGATCCGAACGAAGCGTGCCCCTGCCCGACCGCGACCACCGACCACCACAACCCGATCGAGCCCAGGAGGAGTGCCGCGAACGCCACGAGCAAGACGGCGGACCGGTGCAGACGCCCGCTCTCATACGCAAAGCCCGCGAGCCAGCAGCCGACGAACGCGCACACGGTCAGGATCTGAGCCCCGGCCGCCCCGCCCAACGTGAGAATGCCCTGCCCCGCGAGGAAGGCCACCGCGAACGGCACGAGGAGGGTGCGGATCGGCCACCGGCCGAACAGCCAGGCCAGGGGCTGCGACAGGAGGACAAGCCACACGAGTGCGCCGACATACCAGGCCGGCGACACCCAGTCCACGCCGAGATCACTGGCCGGCGGCGTCGAGATGGGTGCCATCCACAGCAGCGCCGAGGCACCGGCCAAGGGGGTGCCGTCCTGCGTGGAGGTCCACCCCCACCACAGCATCAGCGGGACGAAGACCAGGCCGAAGGCCCACAGCGGCGCAACCACTCCCAGCAGATACCGCCTCATCGCGAAGGCGTAGTGCCGACGTTCGCGAGCGAAGAGGCCGGACAGGCGCGCGCCAGCGACCGCGAAGAGGACGCCGAACGATGCGTACGTCAACGGGGACCAGGCCCATCCGTAGAGCCGATACGAGACGAGCACCATTAACGCGGCGATTCCCAACGTGGTCAGCCACGCGTCTGGAAGCGGTTCGACGGCCCCATGCCGGGCCGCCGCCTCGACGGGAGCGGCGGACGGCGTGGCCGCCGTCTCACTCGTCTGCCCCGTCTCTCGCGTCTCCCGCATCGTGGGCACCGTCGGCGGAGGTTCGACCAGCGCGGCCGCGCCGAGAGCGCCGGCGGTCCTGCTGGCGGCCGCGTATCGCTTGCGCTCACGGGTCGCCTTCACCGGGTCATGGTCCATCGGGCCACCCCTCACGTCGGTTGCCGTCGGATACGTGGACGTCTCGGACATGGTCATCAGCGCGCCCCTGCCTCAAGCGCGGGAACCGCGTCAAGGCGCGGGTCGTCCGGTTCTAGTCCGGCACGGTTGGAGTCGTCCATGAAGCCGGAGCGATCGAGCTTGTTCCACGCCATCCGGCCGCCCTTGATCGCGCGCGCCACCGACGTGTACAGCAGGTAGGCCCGCAAGGGCTCGAAGACGAGGCGGTAGATCGGCACCATGAGCAGCAGTCTCCAACTCTGCCCCATGAGCCGGACCGCCACGGTGGCCATCACCAGGTGGGCCGCGAGGAAGATGAGGAAATACTGCACGAGGATCGCGGGGCCCTCCACCTGCACCGTCTGCACGGCCATCACGGCCACGAAGGGCAGGAACACCAGCGGGATCAGGATGGACGCCACGTACGTGGGCAACACGAACCAGCCCAGGAATCCATACCGGCCGCGGAACATCATGCGCCGATGCTTGTACATCGCCTGCAAGGTGCCGTACGTCCAGCGCGAGCGCTGCTTGAGCAAATCGTCCACCGTCTCCGGGGCCTCCGTGTCCGCCACGGCCTCGTCATCCTGCGTGACGCGCCAGCCCATCCGGTGCAGCGTCAGGGCCAGGTCACAGTCCTCGGCGAGGGTTGCGTGCGAGTATCCGCCCGCTGCGACGATCGCCTCCTTGCGCCACGCGGCGCAGGCACCGGGGATGATCGAGATGGCGCCCAGCGCGTCCTGGGCCGAACGGTCCAGGCCGATCTGGGTGACGTACTCCAGCGCCTGCCAGCGGGTCAGCAGGTTGCGGGTCCGGTTTCCCACGCGAACCACGCCCGCCACGCCACCCAGCCTGCCGTCCTCGTCGACGGCGAAGTGCCGCACCAGGTTGACCACCGTGTCCGGCTGCACCAGGGTGTCCGCGTCGATGGTGACCACCACATCGCCGGAGGCGAATTCTATGCCTCGGTTGAGAGCGATCGACTTGCCCGTGTTCTCCTGTATGACCAGCACGACGCGCGGGTCCTTGGCGGCGACCTCGGCCACAACCGCTGAGGTCCCGTCGGAGGAACCGTCGTCGACCACGACGACCTCGCGGATCGGATATGTCGAGGCGAGCACCGAGGTCAGGGTACGGCGGATGACCGCGGCCTCGTTGTACGCCGCCAGCACCACCGACGTGCTCACGCCCATCTCCAGCGGGTGCGGCCACACCATGGACCGACGGCGCCGGTACCTCGCGACGGCCAGCGCGGTGTTGAGGGCTCCGAACCCGATCATGACGAGCAGCGCGAGCCCGAACAGGACCTTCATGACCCCGTCTGGCCAGTCGAAAGCGGCCGTGGCGCCGTAGAACGTCATCGTGTCCCACACGTCGGTCGTGACCGGCGCGTTGGCGGCCGCGAGCTCGGTGTTGGCCTGGGGCATGGTCGTGAACGTGTATCCGTTCGCCTTCGCGGCGGCCACCACTCGCTCCACGTAGGCCACCGTGCGCATCCGGTTCGGGCCGCCCGCGTCGTGCAGGAGAGCGGTGATGTTGTCCCCGGTGCTGAAGTCGGGCAACGGGATGTCGTTCGCCGTCTCGTGCGGGTTGGCGTCGTGCATCCAGTCGAGTGAGTCGAAGTCGTACGAGGCGTGGGTGTAGCCGAGCGCTTGGGCACGGACGACGCCGGGCACGGCGTCCTGAGTTTCGGCGACGTCGGGGCCGGCGTAGGGCATCCGCCACATGGTGGCCGCGTGCCCGGTGATGTGGCGCAGTAGCCGCTCCGTCTGAACGATCTCGGCCCGCTCGCGCCAGTCCGGCTCGTCAGAGAGGTGTGGGTGCGTCATCGTGTGCACGCCGAGGGCGTGCCCTTCCCGGCCGATCCGTTCGACGATGGCCGGGTCGTGGACCACGTTGCGTCCGACCAGGAAGAAGGTGGCCGGGACGCGCTCCCTGCTCAGGACATCGAGAAGGGTAGGAGTGACCGACGCATCGGGCCCGTCGTCGAAGGTCAGGCTGATGGTCTTGCGCGTTCCCTCGGCATACCCGAATCTCTGGACAGCGTGGTCGGACTGGCCCAGATCGGCCAGGTCCGCGGCGGAGAGCCGGAACCGATCCCCGGTGAACGGGTCCACCGCGCTCGGTGCGTCGCCGCTGCGGTCGATGCGTACGATCCGCTCGAGGGGGCCGGCGCCGATCACCGCCGGCTCGTCGCCGATCTCGGCGGCTGTCATGGTGCCCACCTGGTGGGCCGAGGCCGACGGGGGCCGTAACCCCACCGTCGCGTACGCGACAAGGACCACGACCACGGCGGCGACGAGGATGGCCAGCACTCGGCGGGACCATCGCCAGCGTTGTCCCCCCGGGTCTGCGAAGATCGGGTGACCTACAGAACTTTCCTCGACAGAGCTGTCTTCCACTCTTGACTTCCCCCTCGTTCAACAGGTTCCCCAACAACCTGACACGGAGTTGAGCTACCGTCCGCGGTTCCCCTCCGCGGGGGCCTGTCCAGACACGGCAACCTGTTTGGTGCCAGCCATGGAAGACCCGGATCGGTGCGACGACGAATCGTCGAACTCAACAGCTGATGCGCGCGCCTCCCACGGCGGGACGCAGCCAGCTCCTCACTATGGTACACGCGTTCTGGACTATCGTTCAATGCGCGATGGGCGTCCCGCGTCGGCTCAACGGGACTGCGCACCCCCGCGACCGACCAGGCTCCCCGCCGAGCGTGGGCCCGATCAGAGGGCGACGTCGATGCGTCCGGAGCCGCGCCGGTGCAAGAAGGCCAGC
>JBDTWM010000054.1:0-17790 GCA_040006675.1 Dermatophilaceae bacterium | reverse complement strand
GCTTCATCAGCTACTCCTCGCACGAATGGTCTCCGCCCCCGGGGCGACTGTCACAGGGCGACTGTCACAATCACGACTATCTGACCCTATCCCAGGAGTGATAAGAGGGGGCGCGGAATGTCTGTCACCACTGTCGTGATCGTGGACGACGAACAGCTGATGCTCCAGGCCCTGAAGATGTTTGTCTCTGCCGCCCCGGACCTGATCGTCGTCGGCGAAGCCGTCAACGGCGTCGACGCGGTCGAGCGATGCGCGCAGCTCAAGCCCGACATCGTCCTGATGGATCTGCAGATGCCGTTGCTCAACGGCATCGACGCCACCCGCAGGATTCACGCCACCCAACCCGCCGTGAAGATCATCGCCGTCACGACCTTCGGGACCACCGAGACGATCGTGCCAGCGCTCCGGGCAGGCGCGAGCGGATATCTGCTGAAGGACATCGAGCCCGAGGCCCTCGTCCAAGCGATCCGCGACGTCCGGGACGGCCAGAACGTCCTGTCGCCCGCCGTCACGAGCGATCTCGTCCAGGCCGTCCGCTCCCACCAAGGGCCGCCGGAACACCCGCTTCAGCTGCTCGACGACGGCGCGTCCGAGGCTCTGAGCGGGCGGGAACTGGCCGTCGTCAAGCTGCTCGCGCAGGGCCTCAGCAACGCCGACATCGCTGCGGAGCTGTTCCTGTCGGAGGCTGCGGTGAAGTCTCGGCTCAGCCAGCTCACGCAGAAGTTCGGCGTGAACAACCGCGTGCAGGTGCTCGTGCGCGCCTGCGAGTTGGGCCTCGTGCAACCACGCCTGCGCCGCCCCGGCGAGGCCTACGCCTGACAGCGGCGGACTACCTCCCGCCGAGCACGGCGGGTTGCGAGCTACCCTGAGTCATGCGGACGGGCGAGCGGGTTCTGGTGACCACTGATGGCACCGAGCTTTTCGTCCATTCCTGGCTCCCCGAGCAGGAGTTGCCGGGAGGGGCTCGCGCGGTCGTGCAGGTGGCGCACGGGATGGCAGAGCACGCCGCGCGGTACGAGGGGTTCGCCCGGGCGCTGACCGACGCCGGGTACGCGCTCTACGCCGATGACCACCGGGGCCACGGCCGGACGGCAGGATCCCTGGAGCGGGCCGGGCACCTCGCGGACTCCCACGGGTGGCAGCGGGCCGTCGAGGACCTCGCGACGGTGACCGCGCACATTGACGGTACGCACCCCGGCGTGCCGATCATCCTGTTCGGGCACAGTATGGGCAGCTCGATGGCGAGGACGTACGCACGGGAGTACGGGGAGGGGCTGGCCGCCTTGATCCTGTCGGGCGTGAGCAACAACCCCGGACTTTCCGGCCTGGCCGGGGTCACGGCGGCACGGGTGGAAACGCGGCTGCGCGGGCGGTCGGCCCGCAGCCCGCTCATGGACAAACTGCTGTTCGGCCGGTTCAACCAGCCCTTCACCCACGGCGGCAAGGCCCGCACCGACTTCGAGTGGCTGTCGCGCGACCACGAGCAGGTGGACGCGTACGTCGCCGACCCCTGGTGCGGGTTCGTGTGCACGACCACCTTTTACGCGGACCTCATCGCGGGCGTCCGGAGTGTCCACGCGGGTTGCGACGGCGTCCCGTCGGACCTGCCGATCCTCATCCTGGTGGGTGGGGACGACCCGGTCGGCGGGGAACGGGCGGGCCTGCAGGTGGAGAAGCAGTACACCGACGCGGGGGTCAGCGACGTGATGCTGCGGGTATACCAGGGTGGACGCCACGAACTCCTTCACGAGACCAACCGCGGCGAGGTCACCACCGACATCCTGCAGTGGATGGCGCAGCGACTCACCTCCGCGGACCACATCGACTGACATCCATTCGGTCGCATCACAAGACAGTCAGTCTCGAATAGCGATCATTTGTCATCATGATGCAGGTGACGGACTCTGCTCTTGACGGCCCTCGCTACGTCCACGGACACCACGCGAGCGTCCTGGCCGCCCACGGCACCCGAACGGCGGCCGACAGCGCCGCCTATCTCCTGCCACATCTTCGTCCCGGCATGCGCGTCCTCGACGTCGGCTGCGGGCCCGGCACGATCACCCTCGACCTCGCCGCGGCCGTCGCAACGGCGGACTCCACGAGCTCCCCCCTCGTGGTCGGGGTCGACAGCGCACCCGCCGCGATCGAGGCCGCCCGCGCGGAGGCCATCCGACGCGGCGACGTCACCACGCGGTTCGAGACGGCAGACGTGGCCTGTTTGCCGTACGAGGGCGGCTCCTTCGACGTGGTCCACGCGCACCAGGTGCTGCAGCACCTGGTGGACCCCGTCGGTGCGCTCGCAGAGATGGCCCGCGTGGTCGCGCCCGGCGGGATCGTCGCGGTCCGCGACTGCGACTACGGTTCGATGCGCTGGTGGCCTGACCACTCGGGGCTGGACGCGTGGCGAACTGTCTACCGAGCGCTGACGCGGGCCCATGGCGTTCATTGCGACGCGGGGCGCCGGTTGCGCGGGTGGGCGCGTCGGGCGGGGTTCGCTGAGGTCACCGTCTCGGCCACCTGCTGGTGGTACGCCGACGAGCAGGGGACGACCTGGTGGGCCAACACGTGGGCCCGGCGGGCCGTCGAGTCTTCCTTCGCGGAGCAGGCCCGTGACCTCGGCCTCGCCGACGAGGCGCAGCTGGCGCGAATCGCCGACGCCTGGCGGGAGTGGGGAGCCGACCCCGACGCGTACTTCTCCATGACGCACGGCGAGATCCTCGCGCGCGTGGCCTGAGCGACACGCGGGTCGGCCGCCGGGGCGACGCGCCCGTCGGGCCTTCCGGACTCCGCGAAGCGGAGCGGAGCACCCCGCTACCCTAGGCCTGGCATCAGGGCGGGCCGGGGCGGAGGTAGGGCGTGGGCAACGTGTGGTTCGCCTTCGGACTGTCCTTGTTCGCCGGCCTCGCGACCGGGCTGGGCAGCGTCTTGGCGCTCGCCCGCCGCCGCCCCGGCCCCCGCTTCCTCGGCGCCAGCCTCGGCGTGTCCGCGGGAGTGATGATCTATGTCTCGCTGATCGAGCTCCTCCCCCAGGCTCGCGACCTCGTGACCGGGACCGTCGGCGCATCTCGTGCGGGCTGGGTCGCGATGGGTGCGTTCTTTGTCGGTGCATCGATCGTCGGGGTCATCGACCGCCTCATCCCCAGCGAGGTCAATCCTCACGAGCCACTCGACAGCGAGGCGTATCGGCGGGCCATGCTCATGCGCACCGGCCTGATGACCGCGCTGGCGCTCGCGATCCACAACTTCCCCGAGGGGTTCGCCACCTTCATGGCAGCTCTCACCGACCCGCAGATCGGCCTGCCCGTCGCGGTGGCGGTCGCGATCCACAACGTGCCCGAAGGCGTCGCGGTGGCCGTGCCCGTATATCAGGCCACCGGCTCGAGGTCGCGCGCGTTCCTGTACTCGTTCGGCTCCGGCCTCGCCGAACCCGCGGGCGCTGTGATCGGCTACCTCCTGCTGGCGCCCTACCTGACCGACATGGTGACGGGTCTCACCTTCTCCGTGATCGCCGGAATCATGGTGTTCATCTCGGTCGACGAGTTGCTGCCCAGCGCACATGAGTTTGGCGATCATCACGCCGCGGTCTACGGGGTGATGGCGGGTATGGCCATCATGGGCGTCAGCCTGCTCCTGCTGGCATGAGAGTGAACGGGCCGTAGACCTCCAGAAACCGTTCGGGCCGATCGCGTGACGATCGTCCGGCCCGCCTCCAACCGTTGAGCGTCCACGTCAGCCATGATAGGGGCTGTGAGTGCCGTCCCAGCGCTGCCCGACATCCGCTTCTCCCTGATCGGTGGCCACGTCGCCATGGACCTGATCAATACCGTCGAGTGGCGGCGCGACCCCGCCCAATCGGCGGAGGAGCTCACCTCCTACGGGCACCTGGTGGTCTGGGCCCGCCAGACGGAGCTGCTGGCCCAGGACGAGGCGCGTGCTCTCGCCGCGCTGGCGGAGGAGCACCCACGCCTGGCAGAGCGTGCGCTGGACGACGTCGCCGCCCTACGGGAGGCTGCGTACGCGGCGCTGCTCGGCGGAGACGACACCGCTGCCGAGACGATCACGCGGCGCTACGCGGAGGCGTTGTCACGTTCGGTGCTCACCCGCGGCGATCCCGCCTGGGCGTGGCGCGAGATGGGCGTGAGTCTGGACACGATCGGTGACCGCCTCGCCATCTCGGTCATCGACCTCATGCGGTCCCCCGACGTCGCGTGGCTCCACCAGTGCGAGGACGTGATCTGCGGGTGGGTGTACCTCGACACCTCCCGCCGGCGCAACCGGCGTTGGTGCGTCGCCGACGAGTGCGGCAACCGCAACCGCGCTCGCGCGTACTACGCGCGGAAGACCGGCCGTGCCTGACCGCCGCCACGACGTGCCACGTCGCGACGGCTCGGGGAGCCTTCGGGTCACGCCTGGAGATCGACAGGACGAGGATCCGACGCCCGGAACCGTCCGGCTCCCCGGGCCGGTGGGTGCCACGGCCCGACGGGAGTTGACCGACGCCGCGGTGCCCTACCCCGTCCGGGTCGCCGGAGCCTGGTCGTGGCGCCTCATCGTGATCGCCGCCGCGATGGCGCTGCTGTTCGCCGGGATCCGGACGGTCAGCAGCGTCGTCATCCCCATCGCGGTCGCGGTCCTGCTCACGTCCCTCTTGACGCCCCTCGTGAACACGCTGCACCATCGGGTCTCCCTGCCCCGGGCGCTCGCTTCCCTGACCGGTGTCCTCGCCCTGATCGGCGCGGTGGTCGGCATGCTCGCCATCGCGAGCACGCAGGTCGCCGCCGGCTGGCCGGACCTGGTCAACAGCGTGTCCGCCGGCCTGGACAGCCTTCAGACGTGGCTCCGGCAAGGGCCATTCCAGGTCACCGGCGACCAGCTGTCACAGCTCCTGGACACGCTCCGCGCGACGGTACAGAACAACCAGTCCACGATCACCTCGGGGGCGCTGGCCGTCGGAGCGAGCGCGGTGGACTTCCTCGCGGGAACGTTGATCGCGCTCATCGCGACGTTCTTCTTCCTGCTCGAGGGGCGGGCCATCTGGGCGTTCTTCGTCGGGATGCTGCCCCAGGCCGCCCGCGCGCCGGTGTTCGAATCCTCCCGGCGCGGCTGGCGCTCCCTCGGGCAGTACGCCCGCACCCAGGTACTCGTGGCCGGAGTGGACGCTATCGGCATCGGCATCGGGGCGTTCGCCCTCGGACTGCCGTTCGTCATCCCGATCACCTTGATCGTGTTCGTGGCGTCGTTCATCCCGATCGTGGGCGCCGTCGTGTCCGGCGCGCTCGCCGTGCTCATCGCCTTCGTGGTCAAGGGTCCGGTCACGGCCGTGATCATGCTGCTCATCGTCTTGGCCGTGCAGCAGGTGGAGTCGCATGTGCTCCAACCGTTCTTGATGGGCCACGCGGTGTCGCTGCACCCCCTGTCGGTCATCTGCGCGGTCGCGACGGGCAGCTTCCTCTTCGGGATCGTCGGGGCTCTCTTCTCTGTACCGCTCCTCGCGACGCTCAACAGCACCGTCCGCTACCTGGTCGGACACGATCAGTTCCCGGCGTTAGGCGAGGACCTGCCTGCGCGCCTGCTCCCCAAGGGCGCTCCGCCCGGGGTGGCCGCCGCGCATTCCGACGGAGTGCGATCGACCGGCGCAACGTCCGACGCCGAGCGGGCGACCCCGTCGCCCTGAGCGCCAGACGCACCACGGCCAAAGACAGGACTGCCACCTGCTCACTCTCACCTGTGGCGCGCCGTCATGAGCGCGCCGCGGCGGCAAGGGCGCGGCGCACGAGACGGGGCGAGGGGTTGGTGCGCGCTACGCCGTCGATCACGACAGTCGGCACGGTCTCGTTGCCGTTGTTGACCGAGCGCACATACGCGGCGGCCTCCGCGTCGGCCCAGATGTCCACCCACACCGCGTCGGCCCGCAAGCGTCCGAGCACATGAGCGAGCCGCTGGCAGAAGATGCAGCCGGAGCGGTGGTAGACCACGACACGACCCTTCCGCGCCGCGGCCACCGCTTCCTCCTGTGAGGCCGGGGTCGGCAACGACGTGGGCGCGAAGTAGGCCGCACCAAAGAGCAGCACCATCGCGAGCAGTACCCCGACGCCGAGTCGGCCGCCCCCCGCGGGCACCGCCAGCGCGAGCTGCACCAGCCCGAGCACGCCGTAGAGGATGGTAGGAAGCCACGCCTTCATCTCTTTACGTTAAGCCCGCGTCTCGTGCGTCGCGCACTCCGCGCACCCGTTGCGGACGCGAAGCCCACCGCGAAGGATGGCGCCTATGGACACTGCGCGCCCCCACCCTCCGTACGAGAACATCCGGTCCGCCCGGGACGGCGACGTGATCACGATCACCCTGGCCCGCCCCGAGAAACGCAACGCCCTCTCGGTGGCGACGATGACCGAGCTGGTCGACGCGTTGCGTCGGGCGGGATGCAGCGACGCGCTCGCCGTGGTGCTGGCGGCGGAAGGGCCCGTGTTCAGCGCGGGGCACAACTTCGCGGACATGGCCGGGGCGGATCTCGCGGCGGCGCGGGAGGTCTTCGGGCTCTGCACCGAGATGATGGACGTCGTCCAGTCCATCGGACAGCCGGTGATCGCCCGGGTCCATGCGCTGGCGACCGCCGCGGGCTGCCAGCTGGTCGCCACATGCGACCTCGCGGTGGCCGCTGCGTCCTCAGCCTTCGCGATCCCCGGCGGGCGGGGTGGCCTGTTCTGCCACACCCCGCTCGTCGCGGTCGCCCGCAGCATGGGGCGCAAACGGGCGTTGGAGTTCGCGCTGTCCGGCGACGCCATCGACGCCCAGACGGCGCGCGACTGGGGGTTAGTCAACCAGGTCGTGCCGGACGAGCAACTGGACGAGGCGGTCGCGGGGCTGATCGCGCGCGTCACCCGGGGTAGCGCGTCCAGTCGTACGCTCGGGAAGCAGACGTTCTACGCCCAGGTAGGGCTCGACCAGCACGCCGCATATGCCCTCGCCGTGGAAGTGATGGCCGCGGCCGCCACCAGCGCGGACGCCCAGGAGGGCTTCGCAGCGTTCCTCGGCAAGCGCCCGCCGCACTTCACCGGAGCGCCGTGAGGCGGCTCTCCTGAGCCGGAGCCGCCGGCGACTTGGTGCGCCGGGCCGGATCACGGGACGATGGGACGATGGGACGATGGGACCAGGATCAACAGCGAGGAGGCGGCGGTGAACACACACGACGTGACGATCGCGTCGTACGACTCAAGCGTCGCCTCCTATCTGGCGAAAACCCCGTCGGAGCCGAGCGCCCTCGCCCGGTGGCTGGCGGACTTTGTCGGTGACGAAGTGAGCCCCGGCGCACGCGTCCTGGAGGTCGGGTCGGCGGGCGGCGTCGACGCCGCCCTGCTACGCGAGCGGGGGCTGGACGTACAGGCCACCGACGCTGCCGCCGGATTCGTCGACTACCTGCGCGGACACGGATTCCCGGACGCCATCCCGTACGACCTGTGCCGCGACGATCCACCGCCGGGGCCGTGGGACATCGTGTTCGCCAACGCGGTCCTGCCGCACGTGCCGCGTGAGGAGCTGGTCCGCGTTCTGCGCCGCCTGCACGACGGGCTCGGCGGCGAGACGGTTCTGGTGGTCAGCATCAAGGCCGGTGACGGGCAAGGCTGGACCACCGAGAAGCTGGGCACCCCCCGCTGGTACACGTACTGGCGGGCCGAGTCCTTTCACTGCGCCCTGCGGGAGGCCGGCTGGGTGGTCGAGCAATCCCGTTCGCGCTCTGGTCGGTTCGACGATTGGATCAGCGTCGTCGCGGTACCGGAGCGCGGCGCCCTGGTGGCGGCGTTCGATGAGCGCGCTGAACACTACCGGCGTAGCCAGTGGCATCGCGATCACGCCGAGCACCTGATAGCAGCGGCTCAGCTCACGTCGGGCTCGCTCGTTGTGGACGCCGCGGCCGGGACCGGCTTCGTGACGCGACGTGCCGCCGCGGCGGTCGGCCCCACGGGGCGGGTGATCGCCGTCGACCTGTCCGAGGCGATGCTGCAGATCCTCGCCGCGTCCGTGGAAGGGGACCCTGACCCCGCGTCCCGGGCGCTCGCGCCGATCGAGGGGGTGCTCGGGGACGCCACCGAGTTGCCTCTGCCCGACGCCTCGGTGGACGCGGTCCTCTGTGGCGCCGGTCTCACGTACATGCCCGTGGAGTCGGCGCTCGCCGAGTGGCACCGGGTCCTGCGGCCCGGCGGCCTCATCGCGTTGGCGACATTGCGCACCGGTCAGCCACCGGCGGCGGCGCTGTTCCGCCGGCACGCTCAGGCCTTCGGACTGGACCTGATCGACCCGACGCGTCGGCTGGGCACGCCGCAGGCCTGCGAGGGCGCGCTGACCGCAGCCGATTTCGTCGACGTGTCCTGCACTCCTGGCGTCGTCCACTTCTCGCAGCAGGACCTCGACCGTGCGTGGCCGGTGATGGAGCGGATGTGCCGCGGAGAGCTCATCGCTCTGCCCAGCGCGGAGCGCAACCGACTACGCGCGTCGTACCTGAGCGAGCTCGACCTGCTGGCTCGTACGGATCCGCAGTTCACGATCGGTCGCTCCCTGTACTCCCTCGCCAGGCGCCCCTGAGCCCACGCCGGGCCGCGCGGGTGGTCCCGCGGGACGTTGTCGGCCCCCCGAACCGACACGCAACTCTGAACGCGACGAGCGTGCGTGACACCATCGACCGGACAGGGACCGTTGTTGGGGGCGGTCTCGCGAAACATCGGAGAGAGACATGACCGAATCGCCGTATCCGCCGCCGGACGGACAGCCGCAGTACGGGCAGCCGTACGACGGGCAGACTCAGTACGGACCGCCACAACCCGGCGGTTCGTGGGCGCCTCCGCCGCTGACCCGGCCGCCCGCCATGGACAGGGCAGTCCTCCTGATGAAGGTCGGGGCGGTCGTGAGCGCCCTGTCGGCCCTGTCCGCGCTGGTGATGGGGGGCGAGGTGCGCGACATGGTCGTCGAGAGCAGCCGGTCCCAGCCGTCCGACGCGCAGCT
This sequence comes from Dermatophilaceae bacterium, assembly GCA_040006675.1. Classification (GTDB taxonomy): domain Bacteria; phylum Actinomycetota; class Actinomycetes; order Actinomycetales; family Dermatophilaceae; genus Austwickia. The sequence goes on along the minus strand of JBDTWM010000054.1, from coordinate 8,796 downwards.
GACGCCGGCTCAGATCGACACCCTCGTCAACGTCGCGCTGGGAACGGCGCTCGTCGCGGGCCTCATCGGCGTAGGGCTGTGGATCCTGATGGCCGTCATGAACGGCAAGGGCAAGTCGTGGGCGCGCGTCGTCGCCACGATCTTCTTCGTGATCTCCGTGCTGTCCTTCGTCGCCAGCCTCGCGCAGCCGCAGTCACTCACCTCGCGACTGCTGTCGATCCTCACCGTCGCGGTCGGCGCCGGCGCCATCTACTACCTGTATCAGAGAGAATCGACGGCCTTTTACGAGGCGTCTTCCAGACGCTGAGGCGACCCGGCCGGGATCAGGCGCCGAGGCGGCGCTGCTCGGCGTCGACGGTGGCCGCCGCCGCCGCGAGCGCCTTGGGCGCGTCGGCGCCGGTGAGCAGCACGGAGGCGACCGCGTCGCGCAGGGCCGTGGCGCACGCGGGGGTCCAGCGCATCGGGAGAACGTAGCCTGCGGTCCTGACCAGGGCAGATGCATTCCCGGTGACGCCGGTGCGCAGCTGGTCGACGCGGCCGGCAACGGAGGTCCGCGCCGGGACGTGCAGGCCGTCGCTGGTCGCAAGATCGAGCTGGGCGTCGGTACCGTCGATCCAGAGCCACCTGAGGTAGCGCTTGGCGAGGTCAAGGCGCGGCGAGTCCGCGGCGACGCACGCCGTGTGCGCGCTCACCATGACGGTCGGACGCCCCCCGGCCATGGCCGGCCAGGGAAGCACCCCGACGTCGTCCCCGATCGCTTTCTGGATCGCGGGGAACGCGTACAGGCCCGCCAGCTGCATCGCCGCGAGGCCTTGCGTGAAGGCGTCCGAGGGGTACCACTGCGGCGGGATGCCGAGCAGGATCTGCTTCTTCACGTGCAGGACGCGCAGCAGGGCAAGAGCCGCAGCGACCTTCGGGTCGGCGAAGGAGGCGGCATGATCTGAGGTCAGCACGTCCAGCCCCGCCGAGCGGACGACGGGTACGGAGATCAGGTCAGCGCCGCCGCGATCGCCGAGGTGGATGCCCTTGACCTTGTCGGTGGTGAGCGCGGCGCAGGCCGCGACCAGCTCCTCCAACGTGGTCGGCGGCTTCACGCCCGCCTTGGCCAGCATCGACGTGCGGTAGATGAGCAGGCGCGCGTCGAGCAGCTCGGGGACGCCCCAGATCTTGCCGCGGTCGGTGAGCCGGGCGAGGATGTCGGGGCTGATGTCGGGGCTGATGTCGGGGCTGGTGCTGGAGCTGGTGCCCGAGGGGGTGTGCTGGAGCAGGTCCGTCAGGTCGGCGACCTCGCCGGAGCGCACCTGGTCGATCGTGGGGCCGTCGTCGGTATCGAACACATCCGGACGCGTGCCCGCGGCGAGAGCCGCTGCCAGCTCCCCGGCGTAGCCGTCCTGCTTCCAGGTCAGCTCGACGTGGGCGTCCGGGAATCCCGCCGCGTATCGGTCCAGGGCCCGCGGCCCGGTGGTCGGCGACACATACTCCGCTTCCGCGAACCGGTGCACCCACTGGGTGAGCACGGGCGCCGGAGAACTGGTCGGGCCGGTCGGCTGCGGCGTAGGATCGGCGCCCCCGCCGCAGGCAGCGAGCGCCCCGGCCGCTGCCAAACCCCCGCTGAGGGTGAGGATTCGCCGCCTCGTCAGCACGGTCGTGGCCGGGTGTCGGGTCGCCATCGCCTCACTCTCCTTCGCGCTCGGCTGCGGCGGGTCGCGCCGCCCGGTCGCCGAAGACGGGCGCGCAGGGATGCGCTGCAGCCTTCTGAGGGAATTCTGCGCTACGGACCGATCCGGATCCGGCGCAGCCCCGCTTCGGGCGGTCCATGTGATGCAGATCGCACGCAGATGTCTTGCCGCTGTGAGGCCTTGCGGCTGGTCAGCCGCCTGGCGCGTGGGCTGTGACGCAGCTCGCGGGCCGAGCGGCGCCCATGCCGGCGCGGGCTGCCGACCGGAATCGTACGATCGATGGACAGCGCTTGGTTTACCACGCAGATGTCTACGTGCGATCCCACGCTGATCGAAAGGCGGGTGCATCATGCGCGACGGCAGCGTCCTGACCCGCATGCTCGATGCGGACATCCCCGTGCTCCGGTCCGGCCGCTTCGTCGATGTCCACGCCATCGCCGCGCTGGAACGCGACGTGGACCCGGTGGACGTCGACGTCATGCCGCACACTCCCTATGACCTCAGCTACCCTCTCGGGGTGGCCCTCGCGCGGTGGCGTCGCGAGCTGCTCGACCCGGCCTTTCACGTCGTCGTCGCGGAGGCTCCCGCGCGCGGCATCGTGGCCTACTGCGTGAGCCGGGACGTCGGTACGGACGTGTGGCTCGAGCACATCGGCGTGGCTCGCGACCTGCAGGGCACCGGCCTCGCCGCCCGGCTGCTCGCCGGCGCCCGCGCCCGTCACCCAGGGCGCGAGCTGCACCTCATGGTGACGGAGACGAAGGCGCGGGCGCGGCGCTTCTACGAACGCGAGGGATGGGTCGTCGCGGAGCGCGAAGCCCCGGTCGTGGGGATCTGGGCCCCGCCGATGGTCGAGTACCTGCGGACGCCGGCTTTCGCGTGAGCCATCCTGGAGTCGTGAACTCCCGACAGGGCCGTCAGGAACGGGCTCGCGACGCCGCGCACTATGCGCTCTCGACCCTGCGCGCCGCGGCCGCGTTGCTGCCCGACGGACCGCGTGCGCTCTGCGCACAGGTGCTGCGTGGGCTCGGACCGACACCGGGGACCCTCGAGGTGGATTGGTCGGCGCGACCCTCCCCGGAGCACCCCCGCCCCGCAGTCCTCGTCCACGGCACCAACGACACCTCCGCTACGTGGGCCGACGCGGCCGCGGCGCTGCGCGAACACGGATACGCCGTGTTCGCCCCCGACTACGGCCACGAGCAGGGCAGCGCCCGGGGCCGAGCGGGCGGCGGCGGGATCGGCGACATCGAGTCGTCTGCGCGCGAGATCGCAGAGTATGCGCGCGAGGTGCTGCGCGTCACCGGCGCGCCGGCGGTGGACCTGGTCGGGCACAGCCAGGGCGGCCTGCTCGTTCACCTCGCGGCGCGCGAGGCGGACCTCCCGATCGACCGGCTCGTCACGCTCGGCTCGACGCTGCGCGGGGCCGCGCCGCTCGGCCCGCTGGACCCGATCGCGCACTCACCCCTCGTCGCGACCGCCCTGGACGGCTTCCTCGGCCCGTCGGCCCGCCAGCAGATCCGCGGCAGCGCGCTGCTCACCCGCCTCGCCGCCGAGCCGGAAACCCGCGCCGGGATCACGTACACCTCCATCGCGTCCCGGTTCGACCGCACCGTGCGCCCCGTGAGCGCGCAGCACCTCGCGCCGGGTCCCGGCGTACGCAATGTGTGGCTCGACGATCGCGACCACGTGGCGCACGCGGAGATGCCGGGCCACCCGGCCGTGATCGCGTTGCTGCGTGAGACCCTCGACGGCTGACCTCGCCCCTGGGCGGGCGGTCCCGCGGCCCGATCAGGCGCTCCGGCGCGGTCTTACGCTGCTCAGCCGGCCCGAGCGGTGATCGCCGCGATGATCGCGGCGTTCAGCGTGGCCCGGTCGGAGGCGTCGTCGAGGCGGAGGATCGCCGACCAGGCAGGCACGGTTTCGGGCGCGTAGTAGCGGTGCCCGTGACCGCCGGGCACGTTGTTGGACATCGCCATGTCGGCCGTCACCTGCCAAAACGTCACGAGCGGCAGCCAGCTCATCTGCGCCATCGGGTCGTCGCCGCGCGTCTCCGCGAGCCAGTCCGGGGTCTGCCACGCCAGGGTCGGTGACCACCACGCCACCGGGTCGGAGCGGTGCTGAAGGTAGACCACGCGCGGGGTGTCCCACGCCCCGAGCGGCCGCCCCCACCGGTCGGCCGTCAGCTCGGCGGGCTTGCCCGCGAACCTGAAGTTAGCTCCGTTGGCGACGACCGGGTCCACCTCGTCCGAGCCCGGATTGCGCGAGGCGGCCAGCTGCCCGTGCAGCGCGGTGAAGCTCGGGGTGCCGGTCCACAGCGCCCCGGCCGAGCTCGTCAGCATCTCTTCCGGTGAGTCGAACGCCCCGTTGCCCCCGTACGCTCCCAGCGACTCCCCCGTCAGGTACAGCTTCGGCCGCGACCCGGCGGGCAAGGCGGCGATCCGCCCCGACACCGCATCCAGGAGCGTGCGGGCCGCCTTCGCGGGGTCGTGCCGCGCGGTGAGCAGGCCCAGCGCCGAGGGCAGCGTCGAGTACTGCATCGACGCGATCGCGGTGTCGCCGTCCTGCAGGTACTCGAACGCCGACGCGCCCCACTCGTTGATGTATCCCGTGGAGGTCGCCGATGCGACGAGGATCGAGCGCCGCGACCAGGCGTCAGTACGGTCCAACTCGGCGAGGACGACGTCGCGCGTCTCCTCCATCGAGGGGTTGCGCTCCACCCCGGCGAACACCCGGATCGGTTCTTTGGCGACCCGCCCCGTGACCGCCTCGATGTCGCCCTGGCGCGGACCACCGCTGACGAAAATCGCGCCGTCTTGCCCGAGTGACGCCCACGGCTGGCTCGACCCCGGTCCGCCGGAGTGGAACCGCGACGACGGCGCCGTCATGCCCGCCGGGTCGGTCTCGTTGACCCGGTTGGCGCTGCGGATGGCGATCGCGAGGCCCCCGCGCAGGACGACCTGGTCCACGAAGACCCCGACGATCAGCACGGTCAGCACGCTGGCCAACGCGCGAGAGATCGAGTCCCTGACCAACCGGCGCCGCTCCAACCGAACGGTCAGCCAGCGCGCCAGGCGCTCGACGAGACGCCAGAAAAGCAGGAACACCCACCCCACGGCCAGCGTCACCACAGTGGAGAGCACCACCCACTCCGGGCCGGGTGGAGGGAGATCCGCGTACCGCGATGTCGCCTGCTGACTGCGCAGCGACGCCCACGGCACCGCGACGAGGCCGATTGCCAGCGCCACCCACCACGCCGCCCGCAGCGCCCGGGCGGCGCGGGCACGCACGCTCACCCGGAGACCGAGGATGGACTGCACGGTCCCACCGAGCGACCCCACCACCGACCCGATCGCGTATCCGATGAGCCCGCAGATCGCGGCGATCAACCCCTGCAGATACCAGGGCCTTGGCAGTAGCGAAGCGGTCAACGACCCCCAGTAGAACAACAGCGCCACGAGAGCACCGGGTCGAGACACTCCACCTCGCCAAGTCACCCACCACGACGCCATGTCCGGATGCTACGTCGCGCGACCGACCACCCGGCCCGGCGGCGCGCCGGATGCCTCAGCCGCGAGACCGCGTGATCGCCAACCGCGCTAATGTTAAGGATCTTGTTGTCGTACGGTCTCTGTGAACTGCGACGATGCGTGAAGTGTGATACGACATGCGTGGTGGCGCCGATCCTCCGGCTGTTCAGCTCAGGCCGAGGACGCGCCGGACGATGGGGTCGGACGATGGGATCCATAGAACTGGCACCCGGCTTGTCAACGCGACGCCCGGGAAAGGAAGGTGAGCGCGGTGGCGCTCATGCACTGGGGCCCTGCGTTGCAGGTCGGATTCGGTGACATCGACGTCCAGCACCGGCGACTCGTCGGCCTGGTCAACACGCTCGACGACGCCATGCGCGCCGGACGCGACCGGGACATCATGGGCACCGTCCTCACCGAGCTGATCCGGTACACGGCGCTGCATTTTGCGTACGAAGAGAAGCTCATGGCCCGCCACGGACTGGCTCACGCTGAGCACAGCCGACAGCACGTCATGGAGCACGAGCGGCTGCGCACCGAGGTCGAGTCGTTCCAGCGTGACTTCCTCCTCGCCGATGCGGACGTGTCCGCCGACCTTCTCGATTTCCTATGCACCTGGCTCGGCGACCATGTCCTTGGGACCGACAAGGAGTTCGCGAGCGCGCTACTGGCCGCCGGCGCGGTCTCCGCCGCCTGACCCCCTGGACGGGTGGACGCGCACGGCTCCCCTTCCGAGTAATCTCGGGTGCAGGCACGGCACGATTCGACCCGTCGCCCGCTTCGTACGATCCGAAGGATTCGGGTCGCTGCACCTCTCGGAGAGCGCGGGCCGGAGCAGGAGGAGCGGACCACGACGATGTCGGATCAGAGCCTGGACGCCGAGTTCGCGGCGACGAGCGGACGCCTGGACGTGCACACCCGGGCCTGGGTCATCGGCGTCGGCCGGCTCACGAGCCTCCAGAGGTCTTTCGAGCGGGCAGAGCTTCGTCCGGTCGTCGGCAGCGCCTTCGACTCCGGCGCTTTCCCCTCAGGCCCCTTCCCGTTCACGCCCGGTCTGGCCCGATTCGCGACCGTCGACCGCCGCCAGGAGGCGGTGGCGCAGTTCGACCTGGACGCCCAGCGGCGGTTCGAGTACCGGGTGGGCATCGGCGGGCAGGGACTGCTGTCGGTGGCGCTCACGCGCAGCGGCTGCCTCGACGACGGCACGGCCCAACCGTCCCACGTGATGCTCAGCGACGTCGAGTCTGTCCTGTCCGACACGATCGTGCTGCTGGAATGCATGGCGGGGGAGTTGGACGACACCGGGCCGCGGCGACTGATGATCGGGGTCGCCAGCGACGTGCCCGGCGAGGACGTGGAGCTGCGCGCCTTCGACGAGGACGGCGGCGACACACTGCGTCCCGCAGCCGGCTACAACGAATTCCCCCCGATCGTCGTGGAGTATCCGGGTCGGCTCGACCCCGACGAGACCGATCGGCTCCTGTGGGAGACGGCCCTTTCGATCTCTTTGGCGTTCGGAGTGTTCGTGCCCCAGATGGTCGGCCAGGCCAAGACCCGGTCCGCGTACCAGTTCGGCGTCATCGCCGACTGAGCGAACTCCCGCCGGGCGTGCCAACCCCCGCGAACCCCCGGCGCACGCCAACTCCCGGAGCTCGCGAACCCTCGGCGCCTACAGTGAGCACGTGAGTGTGCATCCACCCCGGCATCTCGGCCGTCCGAGCAGCCCCCCGCCGGGCACCCCGGAGCACCGGGTGTCCTACAAGGTCTACTACGAGGACACCGACAGTCTCGGGGTCGTCTACTACGCCAATTACTTCCGCTTCTTAGAGCGAGGCCGCTCCGAGTACCTGGAGGCGAGCGGCCAGGGTGTCGCGCAGCTGAACGCGTCCGGGTTCCTCATCGTGGTGCACTCGCTGGAGGCGAAGTTCCGCCATCCGGCCAGGCTCGGCGAGGTGCTCGAGGTCGTCTCGCAGGCGGTCCTGGAGTCGGCCTACCGGCTGCGTTTCTCTCAGCGCCTGGAGCGCGCGGGCGACGTCGTGCTGACCGCCACCATCGACTGTGCCTGCCTGGATGCCGCGGGCGGGCTGATCGCGGTCCCGGACAGCATCGTGCGTGCGCTCGGCGGGCAGATGTGATCGGGCCTGCTCGGCGATGCTCGTGATCGTCTTGATCACGTCGCCGATCCTGGCGCTGAACTCGCCGAGCTTGGCGACGTACGGACCCTCCGGTGGCGGGGCCCCGTTCGTAGCACCGACGTCTCCGGCGCCCGTACCATCGGCCCCAGAGGGCAGAACGCAGCGAAAATCCCCGTCCGGGCAGCGCGGCCACCCGAGCCGCGCGCCGGGCTTGCTCCGGCCCGGACGAACGGGCCAGGCTGGCACCATGCCGGTCACCCTCACCCCCGCGCAGCTGCGCGCCCGCCACACGATGAAGTGGACGCGTCACGGCCCCGAGATCTTGCCGCTGTGGGTGGCCGAGATGGACTTCGCGACGTGCCCCGCAGTGGGCGAGGCGGTCCGGGAGGCGGCCGCACGTGAGGTGTTCGGCTACGAGACCCGCGACGGTCGGCTGGCGCGCGCCACGGCCGCCTGGTGTGAGCGCCGGTACGGGTGGTCGGTGGACCCCGCGCGAATCCGCGAGATCCCCGACGTGTTGCGGGGCGTCGAGCTGGTGATCAACCACTTCACGACGCCTGGTTCGGACATCGTGCTGCCCGTCCCGGCGTACATGCCGTTCTTCGACGTCCTACACCTGACCGGCCGGCGGGGGGTGTATGTGCCGATGCTGCGCGACGGCGCCGCGTACCACTTCGATCTGGAGGCGATCGAGGACGCGTTCCGGCGCGGCGCGGGCGGGATCATCGTGTGCAACCCGTACAACCCGATCGGCGCCGTGTTCAGCGCGCAGGAGCTGCACGCCGTCTGCGCGCTGGCGGAGCGGTACGGCGCGCGGGTCGTCTCGGACGAGATCCACGCGACGCTCGTCTACGACGGGCGGCACGTCCCGACCGCCTCGGTGTCCGACGTGGCCGCCGAGGTCACGATCACGCTGCTGGCCAGCTCCAAGGGTTTCAACACGCCCGGCCTGAAGTGCGCGCAGCTGGTGTTCTCCCACGACCGCGACCTTCGGGTGCTGGCACAGGTCAACCGGATGGTCATGCACGGTGCTTCCACGCTCGGGATCGAGGCGTCGATCGCCGCATACGAGCGGGGCGAGCCGTGGCTGGACGAGCTGCTCGCCTACCTGCGCGGCAACCGCGACTACCTCGTGGGGGCGTTGTCCGCGGCCGTGCCCGGGATCGGCTACGTGCCACCGGCGGCGACCTATCTGGCGTGGTTGGACTTCACGGGCGTGGACGCCTTGAAGGGAGAGGATCCCTCGGCCTGGCTGTTGCACCACGCGAAGGTGTCCGTCAACCCGGGGCCGGCGTTCGGTCCCGGCGGTGAGCACCACACGCGGCTGAACTTCGGCACGTCACGAGCGATCCTCAGCGAGTGCGTGGAACGCATGAGCGAGGCGATCGCTTGCGCCTGACACCCCCTCGTCGTGGCACCACCCTGGTCGGGGCATCACCCTGCGGGGCATCACCC
>JBDTWM010000053.1:0-17864 GCA_040006675.1 Dermatophilaceae bacterium | reverse complement strand
TCGGGGAGTCCCACACCTCGAGCTTGTACTCCAGGCTCAGCGGGACGTCGCCGAACGCGCGGCCCTCCAGCCGCACGTACGCCCACTTGCGGTCGTCGAGCCACTGCACGTAGTCCGACGGCCCGATGTGCACGTCGCGCGCCTTGATCTCATGCTGCACGTTGGACGTCACGGCCTGCGTCTTGGAGATCTTCTTCGATTCCAGGCGCTCGCGCTCCAACATGTTCTTGAAGTCCATGTTGCCGCCGACGTTGAGCTGGAACGTCCGGTCGAGCACCACGCCGCGGTCCTCGAACAGCTTGGCCATCACCCGGTGCGTGATCGTCGCCCCGACCTGCGATTTGATGTCGTCGCCGATGATCGGCACGCCCGCCGCCTCGAACTTGGCGGCCCACACCGGGTCGCTCGCGATGAAGACGGGCAGCGCGTTGACGAACGCCACCTTCGCGTCGATGCAGCACTGCGCGTAGAACTTGTCGGCCGCTTCCGACCCCACGGGCAGGTAGGACACCAGGACGTCCACCTTGCGCTCGCGCAGCACCTGCACGACGTCGACGGGCTCCTCGGGGGACTCCACGATGGTCTGCCGGTAGTACGTGCCGAGCCCGTCGTAGGTGTGACCGCGCTGCACCGTGAGACCTGTTTCGGGCACGTCGCAGATCCGGATCGTGTTGTTCTCGCTGGCGGTGATCGCCTTGGCGAGGTCGGTGCCGACCTTGGCCGCGTCTACGTCGAACGCGGCCACGAACTCCACATCGCGCACGTGGTAGTCGCCGAAGTCGACGTGCATCAAGCCTGGCACCGAGGTGCCGGTCTGGGCGTCCCGGTAGTAGTGCACACCCTGCACGAGCGAGCTCGCGCAGTTGCCGACGCCGACGAGGGCGACGCGGATCGAGGTCATGGGGGTCCTTTCGGTTGGTCTGCCCGGCACGCCGGAGTGTGGCGAGCTCGCACCCAGCTCACGCAGATCCGGGGGCTCCGGAGGTTTCCGCGCGGGGGCGTACAGGCTTATCAGACGAAACTCTAGGTGACAAAGCATGCCTTTGTCACGTCGCTACGTCGTACCGTCGAAGTTCGTTGTCGACGGGATTGCAAGGCCAAGCCCACGTGGCGTGGTCATACTGAGAGGGCTGCGGCGCGCTCGACGCAGGCCGGTCGGCTGCCCAAGTCCGGCCGCGCTGACGCCAATCGTCGTCCACCCCGCGTCATGGCGACGGTTCTCAGCCGTCGCGTCGTGAGCGCACCGCGACATCGCGACATCGCGACATCGCGACATCGAACGGAAGAAGAACGCGTGAGTTCCTCACCTCCCCGGCCCGCCTCCGCTGCGACGCGTGCGCGCGGGCCGGCGCGGCGTCGATTCCTGTCCTGGCGCGGGTTTGGTCTGAGCATCATCGGGCTTCTTCTGGCGCTCATCGCAGGGGCCGGCATCGCGTACGCGATGATCGACATCCCCAGCCCGAACGACCTCGCCCGCGCGGAGTCCTCGATCGTCTACTGGGCCGATGGCAAGGAGTTCGACCGCCTCAGCGAGATCAACCGCCAGTCGGTCCCGCTCAAGGACGTCCCGAAGAGCACCCAGCAGGCGATGCTCGCCGCGGAAGACCGCGATTTCTACGAGAACAACGGTGTGTCCATCAGCGGCATCACCCGCTCGGCGACGCGCGCGCTGCGCGGTGAGAGCGACGCGGGCGGCGGGTCGACGATCACCCAGCAGTACGTGAAGAACTACTTCCTCACCCAAGATCAGACCCTGACCCGCAAGTTGCGAGAGATCATCATCGCGGTGAAGGTCGACCAGCAGCAGTCCAAGGATCAGATCCTGGAGAACTACCTCAACACGATCTATTACGGGCGCAACGCGTACGGGATCGAGACCGCCTCGCAGGCGTACTTCAACAAGGATGTCTCCCAGCTCACCGTCGCGCAGTCCGCCCTGCTCGCCACCGTGGTGAACCAGCCGAGCCGGCTCGACCCCGGCCTGGGCGACGACGCGGCGAAGGCGGCGCTCGACCGGTGGAACTACGTCCTGGACGGCATGGTCACCAAGGGGTGGCTGACACCGGACCGGCGGGCGACCATCGAGTTCCCCAAGGTGGTCACATACAGGCCGCAGCAGGTCATGGGCGGCCCTAACGGGTACCTCGTCGACGTCGTGAAGAAGGAGCTGGTCGAGCGGGGCGTAGCCACCGAGGATGACATCGCGAACCGCGGCCTGCGGGTCACCATGACCGTCGAGCAGGACAAGCAGCAGGAACTCATCGACGCGGTCGACGACAACCGACCGACGGACGGGCGCGCGGCGAGCGTCCGGGTCGGGGCCGTCGCGATCAAACCGGACGACGGGGCGATCGTGGCGCTCTACGGTGGGAAGGACTTCGCCACGCAGCAGTTCAACGACGCAACCCAGGGCCACATGCAGGCCGGCTCGACGATGAAGGCGTTCGCCACGGTGGCCGCGCTACAGCAGGGCATCAGCACCCGCACCGAGTTCGACAGCTCGACGCCCTACACCCCGCCCGGCTCGTCCAAGCCCGTGAACAACTGGGACTTCCAGAGCCACGGGTACGTGGACATCCCCCAGATGCTGGCGGGATCCATCAATACGGCCTTCACGCGGCTCAACGTGCGGGTCGGGCCGGAGAACACGAAGAAGGCGGCGATCGCCCTCGGCATCTCCGCGCCACCCGGCGAGGGCGGAGAGCCACCGGCCGACACCCCCGGCCTGGACGACTACGCAGGCAACGTGCTCGGCAGCGCCGCCGTCCGGCCGATCGATCTGGCCAACGCCTACGCGACCATCGCGGGCGAGGGCCAGCGGTCCCGCCCCTACATCGTGAGGTCGGTCACCAGCGCAGACGGCACGCTGCAGTACAACAACAGCCCTGAGCTCACCCGGGTCGTCGACAAGGACGTCGCCGCCGACGCCACGGCCGCGTTGCGCTCGGTGGTCCAATCCGGCACGGGGACCGGCGCCTCCGCGGTCGGACGGCCCGCCGCGGGAAAGACGGGCACGTCCGAGGAGTCCAAATCGGCGTGGTTCGTGGCCTACACGCCGCAGCTGTCCACGGCCGTCGGCATGTACCTCCCCGACAAGGACGGCAACGCCACGTCGATGACCGGCCTGTATGGGCTGGAGAGCGGGTCGCTGCCCGTGACTGTGTGGACGGAGTTCACCCGGTCCGCTCTCGCCGGTCAACCGGTCGAGTCCTTCCCGCCGCGAGTCGGCATCGGCGACCAAAACGTGTATGTCGCCCCCCCGTCGACGACGGAGCAGCCCCGCCCGAGGCGTACTCCCACCTTCGAGTCGCCCACGACCGAATCGGAGTCACCGACGACGCCTCCGGACGAGAGCCCGACCGGAGATTCGGGGGACGGGGAGTCGCCCGCGCCGACCAGGACCCGGACCGGCGGAGGGGCGCGGCCCACGGCCGGCGTGCAGGGGGGCGGTGACTCCGCGTCGGGGCTCGCGCCCACCGCCGGGCGGCCCGCCCGCGGAGGCCGTTCGGTCGCCGAAGATGCGCAGGGCGCACCGTGACCCGGGCTCCCGCTCCGCTCGCCGTCCGCGACATCGACACCCCCGGCACGGATCCGGTGGTGCGAGCGGCGAGTGAGGTGATCGGGGGTCCGCTCGGGCGCTACGCGCGCGTGGGAGCGGCGCTGCCCTGGCGGTCGGCTGCTGTCGCCTTGTCTTTAGTGGGCACGGTGATGGTCGCGGCCGGGACCCTCCAGAAGGGCTATTGCACCGCCAACGGCTGGGCGGAGCCGGACGTGTTCTGGCGGGCCTGCTACTCGGATCTGCCGTTCCTGTTCTCCGGCAGCGTGTTGGCGACCGGCGGGTTTCCGTACGGATCCGCCGCCAACCTCGCGCAGCCTGTCGTCACGGGCAGCGTCATGTGGCTGACCGCGTTGCTGGTGCCCGGCGGCGACGATGTGGTGGTGCGGGAACGCTGGTATTTCGCCATCTGGGCGGTCCTCACGGTCGTCGTGATCGCCCTGCTCGTCCGCGTCACGGCGCGCAGCTGCCGCCGGGACCCGTGGCGGGCTGCGCACGTCGCGGCGAGCCCGCTGATCGTCACGGTCGCGCTCGTCGCCCCAGACTTGGTCGGTGTGCTGCTCGCCTCGTATGCCCTGTGGTGGTGGTCCCGCGGCCGCACCACCTGGGCGGGCCTGGCCTTCGGGCTCGCGATCGCTGCGCGAACCTACCCGGTGCTGTTGCTGTTGGTGATCGGGCTCCTGGCGATCCGGGCCGGCCATTGGCGGGCCTGGGCCCAGAGCGCGGGCGTGGCGCTGCTGACCTGGGCGGCGCTTCTCGTCGCCATCGGGCTGCCGACCCGCGGAGGATCGTTCGCGCCGTATGAGGCGTGGTGGCGCGCCGGCCCTGACTACGGTTCCCCGTGGTACCTGCCGGCCCTCGCGGACGTGAGCGTGCTGCCGACCGTGGCCGCCGTGCTCGCCATGTCAGGGTGGGTCCTCGGGCTGAGCGTGGGCGCGATGGTGGCCTTGTCTGCGCCGCGACGGCCGACGATCGGCGAGGTCGGATTGATCGTCGTGGGGATCGTGCTGATCACCGGCAAAGCACTCCCCGTGCAGAGCTCCCTGTGGTTGCTGCCACTGATCGCGCTCGCGGGGCTGCGCTGGCGCGACCACCTGATCTGGGCCACGACGGAGGTGCTCTACTTCGTGGTGATCTGGCTGTATCTGGGCGGGCTGAGCGACCCGAATCGCGGCCTGCCCCTCGGGTGGCTGGCCCTCTTCTCCGTGCTGAGGATCGGCGGCATCTGCTGGTTGGTCGCTGCGGCCTGGCGCTCGGCGATGGCACGGCCACCAGCCCCGGACGCGGCGCCCGGATCGGACCCACCCGACGGCTTTGCCGCCGCGCAGGAACCGGACGAGGTGGCCGGTCCCCTCGCGGGCGCCCCGGACCAGGTGGTCGTTCGATTTCGCTAGTGGTGTGGAGGCTCTCGGTGTGGAGGCTCTCGGCGTGGAGGCTCTTGGCGTGGAGGCGATTCGGTCGAGAGGGCGCCGCCGGGTAGCCTGGGGGGGTTGTCCGCCGCGGCCGGGTGCGCTCCGTCAAGAACGCATCCCGCGCGGCCCGGGAGGCCACGGACGGTCACCAGGGTTCGCCGGCCGAACACCCTGTCTGGTGCGCGCTCATCGGCGCGTACGACCTGGGGTGACGCGGGCAGGACGTGCAACCCTCCTGCCACGGAGAGACCGTGGCCGCCAAGACCAGAGGAGGTGGGTCGTGAGCACGCGTGCCTACGAGATGATGATTATCGTCGACCCCGATGTCGACGACCGGCAAGTGCCGGCGACGCTCGAGCGTTACCTGACGGTGGTGAAGAACGCTCAGGGTTCTGTCGACAACATCGACGTGTGGGGTCGACGCCGGATGGCGTACGACATCAAGAAGAAGTCCGAAGGCATCTACGTCATCGTGTACTTCCAGTCCGACTCCGCGACCGCACAGGAGATGGACCGCCAGCTCGGCCTGTCCGAGGTCATCCTGCGCACGAAGCTGCTGCGGGCGACGCCCTGACATCGGCCTTGGGACGACCTGTTGACTCACGAAGCGAGGGGATGAGCGATGGCGGGCGACACGACGCTGACCATCATCGGCAACCTGACCGGTGACCCAGAGCTGCGGTTCACGCCTTCGGGGGCCGCCGTGGCCAACTTCACGGTGGCGTCCACACCGCGGATGTACGACCGGAACAGCGGGGAGTGGAAGGACGGCGAAACGCTGTTCATGCGCTGCTCGATCTGGCGCGACGCCGCGGAGAACGTGGCCGAGTCCCTCGGGCGCGGCACGCGCGTCGTCGTGTCCGGGCGACTGAAGTCCCGCTCGTACGAGACAAAAGAAGGCGAGAAGCGCACGGTCGTCGAGCTCGAGGTCGATGAGATCGGTCCGTCGCTGCGCTACGCCTCCGCGAAGATCACCAAGAGCCAGCGCGGCGGTGGCGGCTTCGGCGGTGGTGGCCAGGGCGGCGCTGGAGGTGGCGGCCAAGGCGGTGCCGGAGGGTACGGCGGCGGCCGCACCGACGCCGACCCATGGGCCACCCGCCCCACCGGCGACGGTCCCTCCGGTGCAACCGGGGATGGCCCGCAAGTCGGCGGCCAGGGCGGCTCAGGTGGAACTGGCGGCGGTGGTGGTGGCTGGGGCAGTGGCCCCAGCTACGACGAGCCGCCGTTCTAGCCGATCAGCCGTGGTCACGGCGTCCCATACGGCGCGCCGCACCAATGTTTCACGTGAAACATCTGTTCGACGAGGTGTCGGGCGGAACAGGAATGACAGACACCATCCCGGGTGTTCCCCGGGCTCTCGGAACCAAAGGAGAGCACCACGATGGCCAAGCCCGTTGTGCGTAAGCCCAAGAAGAAGGCGAACCCGCTGAAGGTCGCCAAGATTGACAACATCGACTACAAGGACACCGCGCTGTTGCGCAAGTTCATCTCCGACCGCGGCAAGATCCGCGCGCGCCGAGTGACAGGCGTCTCCGTGCAGGAGCAGCGCAGCATCGCCAAGGCCGTGAAGAACAGCCGCGAGATGGCCCTGTTGCCTTACTCGAGCTCGGCCCGCTGACCCGTACGAACGAGGCGGCGTGACGCCGGAGAAGGAGTAACCGACATGAAGCTCATCCTGACGAACGAGGTGAGCGGCCTCGGGACCGCGGGCGACGTGGTGGAAGTCAAGGACGGCTACGGACGCAACTTCCTGCTGCCCCGCAATCTCGCGACCCCGTGGACGAAGGGCGGCCAGAAGCAGGTCGATTCGATCCGCCGGGGCCGCGAGATCCGCGCGGTGAAGTCCCTCGACGAGGCGAAGAGTCTGCGTGGCGCGTTGGAGGTCACCGTGTTGACGGTCACCGCCCGCGCAGGCGGTGGCGGCCGGCTGTTCGGCGCAGTCGGCCAGTCGGACGTGGCACAGGCCGCCGCGGACGCTGGGCTCACGATCGACAAGCGGACGGTGGAGTTCCCGACCCCGGTCCGCGTGATCGGTGATGCGACCGCGACGGTGCGCCTCCATCCGGAGGTGGCCGCGACGGTCAAGCTGAACGTCGTCCCGGCCTGAGGAGCCGCGTTCGCCGAGCGCCGAGAGTGGTGGTGCGATGTCGTACGAACGATCCTTGGCCGCAGCCGCGCGCCTGGAGGAGCTGGTCCCGGGCGGGGCGCACACGTACGCCAAAGGGCCCGACCAGTATCCGGCGGATTGCGCCCCGATCATCGCCCGTGGCCGCGGCGCGCGTGTGTGGGATGTGGACGGAAACGAGTACGTGGAGTACGGCTCCGGGCTGCGCTCCGTGATCCTCGGGCACGCCCACCCCGAGGTCAACGCCGCTGTCCGGGCGCAGCTCGACGACGGCTCCAACTTCGTGCGGCCCAGCCTGCTGGAGCTGCAGGCGGCCGAGGATTTCCTGACGGCGGTCCCGACGCTGGACATGGTGAAGTTCGCCAAGAACGGCTCCGATGTGACGACCGCGGCCCTCAAGCTGGCCCGAGCGGCCACCGGTCGCGACCTGGTGGCGGTCTGCCGTGACCAGCCGTTCTTCTCCACCGACGACTGGTTCATCGCGACCACCCCGATGGCGGCGGGGATCCCGCGGGCGGTCGCCGATCTGACGGTGGACTTCCCGTACGGCGACCTCGGCGCGCTCGAGGCGACGTTCGACGCGCACGACGGGCGGATCGCCGCCCTGGTCCTGGAGGTGGAGTCGGCCGCCTGCCAGCCGCACCCCGGCTACCTGCAGGGGCTCATCGATCTCGCGCATCGCCGTGGCGCCCTGGTGATCTTCGACGAGATGATCACCGGGTTCCGGTACGCGCTCGCCGGCGCGCACGCTCTGCACGGGGTGGTGCCGGATCTGGCGACGTTCGGCAAAGCGATCGGCAACGGGTACGCGATCTCCGCCCTGGCGGGTCGGCGAGACGTGATGGAGCTGGGCGGCTTGCGCAGCGACGTCGACCGGGTGTTCCTGCTGTCGACGACGCACGGGGCCGAGGGCACCGGGCTGGCCGCGCTTCGGGCCACGATCGATGTGCACCGGCGGGACAACGTGGCCGCTCGCCTGGCCGATGTCGGCGCGCGGGTGCGTGAGGCGGTCGAGGCGGTGGTCGCCGAGGCGGGGTTGAGCGAGTACGTGCAGGTCAAGGGGGCGGACTGCAACCTGGTGTACGCCACGCTCGACGGCGATCGGCAGCCGTCCCAGCAATTCCGAACGCTGTTCATGCGCGGCCTGATCCACGGTGGCGTCGTCGGGCCGTCGTTCGTGGTGAGCACGGCGCTCACGGATGACGACATCCACCGCACCGCAGCGGCGGTCGGGGCGATCCTGCCCACCTACGCGGCCGCGCTGGAGTCCGGGGATCCCACCCCGCACCTCGGGGGTCGCTCCGTGAAGCCGGTGTTCCGCACCCGCGCCTAAGCCGCGCGGCCCGATATACCATGCAGGGTGTCAGGCGAGGGTCTCAGGTCGGGGTCTCACGCGGGGGTGAGCTCAGCCAGGCGAGGGAGCGGAACGAAGAAGCGGGCCCCCGTCAGCCCCATCGCGCGCAGTTGGGCGATGACCTCAGCGGCGATGTCCCAGGTCAGGATCATCACCTCGTCGGGAGCCACGGCCACCAGCTCCTCGGGCGACACGATCGGGATACCGACCCCCGGGACGCGGCGTCCGTGCTTGGCCGGGGACAGATCCGCCACCATCGGCAGCAGGTCGGCGCCGACGCCGGTCACGCCCAACAGGGTGCACGCTTTCGACCCGGCCCCGTACGCGACGACCCGCCGACCCGCCGAACGCGCGCGCTCCAAGTGCGCCACGAAGTCCGCGGAGGTGCGCCGCCGCAGCCGGTCCAGCTCGGTGTACCGCTCCGGGTTCGTCACGCCGGCCTCTCGCTCCCGGGCGAGGATGTCGGCGACGTCGCAGTGGACGGAACCGCGCCCGGCGCGACGGGCGGCCACGATCAAGCAGCCTCCGAACACGTCCTCCGGCCACGCATCCACGACCTCTAGTCCGTGCCGGCGGCACGCGTTCGCCCACGAGGTCAGCGAGAAGGAGAGCGGATGGCCGTGTCGCGCCGTGTCGAATTGACCCTGTACGAGCTGCTGCAGCGCGTGGTGGAACTCGATGACCAGCACTCCGTCGTCGGCGAGCGCGGCGACCCGCTGCGCCAGCTGCGCCTCCAGGTCCTCAGCGTGGATGATCGACTGGTTGTCGACGACGAGGTCTGCTCTCCCATCGCCCGCCGTCCCGCCGTGTGCCGTCGCGCCGTCGAGGACCACGCAGCCGGCGGCTGTCAACTCCGCGACCCAGGACCCGCCGTGGTGGCTGGCGAACTCACGCACGGTGCTGCCCGGTGGCAGGCCGAGCCGGGACAGGACGGTGCGGGAGGCGTCGCGGGCGTGGTTCTTCAACGTCGCGCTCTCGACCGCCAGCGGTTCCTCGGGCGCGGGCGAGACGTGGTCGAGCTGGACGAGGGCGCAGTCGGCGCACATCGTCAGCGCCAGTGGCCAGCGCGGGTCCGGCGCGGGGTCGTCGACGGGCGGGAAGTGGTCGCAGGCCGGCTGCTCCCCCAGGTCCAGCACGCGCGTGAGCCGGCGTGAGCCGCACCCGCGGCAGACGGTGATGGGGATCGCCGCGGCGGAGGTGGCAGGAGCGTGCGTCATGGGGTCATCCTCTCGGGCCAGGGGCCGAGCAGCATCTTCTCGACGCGGAAGGCCTCCGCGTATCTCGTGCGGCACTCCATGCCCCGTAGCCGGGCCAGCGCCGCGAACGTCTCGGCGTCCCACCAGTCCTTGCCGTGCTGGCTCACGTGGCAGGCGTCGAGCGCTGACCACTTGGCCTCTACCTGCACCCTCGTGAGGGGGACGTACAGGTTCGCGCTCGAGGT
Source organism: Dermatophilaceae bacterium (assembly GCA_040006675.1). Classification (GTDB taxonomy): domain Bacteria; phylum Actinomycetota; class Actinomycetes; order Actinomycetales; family Dermatophilaceae; genus Austwickia. The sequence continues at coordinate 7,976 of JBDTWM010000053.1, read as the reverse complement.
GCCGAGGTCGCCGTCCCACTTCGGCACCTCGAAGCCGAGGACCAGGTGGTCGCGAAACGCGGTCGGCGCGAACTCGCCCAGCAGGCGATGGTCCTGATGGGCGTCAAAGCGATGATGCGTGAGAATGACGTCCCAGGCTGTGCGTGCCAGCGACGCGAGCAGGTCTTTCACCGCGTCGACGTGCGCTGGCAGCCTCGTGTCGGGCAGGTCGAGCACATCGACGCTCACCGCCGCCGGGGCGCATAGCGCGGTCAGGCAGTCTCGGGTCTCCTGCGCGCGCCGCGGCGTCGAGCACAGCACGACGGCATGGAACTGGATGTCCGGGTCCTGCTCGGCCCACGACGACAGCGTGCCGCCCGCGCCGATCTCGATGTCGTCGCAGTGCGCGCCGATGGCCAGGACGCGCCGTGGCGACGGCGCAGGGCCCTCACGCGTACTGTCGTCTGTGCTGACCGCGGGGGGGTGCGCGCGCGCGCCGAAGTGGAAGGGGAGCACGTCAGCGCCCGGACAACGGGGACGGAGTCTCCCGTGTGCCGGACGCGCCGCGCTCGCAGGGGGCCCGCCAGACCTCCCACGGCGCGCGTCCCGTCAGCGACAGCTGCTGCAGCGCGGCGCGCTCCTTCACGGTGTCGGCGGGCATCCAAAAGCCGTCGTACGGAAACGAGATGACTTTGCCGTCGTGGGCGAGCCGCGTGAGGGTGTCGGCGACGAGGTCGCGGCCGTGCTCCAGTTCGTCGAGCAGCTCGCGTCGCATCACGAAGTATCCGCCGTTCTCACGCAACTGCAACGTCGAGACCGAGTGGATGTCGCGAACCGTGCCGTCGTCGTCCGATTGGACGACGTGGAAGGCCGATTGCGGGGGGACGGCCAGGAGTGACGCAAGCGCGTCGGACGCCTGGAGGCGGGCGATGACCTCGTCCAGCGGAGCGTCGGTGAGCACGTCGGCGTAGTTCGCCAGAAAGAACTCGTCGTCGCCGAGATGGTCGCGCACGCGGCGCAGGCGCTCCCCGATGGGGGTGTCGATCCCCGTGTGCAAGAACGTGATGCGCCAGTCGGCGATGTCGGTCGCGAGCGGCGTGACCTGGCCGGCGTCGATCACGAAATCGTTGGAGTGCGTCTCCTCGTAGTCCAGGAAATACCGCGAGATATGGTGGGCGCCATACCCCATCGCGAGGATGAACTCGTTGTGCCCGAAGTGCGCGTAATAGCGCATCACGTGCCAGATCAACGGCCGGTCACCCACGAGCACCATCGGCTTCGGGACGTCGTCCACGCCGTCGCGCATCCGCATTCCGTAGCCCCCGCAAAACAGTACGACCTTCACGACGCCCCCTGTGTCCCCATCAGATGTCCGCTCCCCGCGGATCTCTTGCCCCCGCCCGCCCCGTGCGACGCGATCAGTTGGTCACGCGTCTTGGACGGATGATTAGATAATAGCCAGCTCAGGCACGGCGAACACCAACCGGCCTCCCCAGTCCGAAACGTATGATAGTTGCTCGGCGATCTCGGCACGCAGATTCCAGGGCAGCACCAGGATGTAGTCCGGGCGTGCCGCGTCAATAGCCTCCGGTGCCCGCACGGGGATGCGGCTCCCCGGCAGGAACTTGCCGTGCTTGTGCGGATTGCGGTCGACGGTGAACGCCAGCAGGTCGCCCCGGATGCCGCAGTGGTTGAGCAGCGTGTTCCCCTTGCCGGGCGCGCCGTAGCCCGCGACCGTCTTGCCGTCTTCCTGGGCCTGCAGCAGGAACCGCAGCAGGTCCCGCTTGACGCCCGCAACGGCGGCGTCGAAGCCCTCGTGCCCGGCCAGGTCGTGCAGGCCCGCGGCTCGCTCCCTCCCCAAGAGATCCGCGACCGCCGCCGACGGCTCGCCGGCCGCGTCCGCGTGGCGGCAGTAGACGCGCAGCGACCCGCCGTGCGTGGACAGCTCCTCCACGTCGACGATGGCGAGCCCGCCGAGCGCGACCGCGCGCTGCGCGGTGAGAAGCGTGTAGTACTGGAAATGCTCGTGGTAGATCGTGTCGTACTGCCGTTGTTCGATCAGTCGCATCAGATGTGGGAACTCCATCGTGAGCGTCCCGGTCGGGGCCAGCAGCGCGGCCAGCCCGAGCGTGAAGTCCGCCAGATCCGGCACGTGCGCGTACACGTTGTTCGCGGCCACCAGATCCGCCCGCCCGTGCCTCGCGGCGATCTCGGCGCCCGTCGTCGCCCCGAGGAAGCACACCTCCGTCGGGATGCCCGCCGCGACCGCGGCGGCCGCCGTGTTCGCCGTCGGCTCCACGCCGAGGCACGGGATGCCCGCGTCGCGGAAGTGCCGCAGCAGGTATCCGTCGTTGCTCGCCACTTCGATCACGCGCGAGTCCGGCCCCAGGGCGAGCCGGCCGATCATCGCCAGCGCGTACTGGCGGGCGTGCTCGACCCAGGAGGTGGAGTACGAGGAGAAGTACGCGTAGTCGGCGGTGAAGATGTCCTCGGCCGGGATGACCTCCGGCAACTGCACCAGCAGGCACTCGGTACAGATCCGCACGTGCAGCGGGTAGGCCACCTCGCCGCGCTGCGCGTCTTGCGCCGAGAGGATGGCCTCGCAGGGGGGCGCCGCCCCCAGATCGACGAACGTGCGGTGCAACGGCGAGCCGCACACGCGGCAGGTGAGGCAGGACATGTTCATCCTTCATAGTCGAGGGGTGAAGGCTGTGCCGCACCGCGATGTCGCGCCGGGCTCGGCTTCCAGTTCTCACTCGTCAGGTTATCTCGCAAGAGGCCCTGTGAGTGCAAAGGGTCTTCCGGCCCCTCGCGAGCTCCCCGCGTGCGTGGACGCGGTGGCTCTGCCGAGGCCTGCGGGGAGGACGCCCGGGCGGTTGGAAGGAACCAAGGCGATGGAAAGAACTCAGTAGGCCTGGATGACCTTGGCCGTCACCGACTGCCGGTAGGTCGGGATCGCGCCGCTCTGGGTACCCCGGTACAAGCCGGTGCGGCTCGCGACGTACGACTGGCCGGGGTAATACGTCCCTGGCTGCAGGCCGCCGGCGTACGAAGTGGGCCGGTACTGGTTCAACACCTGCACACCATTCACCCACGCGCTGACCCAGCCTTTCTTGGGGTCGGAGGACAGGTACGCCTGGATCTTCACCCGGAAGGGTTTGTTGTCCTGGTAGGTGGCGAGCTTGCGGATCCACTCGTAGTTGCGGGTCGACCAGTTCTGGTTCGGGTGACCGGAGCCACCGCCCAGGCGGAGCTCACCCTTGCGGACGTACAGGTCCAAAACCGGGGGGTTCCAGGCCGTACCGATCGGGCCATGCAACTGCCAGATGACGTGCCAATTGTTGTCGTTGTACGCGGCCGCGCCGAGGTTGGTGAGGTAGTCGGCCTCGTACGTGACCGTGTCGCCCGCCCGCATGAAGTGGATGCCCTTGGAATCGCTCCAATGGGACTCGGTACGGCGCGGAGTGCTCGGCGAGGACGTGGCAGGCAGTGCGTAACTCCAGGCGGTGCCGACGCAGGAGGGCGCGGTCGCGATGCCTTGGGCTTGGGAAAACGTTGTGCGGGCCGGCGATGTGCAGCCGCGCGTGGTCGCGGCTACCGTATTGACGGCTGGCGCGGCCGATGCGGTGGTAGCGGTGAGGGTGCCGCCGGTGAGCGGTAGGACGGCCGCCATCAGGGCAGCACTGAACGCGGGCAGCTTGAAGGAAGGCATGCAGGGGCTCCTGGCGAAGATCAGGAAGGGGGAAAGCGGAGGGGGGCCCTCCGGTTCGCCGTGACGAGGGCGAACGCCTTACTGATCGGTCCCAGGCGTGGGGAAGTGTAGGACTTAGCCTTGGCTGTGAGTGAACCGTGCAAAAGCTGTGAACCTGGGCTCGCAGACTCGGCCCGACGGCCGATCCGGGATTGTCAAACGGCCGATCAGGGGGTGTTCACCGGCCGATTACCTGCGGCCGACCGGCCGTTCACCGGCCGTCGGCCGGGCGCTCACCGGTGACGCTCGCCTCGATCACCCGGGTTCCGAACCGCTGCTCGTACGTCGGCGGGGCCCCCTCGTTGGTGCCGCGATACAGGCCGATCCGGCTGTTCACCCTGGGTTGCCCGGGATACATGGTCCCTGGCCGCAGCCCCTGGGGCGATTCCGGGATCCAGCGGTCCACGACGGTCCGACCGTCAACCTGCGCGCTGACCCAGGCCTGGTCCGCGACGCTGGATAGCTTCACAACGACCCGGATGTGGTACGTCCGATCGTCCTCGAAGGGCGCGAGCGCGCGCGCCCACTCGTAGTTCGTTGTTTCCCACGACTGCCCGGCGTGCCCCGACCCACCCGACAAGGAGATGAATCCATCCCGCACGCGCAGGACGACGGGCGGCGGTCGCCACGCGCCGTCGGTCTGTCCGTGTAGTTGCCAGATCACGTGCCAGTCGCCCGGGTCGCGGGCGGCGCTCCCGAGCCGACCGCGGATCTGCACGTCGTGGACGACGGTGTCGCCGGGTGTTCCGACGAGCGGGCGGCCGGGGGCGCCGAGATGGAGCTCGGAGCGCCGAGTGGCCTCGGGGTGATGCGTGGCGGGCAGATCCGCGATCCAGAAGCCGTCGTCGCAGACGGGGCCTTTCGCGTCCCCCTGGGTGAGCGCGGCGATCGTCGTGTCCACCCCGGTGCACCGCGCCGGTGGTGTCGACGCAGACAGCCAGGGCGAGGGCTGGGGCTGCTCAGGGCCTGGGCGGAGATGCGTGGAGAGCAGCGCCACGCTCACGGCCGCCAGCAGCACCGCCAGGAGGGCTGCGCCGCGAAGCAGCCACTCGCGGATCGGGCGGCGGGGAGTACGGCGATCATCATCGGCTGGCGGCATGCTGCTTTCGTCGGATCGGGCCCGTGACGCGGCGTGACGTCGGGGGCCAGCAGGCGCGTGCCGGACTAGTCTAACGGCGAGCAGCGCTGTCGCCCACGGGCTCTGTCTCCTACGTAATGTCCCTGGGAGCATCCCCCAGGGACACCCGCTCCGTGGAGATGTCATGGAGGGAGCGTCCCGCAGGGAGGCGTCGGCGCCGCCGACGTCACACCGACGGATCGGTCGCTCCGAAGGTCGATGAGAAGCCCGGACCGGAAGGGTCACAGCGTGAGAATCCTGTGGGTCGCCCCCTGGTTCCGAACCCTCGCGGTCGCGTGGGCAAAGGGTCTGCGAGAGCGCGGCCACAACGTGCGCATCGTGACCAGCGACCAGCATTTCGATCCGCCGGCCCTCCATGAGGGAGATGTCGAGCTGACCCGTGCCTGGCGGAGCGCGGGCGGTGCGGCGGAGCTGCGCGACCTGTACGCGCGCGTACGGGCGTTCCGGCCCGACGTGGTAGTCACCGAGGCGCCCCGAGATCCGCGTTTCCTCGCGGCGGCCCTCGTTGCGGGAGCGCCGGTGGTGCTGATGACTCATGACGCCGTCCCGCACGACGACGCCCAAGCCACCCCCCTGATGCGCCGCATCTGCGGCGCCGCGGTGACCCGACGGGCCGTCGCCGAGGTCGTGTTCTCCCGCTACGTTCGCGACGCGATCACGCCCCGGCGCCATCGCGTCGTGGTGCTGTCGCTTACCAGTGAGATGCCGGACTCCCTCACGCCGCCGCTCGTGGCGGCGGCCGATCGCCGCGACTTCCTGGTGGTGGGGCGGCTCTCCCCGTACAAGAACTTGCCGGTCGTCCTCGCGGCGTACCGCCGCCACCAGCAGTCCCCGCAGTTTCGTGGGGATCGCCTCGTCGTGATCGGCGGGGGGGATCCGGGCTGCGAGATCCCCGGGGACGTGGTGTGGGAGCGCGGGCGGTATCGGTTCGCTGACGTCGCCGGCCGGCTCGCTGCGGCCAAGGCGTCGATCTGCCTCTACTCCGCCGGATCGCAGAGCGGAGTGCAGGTGATGGGCGCTCAGGTCGGCGTGTGCTCGTTAGTGAGCGACGCGGGTGGCCTCGCCGAATACCTGCCGGATGGTGAGCGGTGCCTCCCGGCTATCGACCCCTCGCCGCTGGCGGCTGCCCTGGATCGCCTAGCCGACCCCGAGATCGCGGCGCGGGCGGGGGCCAGGCACCGCAGGTACTTCGAGGAGCAGCTGTCGGCGGGTGCGACATCCGCGGCTTGGGAGCGGACCTTGGCGAAGATGTGCATAGCCGGCGCCCAACCCTGAACAGCCCAGCGAGAAGACTGCCTACGCGGGCGTAGCCCATCAGAGAGCGTGTGGCGAACGCTCGCAATTTCCTACCAACAGCTAAGAACTCGATGCCGTAGAGTGACGTTCGCGGCCGGGAGACGGTCGCTGGCTCTGGGGAGTGATCGTGCGAAAGGCGCTGCTGGTTGCATCGACGGGTGGACACCTACAACAGATCCACTCCTTCGAGGAGACGTTCCTGCCTCACTTTGACGAGATTCACTACGTGACCTTCCAGAACGCGCAATCTAGGTCCCTGCTTGCGGGCCGCACGGTCTGGTACGTCCCGACGATCCCGTCGCGCGGCTACCGGGAGGCGATCGCGATGCTGCCGGAGGCGATGCGGATCCTCCGGCACGGCGGCTACACCGATGTCATCGCTACCGGCGCGGCGATCGCTGTGCCCTTCTCGGTGGCGGCGAACCTGTTGAACATCGGGTGCCATTACGTGGAGAGCGCTGCGCGCGCGGAGGGGCCGAGCCTGGCCGGACGGCTGGTGGCGCTCACGCCTCGGACGCATCTGTACTCGCAGTACGCCTCGTGGGCGGATCATCGGTGGCAGCACCGCGGCTCGGTCTTCGACCGCTACCACGCAGCCGACGAGGTGCAGAGTGCTGCGTCGGTGCGCACCGCCGTGGTGACGCTCGGGATGATCCCGTTTCCGTTCCGGCGGGCCGTGGACGGTGTCCGCAGGGTTCTCGCCGAGGTTGGCGCGGCTGACGTGGACGTGTTGTGGCAGGTCGGTGACACGCCGACCGATGACCTCGGCATCGCGGCGCGGCACACGGTCCCCTCGTGTGAACTCGAGGCGGCTGTCCAGTGGGCTGACGTCGTTTTCGCGCACGCGGGGATCGGCTCTTGTCTCCAGGCGCTCAATGCCGGACGGGTGCCGGTACTGCTGCCGCGTCAGAAGAGGTACGGCGAACACGTGGACGACCATCAACGGATGATCGCGGCCGAGCTGGAGGCCCGCAACCTCGCCGTCAGCAGTGACCCCGATCGACTCGACGCCGCTGATGTGATGATGGCGGTGGCCAGACGGGTGGCCTGCAGCGAGGAACCCAGACCGTTCGAACTCCAGGCTCGCTGAGTTGCACCGAGGGTGGCCGACGATGGTGCGACCGTGAGGTCCCGGATCGGGCTCGCCAGGAAGGGACCCAACAAGCATGAGTACCACGGATCCAATCGTGGACACCGCCCACCGGCGGTTGACGGCGATGAGCGCGATCGAGTGCTGAACGCAGTGAAGCCCACCGGCCGCTCGCTCTTCCACGGAGTCGCGACGGTGACCTCGGCTCGGGTGCTGGGCCTTGTGCTCTCGCTCGTCCAGGTCAAGCTCGCCGTCGGCTACCTCGGCCCGACCGGGTACGGACTGCTCCTCACGGCCACCTTGTTCATCAACAGCCTGGGCGCCTGGACCGAGCTGGGGATGAGCGCGATCGTCGTACGCCGCGTGTCCGGCCGCGGCCAGTCCCTGACCCGGACCGTCGGGCTGGCTATGTCAATCAGCATGCTCGTGGTCGGCCCTCTGTGTGTCGGTACCGTCGTGGTCGGGTTCTTCATGTACCGCGATTTGCCCATCGTCGTGATCGGGATCTGTCTTCTCGCGATCGGACTGCCATTCTCGGCGTGGGCGTCCTGCCTGAACCCCGTGGCGCAGGTGACCGGACGATTTCGCCACTACGCCTCGGCGGAACTCATCGGCCGTAGCGCGAGCCTCGCCATCATCGGGATCGCCGTCGCGACGGACCGGGGCCTGCCGTGGTTCTTCGTGGCCCAGCTCATGGTCCCCATCGGGCAGGCCGTCGCCAT
>JBDTWM010000052.1:0-17889 GCA_040006675.1 Dermatophilaceae bacterium | reverse complement strand
TCGCCCTTCGACGCGTCGATCGTCGTGACGTCGTACGAACGGCTGCCGGGCACGTGATAGATGCGCTCGCCCTTCGAGTTGACGTTGCCCTTGATGACGCAGCTCCCCGCCGCGGATGGGGCCTGTGCCACCGGCGGCGTGGGGGTGCGGGCCGGACTCGGCGCCGCTGCGGACGAACGGCCCGCGCACCCCGATCCCCAAAGGCCGCGCCCCGCTTCTTGCGCTCGAGCCTGCGCAGCGCGGTACTGGCTCTGATGCTCGTACGCGGCCGCGTACGTGTATTCGCGCCCGAACCCTTCGTCGATCAGCACCTCAGCGACGAGCCGACCGTCGGGAAGGCTCACGTGCCGCAGGAGGCGCCCGTACTTGTCCCGATCATCCTGCGTCGCGTCGGCGGCGAGCCGCACCGAGCGGCTCTGGACGAGCGATTGCATACGGCTGGCCGCCTGCTGGGCGTAGCATTGGCCCCCGGCCAGCTCGGGGGTGTCGATGCCGATGAGCCGCACCTTTTCGGTGGCGCCGTTGACCTGCACTCGGATCGTGTCGCCGTCTAGGACGCCGACCACCGGTACGAGGACGGCTCCCGTCGCACCGTCCGTCAGGGCCGCCTCGGCGCCGCCGACATCGCGGCCCACATCGCCGCCGGTCGCGTCGCCAGGCGTCGGGCTCGTCGTGGGTGCGTCCGTGGCGCCCCCGTCACCCGGCGACGTCGTCTCTCCCGAGCCGCCCGAGGAGGCCGACGGGCCAGGGCCGTCCGAGGAGGTCGACGAGCCAGGGCCGGCCTGGGTCGACGGGGAGGCGGGTCCCTGCGCGGCCAGCCGTGTGCCGGCGTCGGAGATCAACGGCGGCCACAGCATGGCGGCCAGCACCAGGCCGGTCGCGATGGCCGCGATCGGTGCGCGGGTCCCCACCCGGGCAGACCGCAGCCGACGGATTCCCCAGACGACGAGCGCCACCGGCAGCAACGGCCACAGTACGACGGCCGCCACGACGATCCCGATGCGCTTGACCGTCCGCACGTCGCCCCCCCCAGCTACTGTCCGTCTCGACCCCAGCGCCACGGCACTCAGAGACCCTGAGGGTGATGGCCTTTGGTGAGTCTAGATCGTCACGACGACAGCGGATCTCGTCCACACAGCGGGGCCGGGCGCCGCCCCCGTGTCTGCGGAGTTCGACGCCCGGCCTCGGTTCGATCTATCTGCCGGCCTCAGGGAGGGAGGCAGCGAGCGAGCGAACGTCATCCACGGACTCAGGCATCGGCGTCTGGGTAGTGCTGGTGCCCTCGATGTCGATGCTGGGGATGAGTCGATCGAGCCACTTCGGCAGCCACCAGGCGTGTTCGCCGAGCAGGCTCATGACCGCGGGCACGAACGTCATCCGGACCAGGAACGCATCGATCATGACGCCCACGGCGAGCGCGAATCCGAACTGCTTGATCATCGGATCCTCGCTGAAGACGAAGCCGGCGAAGACCGAGGTCATGATGATCGCTGCGGCCACGACGACCCTGCTCGAGTGGTCGAAACCGTGCACGATGGCGGCGCGTGCGGGCATCCCGTGTGCCTTTGCCTCGTGCATGGCGCTGACGAGAAAGACCTGGTAATCCATCGCGAGACCGTAGAGGATTCCGGTGACCATGATCGGCAGGAAGCTGAGCAGCGGTCCGCCGGTGTCGATGCCGACCAGCCCCATCAGCCAGCCCCACTGGAACACGGCTGTCGTCAAGCCGAAGGTCGCCGTGATGCTGAGCAGGAACCCGATCGTGGCCTTGACCGGGATGACGAGCGAGCGGAAGACCAGCAGCAACAGGATCAGCGACAGGCCCACGATGATGGCGATGTATTCAGGCAGTACGTCGCCGAGCCGTTCGGAGATGTCGAGGTTGACTGCGGTCAGGCCGGTGACACCCAGGGTGATGTCGGTGCTGGTCGCGACGTCGAAGCCCGGGTCGCGCAGGGTCTGCACGAGTTGGGCCGTGCCCTCGTCGTCGGGGCCGGCGTCGGGGATGACCGTGAACAAGGCGAGCGAGCGGTCTGCGCTCATGCCTGTGGGGGTCGCAGTCGCCACCCCGTCGGTCGCCGTGAGGCCCCGGGTGATGGACGCGATGCTCTGCTGGTCGAGGGTGGCTTTCTCCTTCGGATGCGCGACCACGATGAGCGGCGCGTTGAAGCCCTCACCGAAGCCGCGGGTGATCGCGTCGTAGCTCGTCCGCGAACTGCTGCCGAGGGAGTCCGTGGCGCCGGTGGGCATCCCGAGGCGCATCGTCGAGGCCGGGACAGCAGCCAGGCCCAGGATGGCAACGACACCGATGACGGCGACCCAGGGTCTGCGCACCAGTCGGCTGACCCAGCGGTTGCCAAAGCGCGTCTCCTCGTTCGCGGTCACGGCTCGTCCGGTGGCTCGGGCCTTGGCCGAGACGACCCCCTCGCCCAGGAGCCCCAGCCCGGCCGGGATCAACGTGAGCGCGATGAGGACCGCCAGGGCGACGGTCGTGGCGGCGACGAGAGCCATCGTGGTGAGGAACCCGATACCGATGATGGTCAGCCCGGTCAGGGCGATGACCACGGTCGAACCCGCGAAGACGACCGCGCTGCCTGCTGTCGCGACCGCCTTGGCCGTCGCGTCGGCCGCGCTCAGTCCCTCGATGAGGATCAGGCGCCGTTGCCGGTTGACGATGAACAACGCGTAGTCGATCCCGACGGCGAGCCCGACCATGAGGGCCAGAGCAGGAGTGGCCGTCGTCAAGGTGATCGTCCTCGACAGGGCGAAGGCCCCGCCCACGCCGATGGCCACACCCGTCAGCGCCGTGATAAGGGGCAGTCCGGCGGCCCGGAGCGAGCCCAGGGTGAGCACGAGGACGAGGAACGCGATGCCGAGGCCGATAGCCTCGTGCCCGCCGATCGGTGGGTGCATCGCCTGGAGGGACTCGCTCGGCAGCGCCGTGATCCCCGAAGCGCTCGTGTCGCGTTCGGCGATCGCGACGATGGTGTCAGTGGTGCCCTCCGGCAACGCGTCGACCCGGGTGGTGAACTGCATCTGGAGCATCGCGACGCTGCCGTCCTTGGAGACCAGGACACCAGGGACGGGCGAACCGTTGACGACGAGCGGGCGTTGAGTCGGCGACGGGCTCGTCGGGCCGGTGGCGGCTGGGGAACCAGCCTGCGCGCCGGCCGGGGTCGGAGCCCCGCTAGCGGGACGATCCACGACGACAGGCAGCGCCGTGATGTCGGTGGCGCTGTGAGCGATGGACGCGGCGCGCGCGCCCGTATCGAGTCGTTCGCCCTCCGGGACCGTGAACACGATGATGCCCTGACCGCCACTCGCGGCCGGCAGCTCTTTGTGGAGCTGGTCGATCACCTGTTGGCTCGGGGTGCCGTCGATGGTCATGCTCGAGGAGATGTGCCCACCGCTGGTGACGGCAAGGCCGATGACGCTGCCGAGGAGGAGTAGCCAGACGATGACAATGGGCAGGGGCCGCCGGTAGGCGAGACCCCCCAGCCGGTGCAGCAAGGTGGTCATGAGCGGGATCGGCTCTCTTTCCGGGATGGGTTAAGCGTCGCGGTGGCGCACGGGCCGTCGCGAGGTGCCAGATGGGGCGCTGACCGGGTGGAGAAATCCGTGTCAGCACGAGGGTTAGCCGGAGGGCGACAGGGGTCAGCCGTCGTCTGGAGCGCGCCCGAAGCCGGTGCTCAGGTAGCTGAAGGTGGTTTTGAGGAAGTCGTCGAGGCTCGGTATCGCCTCGAGATCCCCGGCGGGGGTATGGGTGACGAAGCCATCGATGCGGACCGGTAGGGATCCGTCGAGCACGCACGTCAACGCCCCGTAGGCGGCTCCGACGAGGAGGTGGGCGTAGGTCCGGCTCGTGCGTTCGCCGAGCCCGGACAGGACGGCCTCGCGGGCTGTCTCACGGATCTCGGCCTGGACCTCGAACAGGTGGGGCCGCAATGACGGGTGGGAGTCGGCGAGCATTCGTAGGTCGCGCAGCACCACGAGCAGCCCGCCAGCGAGCTGCTGCCGGGCAACGCGGTGGAGCCAATCGACCAGGGGCAGGTCGTCGACTTTCGGGACCGTATCGAGCGCGTGGCGCACTTGCTCGGCCGCCACCGCGACGACCGCCTCCTCCTTGCCGCCGAAGTGGTTCGCGAACGTACGCCGGGAGTACCCGGCCCGCGCCGCCACGTCCTCGATGGTGAAGCCGTCGAGCCCGTGCTCGCGAGCCAGCTCGTAGGCGGCCCGCGCCAGGGCGTGGGCCGTCGCTTCGCGTTTCGCCTCGCGCAGTCCGGCCTGGGTCACCGCACCATCGTCACACACTGGGTGCCCATTAGGCAATATTGCCCAACAGGCAGATTACCTTGTGACGCGGTATGCCGTCGGCCGACTGCCACGGCGGTGCGGACCTTCGGCCCTGGCGGGCAGGCGGGTTGTGTCCGAGACTGGTGGTCATCGCCGGGTTGACGACCGGGCGACCCAATTTCAGGGAGGTTGTCATGAAGGCGCTCGTCTACCACGGTCCCGGCAACAAGGCATGGGAGGACGTGCCGGAGCCGGCAATCATCCACCCGACGGACATCATCGTGCGGGTCGACACGACGACGATCTGCGGGACGGACCTGCACATTCTCAAAGGGGACGTGCCCGCGGTCACCGACGGGCGAATCCTGGGTCATGAGGGCGTCGGGACGGTCACCGAGGTCGGCGGTTCGGTCGCGTCGGTGGCGGTCGGCGACCGAGTTCTGATGTCCTGCATCAGCGCCTGCGGTAGCTGCTCCTACTGTCACCAGGGTCTGTATGCCCACTGCCTGGCCGACGAGGGCGCCAGCGGCATCGGTTGGGTCTTCGGCCACCTCATCGACGGGACGCAGGCCGAGTTCGTACGGGTTCCCTTCGCGGACAACTCGGTGTACAAGCTCGACGACGACGTCAGCGACGAGGCCGCGGTCATGCTCTCGGACATCCTGCCGACCGGATTCGAGATCGGCGTGCGCTACGGCCGGGTGAAGCCGGGTGACGTCGTCGCGGTGGTCGGAGCTGGTCCGGTGGGGCTCGCCGCCATGATGACCGCGAGCCTATACGGCCCTTCGCGGGTCATCGCGGTGGATCTCGACGCACACCGCATCGACCAGGCCACGAAGTTCGGGGCGACCGACGGCGTCAACAGCGGCGCCGACAACTGGATCGAGCAGGTCAAGGCGATGACCGACGGTCTCGGGGTCGACGTGGCGATCGAGGCCGTCGGGGTGCCCGCCACGTTCGACGCCTGCACCAAGATCGTGCGTCCCGGTGGGTCCGTGGCCAACGTCGGTGTCCACGGCGCCCCTGTCGAGCTGGCCTTGCAGGACCTGTGGATCATGGACCTGTCGATCACGACCGGACTGGTCAGCACGTCGAGCACCCCGATGCTCCTCAAGATGGTGGCCCAGAACAAGCTCGCCGCTGAGCGGTTCGTCACGCACCGCTTCTCTTTCGAGCAGGTGCTGGAGGCCTACGACACGTTCGCAAGAGCGGCGCAGACCAACGCGCTCAAGGTCGTCATCAAGCGGTGACGCGGGTCCCGTCACGGTGCTCGTCGTGGTGGCAACGTGGCCGATCGCCGTCGTGGAGTACGTCAGGTCCTGTAGGCATCCGCGCGATGACGCACGGCGGTCACCTCCACGATCCGGAGCTTGTCGTCGAGTAGGTAGAGGATGCGGTAGGTGCCGCGGCGGGCGGTCCAGGCGGGTGCCATCGGCGGCGCGAGTGGCTCGCCGACCCGGTGGGGGTCGTCAAGCAGGGGGCCGGTGATGAACTCGTAGGCCGCGGTCGCCACCTTCTCCGGAAGCAGCTCGGTGAGGGCCCTGGCCGCCGGCCGAGCGATACGGAGCCGGTACCGTTCGCTCACCGCGGGAGTCGCCCGGCCTCGCGCATCGCGTGCGCAAGTTGGTCGGCGTCGAGGTAGTGATCGGCGGCGATGGCGGCCCGGCCCTCATGGTGAGCAGCGAGCAGGTGCGCGTCAGAGAGCACCGCGATCGTGTCTTGCAGCGTGTCGTAGTCATCCGCGGACAGCAACACGGCGACTCGGCGTCCATTGCGGGTGATCTCGAAGCGCTCGTGGGTGGTTGCCGCCTCGTCGATCAGCCGCGACAGCTGAGCTCGGGCATCGGCGACAGGCAGCGTTGACATGTACGTAATTATAGCGCAAAGTCATGAAATGTACGGGAGTGCTAATCTGCTGCCTCCGGCTCGATGCCGATCTGCCCGCGTGCTCTCGAGACGGCTGGGCGAGTGCTGTCCGAGGATCCGCACGTGGCGCTAACGCCGGGAGAAGACGCCTTTGAGAAAAGGAGGAGATCGACAATGTCCGCAACACTGACACTGACCCACAGAACAATAGGAGTGGAGGTCCGTCGCGGCACATACGACGTCGTGCTCGACGGGGAGGGTGTCGGATCGCTCGAATTGAACGACGCGTTCGAGACGCCCGTCGAACCTGGACGTCACGCCCTCCAAGTCCGCAACGGCCGAAACTCAAGCCGAATCGCGACCTTCGACGCCATCGAGGGCGAAGTCGTCGCATTCCGGTGCGGCGGAAAGAGGATTCTGCCGATCTTCCTCGCGTCCTTCGTCGTTCCCAGCCTGGCGCTCTCGCTTCGTCGGGAGTAGGCGCCGCTCCCCGATAAGAGCGCCACCGGACAGCCCGGAGCAACTGGCCGCGAATCGCGAACACTTCAGAACGAGTCCGCCGGGCTGCTCGGCACGACGGTGAATTCACGACTCACGGCATGAGCAGTGCATCCCACTATGGGATTCACTGCGGTATTTTTGACGGCGTGAGCACCCAGATCGCAGTCCGACTACCCGACGAGATGGTGGCCTTCCTCGATCGCGTCGTGGCGGCAGGAGGCGCGCCGAGCAGGGCCGCGCTCGTCGCGTCCGCGCTGGAGCGAGAGATGCGTCGGCTGGTTGCCGAGCAGGACGCGCAGGTCCTTCGCGCACAAGGCGCGGCAGGCGACCTCGACGACCTCGTTGAGTGGACCAGGACCCACGTCCGGGTTGAGGACTGATCGGGTGCGAGAGATTTGCTTGGTCCGCCTCGACAAGACGCGGCCAGCGCTCGTGCTGACCCGGGAAGCCGCTCGGAGTGCGATGACCAACGTGACCGTGGCCCCCCTCACTGCCACCATCAAGGGTCTGTCCAGCGAGGTCAGGGTAGGACCGGACAACGGGCTAGATCACCACTGTGTGGTCTCGCTGGACAACGTGCTGACCGTCCCGGTGGACGCCCTCGGACGCATCGTTGGGTACCTCAGCGCCGCACAAGAAGTGCAACTGGCGCGCGCTGTGGTCCTGGCCTATGACCTTGAGGTGCCCCTTCTCCAGTAACACACACGGATGCACCTCCACGCGGCAGAAGTGGAAGTCGTGACGATGGCAGTCACTTCCGTCGCGGCTGTGGAGAGCCCCAGCAGCGACCAATCCAGACGTGATTCCGGGTGCCAGCCCCGAGCGTTCCCCGACGTGCATCGGTATTGGGGTTTACGTGCTGATGCCGGGGAACTCGAGCACCTTTCGCGGGACCTGCCGGCCGGTTGAGCGGGCCCTGGGCGCCCCGGTTGATTCACGATGCCGGCAGCGACATCGAGAGCCACACCCGACGCTCCAGCAACCAGCCCACCGACCCGCCCAACCGGCACCAGAAGAGCCGATCCCCGCCCGCGAAACGGACTCGGCCGCCCGACAACGACGAAACTCCCGACCAGATCGCTCCGGTCGGGAGTTTCGGCAAACCACAACAGGCAATTGCGGGAACCACCTCAATGTGCGCGAGGGGGGAGTTGAACCCCCACGCCCTTTCGGGCACACGGACCTGAACCGTGCGCGTCTGCCTATTCCGCCACTCGCGCGCGCCCGTTCATCATGCCAGTCAGGACGCGGATCCCCAAACTGTGTTCTCGCAGTTCGGCGACCCGCATCGACGTGGATCGACGCCGTGTCGGGCGTGGCGGCAGGTGCGGACCTCAGGGGGTCTCGGCGGCGGTCAGCAGGACCTCGGCCCACCGTGCGGCCGCCTGGTAGTGCGCCCCGAAGCCGCCGTCGATCCCGACGAACGTCACGTGCTCATGGGAGCGACCGATCCGCCGCGCGGCGTCGAACAGGTCGTCGTCCGGGCCGCCCTGGGCGAGCAGCAGCCAGGTGGGGACCTTCACCTTCTCGAACAGCCCGGGCTCCGGGAAGAACGGATCCTCCTCGGTCACCCGAAAACCTGCCTGCACCGTCTCGGGGCGCGGCAGGTGGATCCACGTGCCGTCGGGCAGATCCTTCATGGACCATTCGATCTCGTGGCGCAGCCCGGGTTCGATGTCGGTCAGCAGCCAATCTCGCGCAGAGCGGGAGGCGAACTGGTCGACCAGCTCCTCGCGATCGGCGGTGCCGCTGCCGGTCACGCCGAAAAGGAACCTGCCGCGCAGCTCCTCGGTCATGGCCGACGACACGGCGAGGTCCAGCATGTCCGAGGACAGCGCGCGCTCCCGCACCGCGAAACCGCCCTGCGACACGACGGCGCGCGCCATGGACGGGTGCTCGGCGGCCACCGCCAGCACGTAGTACCCCGAGAAGTCCAGCCCCGCAAGCACCGGCCGGGTGAGCCCGAGCGCCGCAGCGACGTCCGCGATCAGCTGCCGGGTGCTCGCCGCGTCCACCAGGTCCCCGCCGCTGTGGCCGTGTCCGGGCAGGTCCAGCGCCCAGGCGTGCGCCCGTCCGTCGAGCTCACGCGCGACGAAGTCCCACGCCGGTGCGCAGTACCCGGGTGAGTGCACGAGCAGGATGTCCGGCCCGGTCCCGCCATAATCGATCACGTTGAGCTTCGCGCCACCCAACTCTAGGGTGTGTGCGGTAGAGAACATGGGTGCCTCCCGAGCAGCGGTCTGGCCGCTGCGTCCTTCTGTCCGTGGGCATTCCGGCGTCACACTATCCCTATCGTCCGACGATTCTGAACCCCGAATCTTTGGGGGCGGTCAGTTTGGGGCACGCAAGCGCAGCAGTTCGGGGTGCGCAAGCGCGGCGGACAGGGATGAGCAAGCGCAGTATTTAGGGGTGCGCAAACGCAGCGGCTGCGGGTGCGCACGAGCGGGAGGTACGGATGAGCCAGTGGGATTCCTGGGTCGAACGCCAGATTCGGGAGGCGACGCAGCGGGGCGAGTTCGACAACCTGCCTGGCTCGGGCAAGCCGCTCGACCTGTCGGACGCCGACGACCCCGACTGGTGGATCAAGCGGTACGTGGCCCGCGAGGGTCTGGACATGTCCCAGCTGACCCATCCCACGCTGGCGCTGCGGCGTGAGGCCGCCGGCTACCCCGACTCGCTCGCCGACGTGCCCAACGAGGAGTCCGTCCGCGAGATCATCCGTGACTACAACCTGCGCGTGATCGAGGACCGTCGTCGGCCCGCCGCCGGCCGCACCATGCCGCCTGTGGCCCCGCGTCTCGACCCCGACGAGATGGTGGCCGGATGGCGCACATTGCGGCAGACCGGAGACAACGCGCACAGGACGGCGCCAGTGCCGACCGAACCAACGCTGACCGACCCCTCCGTCACATCGTCGAAAAGCGTTGCGAAAGCTACGCGCTGGCGCCTCTGGTGGCATCGTCGGTTGCGCCGTCCCGTCGAGCCCGACGAGTAACCTCGACGCCGTGTCACGTACGACCGGCGTCACCGACCACACGGACGGCCTTCCGTGCCTCGTCGAGGGTCGTACGATCGGCCCATGACCGTTGTGGAATTGCGAGATCCGGCCCAGGTGAGCACGGCGTCCGTCACTGCGCTCGGCCTGATCGGCGGCTATCTGGTGGCCCGCGAAAGCGGCGTCCGCTCTCTGGGCGGTGTGCTCCTCGGTGGCGCCGGCCTGTACGCGGGGCGCACCTGGCTCGCGCGTGGCGGCCCTGGGCAGGCCGGCGGTCTCGGTGCGCTCTACGTGGCGTCCTTCGCGCTCTCGCACTCTCTCGCCAAGAAGATCGGCGCCTGGCCGGCGGTGCTCGGCGTGACGGCGCTGACGGCGGGCGCGGCGTACGCCATCTCCGACTACCCCTCCTGAGTCACGCCCGCCTCCTGGGCCGCTGCCGACGGGTCCGCCGAGGCGGCTTCCTGCGCGCGGCGACCCGGCGATGACGTCTCGAACGCCACGTCGCGGGTGTTCACCAGCGCCAGGCCAGCCCGGCGACGCCGGGCGTCAGATCCGTATACAGGACGGTCACGGTGGGGGACGTCACCAGCACCGGAGCCACGCGCTCGCGCTCGGTGCCCACGGGTCGCTCGTACCGTTCCATCGACGTCGGCACCCGGTCGGGATGGAACCGCACGGTCAGCGAATACAGCGGCAGGTCGTGCAGCAGCGCACGTTCCCAACGCGTCGATCGCGCCCCGCGCCCGGCCGGCAGGACGTCGTACTCCACCATCGCGGCCTCCTCGACGATCAGGGGCGTATCGAGCAGCATCTCCGTCAGGGTGAGCCGCTCCAGGGACTGCCCCTCGAGGTCCTGCCCGGCCGGGTTCCGGACGGGCCCGAGCCGCCGACCGACGTGGCAGCCGGAGATCGCGGCCACGGCGCACACGCTGCCATCGCCTTCGCCCTCGCCGTTGTCCTCCTCCACAAACCCCACCGGAAAGCGATCGGCGCCGCTGCGGGTCGCGCGGACGAGCATCCGGATGCGCCGGTGGCAGTGGGCGCCCGACTCGTCGATCTCGATCGTGTCGTGGTAGGAGATGCGCCGCAGTCCATCGTCGAAGGACAGACCCCACCGCTCGGCGTCATCGGCCACCGGGACATCCGAACGAGCCATCGCGAGCACGGAGGCTGGGTCGCGCGGGGCTTCGTTGTCGCGTCGGGGGAGACGCCCGACCAGCGCAGTGGGCGGCAGACCCAGGATCTCTTCCAGCTCGGTCAGGGCGGCGAGCGACGAGGCGCGTTCGGGCCGTCGCCGCGCCGAGCGCCAGTAGCTCAACGTTGCGACGGACAGCCGGCGATCTCGTTGCAGGAGCGCGCTGCGCAGGGCGTCGAGGCTCAGCCCGCTGCGGGCGATGGCCACGGTGAGGGCGGACGCGAAGTCCGGCGGCAGATCCGCCATGGGGACGCCCGCCGACAGCAGCTCCGCGGCCGGGCCGGGGCTGCTCGTCGGCGGGGTCTCCGACGGCGGCTCGCTCGCGCGGGTTGGCACGTCTCAGATGTCCTGTCGGCACTCGCCCGGGCTGGGAGCGGAGCGGGGGCCGGCGGGCGCGCGCTCCGGCGCCCATCGGTGCGACCGTCGGCGACGCACCGATCCGCCGATGCGCGGATGCGTGTGGAAGACGGTCATCGAGCCATGCTAAAGCGCCCGCCCAACGCCGACGAACATCCTGGGACGCATGGCGTGCGGCGTGCATCTCACCCGCGAGCGACCGCGCGCCCCGCGCGGCCCGGCGGAGGCCCGGCAAGACCCGCCTCAGCCGGAGAGCACCGCCCACCCATGCGCCGGCAGGACCACGCGGACATCCGCTGGTTGCCCGCGCCCGGCCCCGTGCCCGGCCCCGTGCCCGGCCGACGGCACCAGCCGGCCGAGCCCTGCCACGACGGCCCGCGCCCCCGGCGCGGGAAGCGAGCACTCGCCGTCCTCGAGGCTGAGCGCCACGAGAAGTCGCCCCCCGGCCCCGTCGAGGGGTCCCTCGGCGCCGGGCGTCACCGCGTATACGTACTGCGTGTTGGTCAGGTGCACCGGGGCGGTGCGCGCCGTGTGTAGCCAGCGGTGCCGACGCCGCAGTCCGATCAGCACGCGGTGCGTTTCCCACATGTCGCGCCCCAGCTCCGACAGGTGCTCCGGGAGTTCGGGGAAGCGAGGCCGTACCTGGTCGTCGCCGCCGACCCGATCCTCCTTCACGCCGTGATAGCCCTGCTCGTCGCCGTAATAGATGGCCGGAGTCCCGCCGACGGTGGCAAGGATCGCGACGGCGTGCGCGACGTGGCGCGGGTCCGTCAGCTTGCTCGCGATGCGGGTCACGTCGTGGTTGCCGACGAAGGTGTACGGGACGAAGTGGTCCAGGAACTCGTTGTGCCGACGCAGGGCGTAGTCGAGCTCCCAGAAGTTGGCGTCGTTGAGTGAACTCCAGGACGCCTTCCACAACTCGTACTGAGTGACCGCGTCCATCCCGGTGCTCGCCACGATCTGGGCGTAGTCGCCATGGATGACCTCGCCCACGATGTATGCCCCCGGGTGCCTCGCCCGCACCCGGGGCAGGACACGCGCCCAGAAGTCCGCGTTCACCGCGTACGCGGCGTCGAGGCGCCAACCGTCGACGCCGAGGTCGAGCCAGTGCGTCATGACGTCGGCCACCAACTCCGCCACGGCCGGCGCGTCGTGGTCGAGGGCGACGAGCCCGCCGTGCCCCTCGAAGGTGCCGTAGTCGGGCACCACCCCCGGCCGCCACGGCCCATCGGGCCAACGCAGCCGGAACAGCGGCGCCTCCGGCGCGGACGGGCCCGTCGCGAGCACCCGCTGGAACGCGGGGTTCGCCCAACCGACGTGGTTGAACACCCCGTCGAGCAGGACCCGGACGCCTCGACCGTGACACTCCTCGATGAGCCGCGTGAGATCTGTCTCATCGCCGAGCCGGGGATCCACGGTGAAGAAGTCCAGAGTGTCGTACCCGTGCGACGCGCTGGCGAAGATGGGCGCAAGCGCCAGGCCGTTGCATCCGAGCTCGATCAGGTAGTCCAGCCAGGGAAACAGCGCGTCCAGGCGATGCCGGACCGCGCTGCCCTCGATCGCGCGCGCCAGGACCGCTGGCTCGGGCCCGCCGGCCAGAGCCGCCAATTCCTGCTCGGCGCCGACGAATCCGAGCGGGTACACGTGCCACCAGATCGCGTCCTGCGTCCAGGAGGTCATGTTCAACTCCTTGTCTGATCGTCGATTCTGCCGATTCAGAGGTGTGGCACGCACGCGGCCTTCGCGTTGCCCCGCTCACGTATCCGACCCATGTCGGCCAGTGTCCGGCGGCACCGCTCGTCGGGGCAGCAGCTATCTGCCCAGAGTACGGGTGTGGCGGCGTACGGGGTGATGGCCGACACCACGCTGGACCTGTCATTGAGTCCTATGTGGTTCCCGTGCGCGGCGCGGCCTTCGTAGGCTGTGCGTGGCGCGTCTCCACCGGGGCGCGGCAATGAACGAGGAGGATCCATGACGGACAGCAACGCTGGTGCGGGACACATCCCCACAGTGACCCCAGTGACGCACCTCGACGACGAGGGCTGCTGGGAGGTGCTGCGTCGTCTGGAGTTCGGGCGGATCGCGTACCGGCTAGGCACCCACCTCGACATCGCCCCGATCAACTACGCCGTGCACCAGGACCAGATCGTCTTCCGCACCGCGACCGGCAGCAAGCTGTCCGGAATCCTGGGTGACGGTGAGGTCGTCTTCGAGGTCGACGAGGTGACGGATCGCCACGCGGTCAGCGTGGTGGTGCGCGCCCTGGCGCACGAGATGGACCGTGACAAGGCCCGGTGGGTCGACCAGATGCGCTTGCGTCCATGGGTGCCCACGGTCAAGGAGTACGTGGTCGTGCTGGAGCCGCAGCGCATCACCGGTCGTTGGTTCGACATCTCCCGCCCCTGGACGTCGATGCGTCCCCAGCCGTGAGGCAGTCGGCCGCCCCTGACGAACCAGCATGATGCAGCGGGCCCGACCACCGATCCCGACGAACTCCCCCACGAACCAGAGTCACGCGACGTCGTCCACATCTTCCGCCCCTATCGCGGTCGTCCACAGGCGCGCAGCGTCATTCTTCTCCGACCGCCCCTCACCCTGCTGAGCTCCGACCATGACCGATGATCGCGGCCCACTACCTGCCGAGCTTGCGCGACCCGCCTGGGCGGAGGGGAGCGAGCTGCTGCGTCACTACTACGACACCGAGTGGGGGATGCCCGTCCGCGACGAGACGGGCTTGTTCGAACGCATCTGCCTGGAGGGATTTCAGGCCGGCCTCTCATGGGAGCTGATCCTGCGACGGCGTCCGGCGTTCCGGGCGGCTTTCGCGGGCTTCGACCCGGACCGTGTCTCAGGTTTCGACGACGCGGACGTCGCTCG
The DNA here is from genome assembly GCA_040006675.1 of Dermatophilaceae bacterium. GTDB lineage: Bacteria > Actinomycetota > Actinomycetes > Actinomycetales > Dermatophilaceae > Austwickia. The sequence goes on along the minus strand of JBDTWM010000052.1, from coordinate 3,805 downwards.
GCTCCTGGCCGACGGCGGCATCATCCGCAACCGTCCCAAGATTCTCGCGACGATCGCCAACGCACGCGCCACAGTCGCGCTCCGCGAGGACGGGGGGCTGGTGGATCTGGTGTGGTCGTTCCGACCGGTGGAAGCGGCCACACCGCGCACCGTGGAGGAGATCCCCACCAGCTCACCGGAATCGGTCGCGCTCGCGCAAGAGTTGCGCCGCCGCGGCTTTCGGTACGTGGGGCCGGTGACGATGTATGCCTTGATGCAGGCTGTCGGCATCGTCGACGCGCACCTGGTCGGCGGCCCCCGTCGCGGTGCCTCCGGGGTGTGGCCCGCCTGAGGATGACGAACCTTCCTGAGGACGACGAGCCCGCCTGAGGACGACGAGCTGGAGAGCCGGGAGGTAGCGGTAGCTTCGGTGAGCCCTCGTTGAAGAAGCCGTCCAGCCACGTCGGCGATGGCGCAGGTGGTGCTTCGCGGGCGGCCCCTTCTCCAGCAGGCTCACGGCCGGGGCGTTCGCCGTGTCACCGCTCGACAGTTGGAGACGCAGCACGTGCCAGGCGTACCCCTGCGCCTCGTGGAGCAGCAGGATCCAGCGCGGCTGGATCCCGAAGGTCGACGCGGTTCTTGGTGCCCACGAGGATGCTCGCCGTCACCGCGCTCATCCGCCGCCTCGACCTCGTCGGACCCTTGGGTACCTATCGGCAGGACGGGCGAATCCCTGACGCTCGAAACCGTGGACGCCACCGATCTCGTTCGCTCAGAAGCCGAACCACTCCCGGACGTGCTGGACGATGGCGCGCTCGAAGTCGTCGTCGTTGTGGGCGGAGCGGATCCAGTCGGGGAACGAGCCGCCGACGAGTCTGTCGAGCTCGCGGCGACAGGCGTCCGGGTCGGTGACCGCGCCCAGCAGCAGCTTCTCGGCCTCTTCCGGGGTGCGGTAGAAGAACGGGTACCCCTGCGGGACCAACGCCTTCGCCCACGGCAGCTCGGGGAGCACCCCGATGGCGCCGGCCAGCATCGCCTCGACGTACTCCAGCCCGTATGACTCCTCCCGGGCGGTGGCGAGGAACGCGGTCGTCCGGGCGAGCGCGTCCCAATACTCCTCGCGGGTGGAGGTGAGGGGACCCACCCAGGCGAAGTCGCGGCGCGACAGATCCATCGCCTTGCCGCTGACCAGCGAGGACTCGTGCAGGCGCGCCTCGACGCGGATCGGTGTCCGGCGGGCCACCCGGTCGATGACGTCGAGGAAGACCTGCGGCTGCTTGCGCGTGTCCAAGGAGATCGCCGGGTAGAGGACGACCGGGACCGGCGCCGTCGTGCGGGGTTGCACGCGTTCGACGTGCACGCCGAGGTTGGCCCACACGATCTTCGCCTTTTCGGCCAGGGGCTGGATGGTCCACTTGTGCACGACCTCGCGCACTTCGGCGGCGGTGCGGGCCGAGTTGCAGAAGGTGGGGAACATGGCGAACGACAGGCCCATCGCCGCGAAGTTGACGCGGTGGTGGTACATCGACGGGTTGCGCCATTCGAAGTTCATGAGCTTGGGCTCGGCACCGGACGTGTGCAGGGTCTGCCACACAGCGATCGAGTCGATGATGTCCATGTTGATGACGACGGTGTTCTCGCCGTCGATGAACGGCAGCGGCATCAGGTCGAAGCCGGCGCAGCGGCGGGTCTGCGAGCCGACCAGGATCGGGTCGTCGAAGAGGTTCAGCAGCCGCCTGACCAGCGTGATCCCCGCGGACTGGCCGACCAGCTCCCCGCCCTCGTTCACGACGGGCTCGTTGCCGAACGCTCCGTACTTGACCGCGACTCTCATGCCTTGCCTCTCGTCGTGTGCACCACAGTCGTACCACCGCGGCTCTGCATCATGACATAGGGCCACGGGGTGAGTTATCGCACGCCTCGGCGCTGGCCACGGGGTGCGTGGACGCGATCACGAGAGCACGTCCTTGCGGGCGAACAGCCAGTACGCGGCGGCCAGCGTAAGCACCGTGTAGAGCAGCGACCAGGCGGCGCCCCGCTGCAGTTCCGTCCACCCGATCTCTGGGGACAGGGTCTGGAACCAGGCCCGCGAGTAGGCCATGGGCAGGCCGTGTCGCAGGTCGCCCAGGGCGTCGATGGACTGCAAGATCGCGGACAGGATCGTCATGAGCACCGCGCCGCCGGCCGCCGCCAGCGGAGAATCGGTCCGCGTGCCGATCAGGAACGCGACCCCCACCACCTGCCCCAACGTGACCGCGATCAGCGCGACGGCGAGCGCCAGCCGTGGCAGGAACTCGGCCCACGACAGGGTCAGGCCGCCGCTGCCGGTGTACGGTGCCCACCCGTACGCGACCCCTCCGACGAGCAGCGACCACGCCGGGAGCATCAGCACCGCCAGACCGGTGGTCGCGAGGGATACGACGAGCTTGCTGGTCAGCAGCCGGGCGCGGGGCACGGGGGCGGCGAGCAGGTAGCGCAGCGTCGACCACGACGCCTCCGACGGCAGGGCGTCGCCCGCGAACAGCGCGGCGAGGATGACCAGCAGGAAGTCGGAGGCGGCGAACAGCGCGAAGACGGTGAAGTTGGCCGACCCCTCCTGGGCGAGGTCGACCAGGCGCGTTCCTCCGGTGCCCCGCTCGCCGAGCGCGAACGCACCGACCAGGACGAGGGGCAGCGCCAGCAACAGCCCGAACGACCAGAGCGTCCGACGCCGCCCCACCTGGCGGCGAGCCTCCACCCGCCAGGCGAGCGGCGACGAGGTCGTCGTGTGCGTTGAGTTCGTGTGCGTTGAGTTCGTGCGCGTCATCGCGGTCTCACGGTCCTGCCCGCCTCCACGTCGTCCGCGGCGATCACACCGAGGAACACCTCCTCCAGGTGGCGCCGTCCGCTGACGCTGACGATGTCCCCGCCCGCCCTGACCACCGCCGCGACCACGTCGGCTCGGGGCGCATCAGCCACCACGATCATCCGGAGCGGCTCGGAGTTCGCGTCGACCTGGACCGAACGCAAGCCCGTCAGACCCTCGCCGCGACGGAACCTGCGTCGTGACCCGGCCCGAAGGGCTCCCGCCACGCGCCGCGCTGCTGCCGCGTCTCCGTCGAGTTCCACGATCGTGGTGTCCGAACTATCCACCAGGTCCGCGACGGCACCCGCGCTGACGACCCGACCGCGGTGCATGACCACGACGTGGCTACAGGTCATCTCGACCTCTGCGAGCAGGTGGCTCGACACGACGACCGTGCGGCCGCTCTGCGCATACTCACGCAAGACCGGCCGCATCGCCGCGATCTGCGGCGGGTCCAGACCGTTCGTAGGCTCGTCCAAGATCAACACGTCGGGCATCCCCAGCATCGCCTGGGCGATTCCGAGCCGCTGTTTCATGCCGTGGCTGTAGGAGCGCACGGGGCGCTCGATGGCGTCGCCGAGCGCAGCGATCTCCAACGCTTCGTCGAGGTGCGACTCGTCGGCAGGCCGTCCCGTCGCCGCCCAGTAGGCGCGCAGGTTATCCCGGCCGGTGAGGTGAGGGAGGAACCCCGGCCCTTCGATGAGGGTCCCCACCTCCGCCAGCGCCGGCGATCCCGGCCGCAGCGGCCGCCCATACACATGGGCCTCCCCGGAATCGGGGCGGATGAGGCCCGCGATCATCCGGATCGTGGTGGTCTTCCCGGCGCCGTTGGGGCCGAGCAGCCCGACGACCTGCCCGCGCTGCGCCGCCCAGCTCACGTCGTCGACCGCGCGGTGCCCGTCGGCGTACGTCTTCACGAGATGCTCCACCGCCAGGGGGACGTTCGCGAGGTCCTCGCGCGTCCCCGAAGCGTCCCGGCGG
>JBDTWM010000051.1:0-17989 GCA_040006675.1 Dermatophilaceae bacterium | reverse complement strand
TCGAGCTCGATCTCCTTGGCGATGGACACGCCGTCGTTGGTGATCGTGGGGGCGCCCCACTTCTTTTCCAGCACGACATTGCGGCCCTTGGGGCCGAGCGTGACCTTGACCGCGTCGGCGAGCTGGTTCATGCCGCGTTCGAGACCGCGACGGGCCTCCTCGTCGAAGGCGATGATCTTGGCCATGGGTAGTGGTTTCCTCCCGCACACAACGGATAGAGACCGAGCGGTGCCCGCGACGGACGACCCGGCGGGGATCACGCGCCGTTCGCGCGCCCAGTCCGGACCTCACCGACCCGGCCTGGGTCAGTTCTCACTGCTGCGTCACCCAGGTGATGAACCGCATGGTTTATCACTCGGACGTCGAGAGTGCTAAGTCCATGATTAGCACTCGACCCCCCCGAGTGCAAATGCCGGGACGCACCGCGCGAGGGCAATCCCGTCGCGTCCCACCATCACGTGACCGGGCCAGGAGACGGTAGACGATGACGTCCGCGTACCTTGCCGGCGCCGGGCTGACACGTGATGCCGAGGACCAGCCGATCGGTCGACCCGTTGCCGACGTCCGCGCCCGGCGAAGGCAACGGTGGGTGTCAGCGTCTGCGCGGAGAACACTCTGGGTCCGATGGGTCTGATGGGTCCGGCCGGAGTCGCTCGTGGCGGGTGTACGTTCGCATCGGGATCCGTGTTACCTCCGGGAGGGGCGGTGGCGCACGAGCCGGCGCGGTTCCCCGAACAGGAGGAACCGTGGCGTCGCCATATCCGCACTTGCTGAGCCCCCTGGACCTCGGCGTCGCCTTCCTGCGCAATCGCGTCGTCATGGGATCGATGCACACAGGCTTGGAAGACTCGGCGTCGGCGATGGAGGACTTGGCCGCGCTCTATGCGGAGCGCGCCGCGGGCGGCGTCGCGATGATCGTCACCGGGGGATTCGCCCCCACCGCGGAGGGGCGGCTCTATCCCGGCGCCGCGATCCTCAACTCAACGCGCCAGGTCGGGCGTCACCGCCTCGTCACCGACGCGGTCCACGAGCACGGCTCGCTCATCCTGCTGCAGATCCTGCACGCGGGCCGGTACGCGCACCACCCCCTGCTGGTGTCTGCGTCCAACGCACGATCCCCGATCACGCCGTTCACCCCGATGCCCCTGTCGGAGGCGGGGATCCGGCGCCAGATCGACGGCTTCGCGCAGACCGCCGCGCTGGCCCGCGAGGCCGGCTATGACGGCGTCGAGATCATGGGCTCCGAGGGGTACTTGATCAATCAGTTCCTCGCGGAGCGCACCAACCACCGCGAGGACGGGTGGGGTGGGTCGGCGCGGAAGCGGCGCCGTTTCGCCGAGGAGATCGTGCGGGCCGTACGGGCTCGCGCAGGCACCGACTTTGTCGTCCAGTACCGCATCTCCCTGCTCGACCTCGTCGAGGGCGGCCAGACCTGGGAGGAGGTGGTGGCGCTGGCGCAGTCCCTCGAATCGGCCGGGGTGACCCTGTTCAACACGGGCATCGGCTGGCACGAGGCGCGAGTGCCGACGATCGTCACCTCCGTGCCGCGGGCGGCGTTCGCCCCGATGGCCGGCGCGCTTCGAGAATGCGTCGGCGTTCCCGTCATCGCGTCGAACCGGATCAACAGCCCGGACGTCGCGGAATCCATCCTGCGTTCCGGGCACGGGGACCTCGTGTCGATGGCACGGCCGTTCCTCGCCGACGCCGACTGGGTGGCCAAGGCTGCCGCGGGCCGGGCCGATGCCATCAACACGTGCATCGGCTGCAACCAGGCGTGTCTCGACCACACGTTCACCGGCCGACCCGCCAGCTGCCTGGTGAACCCGCGCGCCGGGCACGAACGGGAATGGGTCGTCGAGCCGGCCGGTCGGCGGCTGCGGGTCGCTGTGGTGGGCGCGGGGCCGGCGGGCCTCGCCGCGGCGACGACCGCCGCTGAGCGCGGCCACCACGTCGACCTCTACGAAACGGCCGACCAGGTCGGCGGCCAGTTCGTCCTGGCGGCTCGCGTCCCCGGCAAGGAGGAGTACGCCGAGACGCTGCGCTACTTCCGGGGACGCCTCGCCGAAACCGGTGTCCGCGTGCACCTGAGGACGCGCGCAGACGCGGCCAGGCTGATCGAGGCGCGGTACGACCACGTCGTCCTCGCCACCGGCGTCCATCCTCGGATCCCCGACATCCCCGGCCTCGACCATCCCAGCGTGGCCACCTACGCCCAACTGCTTTCTGGGGACAAGGTCTCCGGACGGCGGGTCGCGATCATCGGCGCCGGCGGGATCGGCGTCGACGTGGCCGAGTTCCTGACCCACGAGCACTCCCCCGCCCTGGATGTCTCGGCCTGGCGGCGCGAGTGGGGCGTGGCCGAGCGCGCGCAGGACGCTCCCGGGCTGGTGCCCGCGCGACCGGCGCCGAGCCCGCGCGAGGTGTATTTGCTGCAACGCTCGCCGGGCGCGATCGGGCGCGGCCTCGGCAAGACGACGGGCTGGGTTCACCGGGCGTCTCTGCGAGCCAAGGGCGTGCGGATGATGTCGGACGTGGCGTATCTGCGGGTCGACGACGAAGGCCTGTGGATCGGCGTGCCCGACCGCTCGCCGACGACGGCATCCCGCTCGGGTACCGGCGGGTCGCCCCACCCCGCGCCGCCGCTCCCAAGCGCGACGGCGCGCCTCGCGGCTCTCCCCGCGCAGCTGGCCGCCGCCCTCGGGGCCCTGCCCGGCCCGGGCCGGGCGATCCTCGACGCCGCGATGGCACAGGGAGCGCACGTGACCGGCGCCGCGCGAGGGGCCGCGGCCACCGCCCAAGACTCTGCGCGCGGCACGAACGACGCGCTCGGCCGGGTCGCGCACGCGATCGGGCTTCGCGTCTCCCGTTCGCCGTTGCCCGCGTCCCGCGTGGAGCAGCTGCTGGACGTCGACACGGTGGTGGTGTGCGCCGGCCAGGAGCCCCACCGCGACCTGCTCGTTCCCCTCCGGAGGGCGGGGGTGCGGGTACACCTCATCGGTGGCGCCGACGTGGCCGCCGAGATGGACGCCGAGCGCGCGATCGATCAGGGCACGCGCGTGGCGCTGACGCTGTGATCCGCCCTACCGTGCGCGCCGACCGCGGCGCGCGACGACCGACCGCCGTCAGGGGCGCATGCCCAAGCGGCGGGCGGAGCGGTTGCGTCGGCGCTCCGCGCGCATCCGGCGCAAGCGCTTCACCAGCATCGGGTCGAAGGCCAGCGCCTCCTGCGTGTCGATCAACGCGTTGAGGGTCTGGTAGTAGCGGGTAGCGCTCATGTCGAACAGATCGCGGATCGCCTGCTCCTTGGAGCCCGCGTGCTTCCACCACTGCCTCTCGAAGGCGAGCAGTCCACGATCGTGCTCGCTGAGCTGGCCCCGGCCCTCGCCAGAGTGCTGAACGGCGACGGCCTCCATACCCACCCCTCCTCGGTCCAGGGCGACCATCCTGGTCCACCTCACTGACAGGAAACCACACAGGCATCATTCGACGCGGGCGCCGCGCCCAGCGCACCGTGTCCGGGTCCCGAAAGACCCGGACACAGTGTCCTCCCCCATCCGGCCGACCGCCGACACCCACGTTGCCGCGCGGCCGGCCGGTGGTCGACTATTCGGTCGCGATCGCGCGCAGGATGTCGACGCGCGTGGCGCGCATCGCCGGCCACAGGCCCGCGAGGACACCCACCACCAGCGCGATCGCCACGGAGACGACCAGCTGCGTCCACGGCAAGGCCAGCTCCGTGAGTCCGTCGTCCGCGAGCGCGCGCTGGAAGGCGAAGCCGAACAGCAGGCCCAGCCCGATCCCCAGGGCCGAGCCAAGCAGTGAGATCGTCGTGGACTCGAGCACGATCATCCTGCGCACCTGCCCCTTCGTGAGCCCGACCGCCCGCAGCAGCCCGATCTCCCGCCTGCGCTCGATGATGGACAGACCCAGCGTGTTGACCACCCCGAAGATCGCAATCACGATCGCGAGGCCCAGCAGGGCGTACAGCACGTAGAGCACCAGGTCGAGCTGTTGGGCCTGCGCGTTCGCGTATTCCTTCTGGTCCAGGACGCTGACCAGAGGCAGCGGCTGCACGATCTTGTCCAGCTGCGCCTTCGCTCCAGCTGCGTCGGCGCCCGGCGTGAGGTCGACACCGAGGAAGGTATCGGTCGCCGCCATCCCGACACCTTCGATCGTGTCGACGGTGGTCATCGCGGAGCCGAGACCGGTGCCCTTCTCCATCGAGTAGATGCCCGCGATCGTGAGCGACAGCTTCTGGCCGTTGATCTCGGCGGGCACGCTCTGGCCGACCGTCCATCCCTGCGAGGTGGCGAACGGTTCGCTCACGAGGAGGGTGTTCTTGCGGAAGTCGCTTAACGACCCCGCGGTCATGGTCTGCTTGAGGATCTTGTCGAAGCTCGCAGGGGCCATCGCTCCGATGGTCTCGGGCTCGCCGGCGAGCTGCACCGACACGAACCGCAGCCGATAGACCTCCTGCACGCCGTCGACCCTCGCCATCTCGTCGCCGATGGCCGGGGAGAACGGCATCCCGTTCATGGACTGCACGATGTAGTCGCTGCGCATCGACGCCGTGATCGCCTTGTCCGTGCTCGCCTTCGTGGACGACGCGACGAGTCCGAACGCGGTAACGAGGGTGAGGCCGATCATCAACGCGGAGGCCGTGATCGCCGTGCGCCGGGGGTTGCGCGTCGAGTTCAGCTCGGCGAGCCGCCCGGTCGCCCCGAACAGGCCGATGCTGACCTTGCCGATCAGCCAGATCACCGGAGCGCCGAGGATCGGGCTGATCGCGGCCACGCCGAGGAGGACGCCGAGGGCGCCGACGCCGATCGCCCACACCCGGTTGAAGGCGGGCTCGCCGAAGAGGCCATACAGCAGCCCTGCCGTGCCGGCGGCCGTCAACAGCCCCCCGAGAACGGCGCGCATGCCGAGCCCTGACGCGCCCGTCGCGAAGTCGCCGCTCATCGCCGCGACCGGCGGGACGCGGCTCGCGCGGACGGCCGGGATGGACGCGGCGATGAGCGTGACGAAGATACCGACGCCATACGTGGCAGCCACAGCGGTCGGCGTGAGCCGCATCGGCGCGCCCGAGATGTCGAGCCCCAGGCCGCCGAACGCCTTGCTGATCCCGAAGGCCAGCCCCAGGCCGAGCGCCAGCCCGATCGTCGAGCCGACGAGGCCGAGGATCAACGCCTCGAAGATCACCGAGTTGCGCACCTGGCCGCGGCTCGCTCCCATCGCGCGGAACAGCGCGAGCTCGCGCGCCCGCTGGGCCACGAGGATCGTGAAGGTGTTGACGATGAGGAAGGACCCGACGAGCAGGGCGATCCCCGCGAAGACCAGCAGCAACGTCGTGATGAAACTCAGCCCGGAGGCGACCACGTCGTTGAGCTGTCGGGCGATGTCGTCGCCGGTCTCTGCCACGAAACCGTCCGGCAGCACCTTGGCGACGGCGTCCGCGACGCTCTGCTGATCGGCCCCGGGCTTGGCGGTGACCCACACGCCTTGGTAGACGTTGCGGCCATCGAGGAACAGCTGCTGCGCGGTGGCGGTGTCGAAGATCGCGTACGTCGCACCGCCGGTCGACCCCTTCGAGCCGTACAAGGCGGTGCCGACGACCTTTTTCTCGACGACCCCTTGCTTGCCACTCGTGTAGATCCGCACGCTGTCGCCGAGCGTCAGCCCGATCTTGCCCAGGGACCCGGGGTCGATGACGACTTCGTCCGACCCGTTCGGCCGGTGTCCCGACAACATGACCAGACCCTGCTGCCCACCGGCCGCAGGCGCGTCGACGTAGTTGCTGGCGACGCCGGGCGCGCCCGCGCTCACGGGCTTGCCGTCCTTGCCGAGGAGGTAGGCGTCATTGACGCCGACGGTCCCAAAGGCGCTTTCCACCCCAGCGACGGCTTTGATCTTGTCCACGACCGACGGATCGAGCGTGCGCTCGGACATCCCCATGGACTGCACGGTGTTGGCCGGCTGGACGTTCACGTCCGCGACCGCACCGCTCACGATGCCCTTGAACGCGCTGGACAACATGTCCGTGAACGTGAACGAACCACCCACGAAAGCCGTACCGAGCACGATCGCCACCGTCGACAGCAACAGCGACACCTTGCGGGCCCACAGACTCTTCCACGAGGCCTTCAGCATGGCTCAGGCCTCCTGGGACTGCGCCGACGCAGACGGCCCGGTTACCGCGTGCGCGTGCGAGCCCTCGGCCGCGCCCACCCGAGGGTCGAGGTCGGTCAGGACCTCCAGAACCTTCAGTCGGGTGGGGTGGCGCAGCTCGTAGACGACCTGGCCGTCCGCGAGGAAGATCACCCGGTCGGTGAAACTTGCGGCCGTTGCGTCGTGCGTCACCATGACGACCGTCTGCCCGAACTCATCGACGCTTCGCCGTAGGAAGGCGAGGACCTCCCCGCTCGAGACCGAGTCGAGATTACCGGTCGGTTCATCGGCGAAGACGATGTCGGGCTGGGACACCAGGGCCCGGGCGCACGCGACCCGCTGCTGCTGCCCGCCGGAAAGCTCGGACGGCTTGTGCGAAAGACGGTCGTCGAGACCGGTGGCCGCGATCACCGTGTCGAACCACTGCTGGTCCGGCCTGCGACCGGCGATGGTCAGCGGCAGCAAGATGTTCTCCCGAGCTGTCAACGTCGGGATGAGGTTGAAGGCCTGGAACACGAATCCGACCTTGTCGCGGCGGAGCATGGTCAACTCCTTGTCGATCAACCCCGCGAGGTCGACGCCGCCTACCTGCACGTGGCCTGCCGTGATGTGGTCGAGCCCGGCCATGCAGTGCATGAGCGTGGATTTCCCGGACCCGGAGGGCCCCATGATCGCGGTGTACTCGCCCGTGTAGATGTCGAGGCTCACGCGGTTCAACGCGACGACCTGGGTGTCGCCGCGCCCGAACACCTTGACCAGGTCCCGAGTGCGCGCGGCGACGCCTCGCTCCGCTGCGGGAACCGGCGTCGCGGATGTGGCAACCCCGGCCGAGCCCGACGCGTCAGCGGCCGCTGGGCTTCGTTGCGGGGCCCCTGCCGCCTCGGTCGAAGCTGATGGGCCGCGCTGGCCCTCGTCGGCGGTGCGGCGGAAGAGTCCCATGGTCGTTCAGTCCCCCTGGTCGGCGTGAATCAAGTCCGGGTCCGTGCCGGGTAAACGGTCGGAAGCCCCACGGTCACTGTATGGAGATCACACCGAGCGACGCGTCAGGGGGAGGCCTGGTTCCACCCTGAGACCAGCAGAATCCACCCTGAGAACGGCCCCTCGCTGACCTGTGCCCGCGGCGATCGGCCGTCCAGCCGCGCACTAGGGTGGGCGGCGTGGCGCACCCTCAACCCCTCGCTGACCTGGTGCATCCCACGTGGGCAAGCGCGCTCGCTCCGGTCGCTGACCGGGTGAGCGAGCTCGGGTCGTTCCTGCGTGCCGAGATCGCCGCGGGCCGCGGCTACCTACCGGCCGGACCGCACATCCTGCGCGCCTTCGAACGCCCGTTGGAAGACGTCCGAGTGCTCATCGTGGGGCAGGACCCCTACCCCACCCCCGGGCACGCCGTCGGACTGTCGTTCTCCGTGGCGCCGGACGTGCACCCCATCCCCCGCTCGTTGGTCAACATGTTCCGCGAGCTCACCACCGACCTCGGCCTGCCGATGCCGACGACGGGCGACCTCACACCGTGGGCCGATCGCGGCGTGTTGCTGCTCAACCGCGTCCTCACCGTCCGCCAGGGAGCGCCCGGAAGCCACCGCGGCAAGGGCTGGGAGGAGGTCACGGCGCGAGCTATCGACGTCCTGGCCGAACGCAGCGCCGCCGGCTATCCGCTGGTCGCGATCCTGTGGGGCCGCGACGCGCGCAACCTGGGGCCCGCCCTCGGCCCCATCCCCCGCATCGAATCCCCGCATCCGTCGCCGCTCTCCGCTGGCTCGGGGTTCTTCGGCTCGCGCCCCTTCAGTCGCGCCAACGCCGCCCTCCTGGCGCAGGGCGCCGACCCGATCGATTGGAGCCTTCCGTGAGGGACGACGCTCCCGCCACACCACCCGTACGTGACGAGGCGGCCTCCGGCGGCGACCCGCCGCTGCCCGAGACGTCGCCCACCGGCGCACCCGCGGCGCCGGGAGTGCCGGTGGCGCCCTGGCGTCGATACGTCGCCATCGGCGACTCGTTCACCGAGGGCATGTGCGACCCCGACCCCGACGCGCCGGACGAGTTCGTCGGCTGGGCCGACCGCCTCGCCACCCTGCTGGCAAGGGTGGCGCGGGCTCGCAGCGTCGAGTTCTCCTACGCGAACCTGGCCGTCCGCGGCCGCCTTCTCGACGACGTGGTCGACCGTCAACTGCCGCTCGGCCTGGAGCTGCGCCCGGACCTGATCTCGATCGTCGGCGGAGCGAACGACATCATGCGCGCGAGGGTCGACCTGACTGCCCTCGCCGGACGACTCGAGCGGGCGGTCGAGGCGGCCCGCGCGATGGGGGCGGATGTGCTGCTCGCGACCCCGACGGACCCCGCGGGCGCACCGCTGATCAGGGCCCTGCGGGGACGCCACGCCATCCATACCGCCAACGTGTGGACCATCGCGCGGCGACACCGCTGCCACGTCATCGACCAGTGGGGCTTCACCGCGCTGCAGGACTGGCAGATGTGGGCCGAGGACCGGATCCACATGACGACCGAGGGCCACCGACGCGTGGCGCTGGCCGCTTTCGCGGCCCTCGGCCTGGGCCCCGTCGACCTCGGGCCTCACCACGTGGGCCCTTTCGACCTGGGCTCTTTCGACCAGGGCCCAACGGGCGCCGGACTGATCTCGGACCGGGCGTGGGAGACGCCCCTGCCGACGCGCCCGGCACCCGGCCGTGTGGAGTGGGCCCGCCAGAACAAGGACTGGGCGGCGCAGTATCTCGGTCCCTGGGTCCGGCGACGCCTCACGGGGCGCTCCTCCGGCGACCTGCGCCACGCGAAACGTCCGGAACTGACGCGGCTCGACGTCGCCGACTGACGTCAAGGGCAGCGTCCCGACGGCTCCAGACCTCAGTGGTCCCGGCGGCCGGCCACCTCCGAACGAGTCCACTCCCGGCAACGAGCGAGCCACGCCGCACCCACCTCGCCGAAGGGTTCCTCACGCGCCAGCACCGCCGCGAGGAGCGCGTCGGCGGTCTCACGCGCGCGACGCGCCAGGGCGTCGGGGTAGGCCCATCCGACGCGGTGCTCCTCGAACTCGCCCTCGTCGTCGATGTACGTCTGGCCCGTGAACCGACGCACCACGTCAAGGTCGAGGTCGACGGCGGCCATCGTCCATTCGGGTTCACCGGCCGGGTCGCGGACCCACCGGGGGCTGTCGGTGATGTCGATATAGAGCGACGCCCCCAGCACCCCACCGGGCGCGTTCCACGTCGCCACCCAGTCGCCCAGATGTGGGACGAGCGTGACCCAGTGCGCGCCCGGATCGATCACCTTGCCTGGACGTGAGCACAGGTCACCCGGCCAGCCGCCGAGCCACACCCCGGACGAGTCCACACCGAGCGCGAGGAGGTCGTACTCCCAGTGGCGAGATCCGTCGTACTTGGTGAACCGCAGCGCGACGGCCGCGCCCGGCGCGATCGGCGAGTCGACCATGGCCTGCCCTCCCCGCGAGCGCGGACCTCGCGCATCTCGCGCGGACGGCTCGGGTCGCAATCAGGGTACGGCGATCCCCGGGCGCAGGCTTGGCGGGGACCGACGCGGCAGCCGCCAGCCAAACCATGTCGCCCGTCGGGGCCGTTGCTGTGGGCGCTCCAACCGGACGGTGCCCGGCAGGGAGGAGACCATCCACCAGGCGGTCCCCGTCGACGTGGCGCATCGTGCGGACCACGAGGCGCGCCTTCGCGGTGAACACGGCAGAACCGTCGTGGACGTTGGGGTCGTCGTCGACGGTCTGGATGTCTCCGAGGGCGGCGAACTGGACCTGGTGCTTGCTGTAGTCGTCGCGGATCGCGAGGACCCGCTGGGTGGTGAGCACGGCGAGTCCGGCCGCCCCCGCGTACGAACAGGCCGCCAGATCGAGGACTCTCTCGCCCGCCTCGAGCTCCTCCGCGAGGTCGGGCATCGCGGATCGCGTGCCGACGTGACGGTCATCCTCGAGGCCGCCGTGGCGATGTCGCCACGCAGGTCACCCACGTAGTCCTCATACCGACGCAGCGCGCCGAACTTGAGCCTTGCGCCCCGAATCATCCCACTGGGCAACTCGGTTCGCGCTGTTGCTCGATCCGGTATCGGACCCGCGCTGCAGCGACCGACGCGTTGGGGCACGCTGATCCCGTGCCCCCATCCTCGCCATCTCCGCAACCGTCGGAACGGGCCGACGGTCCCCGAACGCGGCGCGTCGCCGCCCGCGTCAGGGTCAGCGCCCGCACCGAATCCGCCGCGCGCGCCGAGGTGGCCGCCCGCGCGGTGGTCGACACGTTCGGGGGGCCCCTGGTGTGCCTCCCGGGCACCCACCTCGCCCGCTGCGCCCGACCCTCCTTCGGACCTCTCGACGTGCGCTGGCAGTACTGGTGGCAGGCGCACTACGTCGACGCCGTCGTGGACGTCGGGCGGCGTCGACTCGCCGGCGGTGACATCGACGGAGCGCGCGCCTGGACGCACCGAGGCCGCCGCCTCCTGCGCACGATCTGGCTGCGCAACGGCGCGCGCATCACGAACTCCTATTACGACGACATGGCCTGGCTGATCCTCGCCGCGGCCCGGCTCCAGCAGCTCGCCGTCGACGCCGGGATCGCCCCAGGTCGCCTCGCCGGGCGCGCCGTCGAGCGGCTCTCCGCACAGTTGAGCGTCGCCCACACCCGCGACCTCGGCGGCGGACTGTTCTGGACCACCCGGCACGACCGCAAGAACGTCGCCGCCTCCGGGCCTGCCGCGATCCATTTCGCGCGGAGCGGTCGCGGGGACCGCGCGGGGGCGATCCTGGAGTGGATCGACCAGGTCATGCGCGATCCCGAGAGCGGCCTGATGCTCGACACGCTGTATATGGACGGCCGCCGGGACGACACCGTGTACACGTACAACCAGGGCGTCGTGATCGGTGCCCTCCTCGCGCACGGCACGGACGCCTCCCTGGCGCGCGCCGCCGAACTGGTCCACTTGGTCGACGGACGCCTGCGGGCCCGACCCGACACCCCTGTGCTGCGCGGCCACGGCGGCGGCGACGGCGGGCTGTTCACCGGGATTCTCGTGCGCTACCTCGCGCTCGCGGCCCAGGACGTACGGCTGGAGCAGTCGGCGCGTGACGTCGCTGCCGGGCTCGTCCACGGGACCGCCCAGGCCCTGTGGGACGGCCGTGGCCCTCGGGGCCCGCACGACCCCACGCCGGTGTTCTCCCCAGAGCCGTCGATCCGGGTCCAGCCGGCGCCGATCGGGCAACAACCGGTGGAACTGAGCTCCCAGCTGCAGGCCTGGACAATCCTGGAGGCCGCCGCGGCACTGCCCGCCACTGACCCGACGCCATGAGCGCGGGCCGGGTCTGCTCTCCCGGCGCCCAGCGCCCGGCGCCCGATCGCGAGGACGGCGCAGCCCAGAAGGCGCCCTCGGCCCAGCGTGGGTGAAGAATGCGAGGCGCCGAACGGTCACCGGCCACCACGGCCGGGCTCCGTTTATCGCTGAACGGCAAGAACCTTCCCCAAACCGGTCACGAACACCGGCCCACCTAGGGAGGATGAGGGCAGGGCACTCCCCCGTCACGGCACCAGTGGCCAGGGTGGGTTCGCCCGCATCATGGCTTCCTTGTTCCCCTGACAGGCCCGTTGGCGGCTGGGACAATGACACCTACGTAACGTCAGAGAGGCAGGCGGCATGCAGAACACGCAAGCGCGCTGGGCGACGATGGACGGCAATGACGCCGCCGCAACCGTTGCACACGCACTGAGCGAGGTCATCGCGGTATACCCCATCACGCCGAGTTCGGCGATGGGCGAGTCGGCGGACGCTTGGAGCGCCGCCGGACGCACCAACATGTGGGGTGCCGTGCCCGAGGTCGTCGAGATGCAGTCCGAAGGAGGCGCGGCCGGTGCGTTGCACGGCGTCGTGACCAAGGGCGTTCTCGGTTGCACCTTCACCGCCTCGCAGGGGCTGCTGTTGATGCTCCCCAACATGTACAAGATCGCGGGCGAGTTGACGCCGACGGTCATGCACGTGGCAGCACGTACGCTCGCCACGCACGCCCTGAGCATCTTCGGCGACCACTCCGACGTGATGAGCGCCCGGATGACCGGCTGGATGTTGCTCTGCGCGTCGTCGGTGCAGGAGGCACACGATTTCGCGTTGGTGTCGCACGCGGCCACGCTGCGCTCCCGGATCCCCGTCTGCCACTTCTTTGACGGCTTCCGGACCAGCCACGAGGTCAACAAGATTCAGATGCTCAGCATGGACGACATGCGGTCGCTGATCCGCGAGGAGGACGTCCTCGCGCACCGGAAGCGCGGCCTCACCCCCGACGCGCCCACGCTGCGTGGCACGGCCCAGAACCCTGACACGTTTTTCCAGTCCCGCGAGGCCTGTAACCCGTTCTACAACGCGGCCGGCAGGATCGTGCAGGAGTGCATGGACGAGCTGGCCGAGCGGTCGGGGCGTCAGTACCACCTCGTGGACTACCACGGCGCCCCCGACGCCGAGCGCGTCGTCGTCATCATGGGTTCCGGCGCCGGCGCCACCCGTGAGGCCGCGGACGCCCTCAACGCGCGGGGCGAGAAGGTCGGTGTGGCGGTCATCCGCCTCTACCGGCCGTTCCCCGAGGCTGAGTTCATCGCCGCGCTGCCGAAGACCGTCAAGAGCATTGCGGTCCTGGATCGCACCAAGGAGCCGGGCGCGACCGGCGAGCCGGTGCTGCAGGACGTCGTGCTGGTGGCCTCCGAGAACACGGAGCACTTCGACGGCGGCATGCCGAAGATCATCGGTGGTCGATACGGACTGTCGAGCAAGGAATACACGCCGCCGATGGCCAAGGCGGTCTTCGACGAGCTGGCCAAGGACGCCCCGCTGAAGCGCTTCACCGTGGGCATCATCGACGACGTCACCCACCTGTCGCTGCCGGTAGACACCGACTTCAAGGTGGACTCCGGGGCCTTGAGCGCCGTCTTCTACGGCCTGGGCTCCGACGGCACCGTCGGCGCGTCGAAGAACTCGGTGAAGATCATCGGCGAGGACGAAGGCCGGTACGCGCAGGGTTACTTCGTCTACGACTCCCGCAAGTCGGGCGCCACGACCATCTCCCACCTGCGCTTTGGCGACACGCCGATCGACTCCGCGTACCTCGTGGAGGAGGCCGACTTCGTCGCGATCCACCAGTTCGACCTGCTGAACCAGATGGCGACCGTTGACGTGGCCAAGCCGGGTGCTCCGGTTCTGATCAACACGCCCTACGCGCTGGATGAGACCTGGGAACAGATCCCGGCCGAGGTCCAACAGATCATCATCGACCGCAAGCTGCGTCCGTTCGTCATCGACGCGGCCGCCGTCGCACACCGCGCCGGCTTGGGCAAACGCATCAACACGGTCATGCAGCCCTGCTTCTTCTACCTGTCCGGCGTCGTGCCGCAGGAGGAGGCGATCCCGCGGATCAAGGCCTCCATCGAGAAGACGTACGGCAAGCGCGGCCGCAGCGTGGTCGAGCATAACTTCGCCGCGATCGACATGGCGATCGACGCCCTGCACGAACTGCCGGTGCCCAGCTCAGCGTCGGGCGACGTGCACCGCATGCCCGCGATGCCCGAATCGAGTCCGGACTTCCTCAAGAGGGTCACCGCGGTCATGCTGCGCGGCGAAGGCGATCTGCTGCCCGTGTCTGCGCTACCCGTGGACGGCACCTGGCCGACGGGGACGGCGAAGTACGAGAAGCGCGGCATCGCGGAGAAGATCCCGATCTGGGATCCCAGCCTGTGCATCGACTGCGGCAAGTGCGCGGTCGTGTGCCCCCACACGGCGATCCGCATCAAGGTCATGCCCGAGGGCGACCTGGAGGGTCGACCCGAGTCGCTGCAGTCCAAGAAGTACGCGAACCGGGGTCTGCCCAACCACCAGCTGATCGTGCAGGTGGCCCCGGACGACTGCACCGGGTGCGGCATCTGCGTGGACGTCTGCCCGGCGAAGAGCAAGACCCAGGTCAAGCACCGCTCCATCAACATGGAGCCGCGGCTGGACCACCTGGAGGAGGAGCGCGCGAACTTCGACTTCTTCCTCGGTATCCCTGAGGTGGCGCGCGAGGACGTGCGGCACGACCAGGTCAAGGGCGTGTCTCAGCTGGAGCCCCTCTTCGAGTATTCATCGGCCTGCTCGGGTTGCGGTGAGACGCCGTACATCAAAACGCTGACGCAGCTGTTCGGTGACCGAATGGTCATCGCCAACGCCACCGGTTGCACGTCGATCTACGGCGGCAACCTGCCGACGACGCCGTACACGACGAACGCCGACGGGCGGGGTCCGACGTGGAGCAACAGCCTGTTCGAGGACAACGCCGAGTTCGGCCTGGGCATGCGCCTCGCCTGGGAGCACCAGAACTCCGACGCCAAGCGGTACGTCACGATGCTTGCCGACCAGCTCAACGCCGACCTGGTCAAGGATCTGCTCGAGGCGGACCAGTCCGTCGAGGCCGGCATCCAGGCGCAGCGCGTCCGGGTCGAGCAGCTGAAGGGCGAGTTGGAGGGCTTGGACTCCCCGGAAGCCCAGTCGCTGCGCAGCCTCGCCGATGAGCTCGTTAACAAGTCGATCTGGATCTTCGGAGGCGACGGTTGGGCGTACGACATCGGCTACGGCGGTCTGGACCACGTGCTCGCCAGCGGGCGCAACGTGAACATCCTCGTGATGGACACGCAGGTCTACTCCAACACCGGCGGTCAGGCGTCCAAGGCCACCCCGCGTGGCGCGGCGGCGAAGTTCGCCTCCGCGGGCAAGGGCACCAACAAGAAGGACCTCGGTGTCATTGCCCAGTCCTACGGCAACGTGTACGTAGCGCAGGTATCGATGGGCGGCAACCAGCAACAGACCGTCCGGGCGCTGCTCGAGGCGGAGGCTTGGGACGGCCCGAGCATCATCATCGCCTACTCGACCTGCATCGCCCACGGCATCGACATGGAGACCTCCATGACGCAACAAGCCCTGGCGGTGTCGACGGGTTACTGGCCGCTCTACCGGTTCCGCCCGAGCGACGACGAGCACGCTCAACCGCTCACGCTCGACTCAAAGGCACCTTCGGGACCGATCTCCGACTTCATGAACAAGGAGGCGCGGTTCGCGATGCTGCGACGCAGCAACCCGGAGCGCGCGGAGGAGCTGTTCTCGCTCGCGCAGGACGATGTCGACGAGCGCTGGCGCTACTACAGCCAGATGGCGGGCATCGAGCGAGCGCTCCCCACTGGGCTTCCCGTGCCTGAGGAAGGCCCAGACGAACCGACCCCGACGCCCGACGCCCCGGCCATCACGACCACGAAGGACAAGGCATGACCACCGTGCAGACCAGCGCCGGTCCGGACCTGAGCGTCTCCTACCTCGGGTTGGACCTCTCGGGACCGATCGTCATCTCCGCGGGACCCGGGACGGGCGACGTCTACAGCATGCTGAGGCTCCAGGACGCCGGGGCTGCGGCCGTCGTTTTGCCGAGCCTCTTCCAGGAGGAGGTCGAGGCCGAGGAGTTCGCCGCGTCCGACATCATGAACATCGGCGATAGCTTCGTCGAATTCGAGTCCGCTCCGCTGTCCGAGGTCGACACCTCGGGCTACGGACCGGACCGCCACGTCCGGCTCGTCGCGGAGGCTAAGGCCGCCTTGAAGATTCCGGTGATCGCGAGCGTCAACGCCTCCCACAAGGGCGGCTGGGCGCGCTACGCCACGATGATGGCGGACGCGGGTGCGGACGCCGTGGAACTCAACCTTTACGCGGTCAACACCGACCCCTCGCAGGATGCGGGTTTCGTGGAGGCCCAGAAGCTCGAGGTCATCGAGGGGGTGAAGCACGCGATCGACGTCCCGTTGGCGGTGAAGATCAGCCAGAATTTCCAGTCGCTGTCCAACTTCGCCGCCCGGGCCCGTGACGCGGGCGCCGACGGGCTCGTCCTGTTCAACCGGTTCTTCGGCCCCGACATCGACCTGGAGGAGCTGACGGTCAACCCGCAGATCTCGTTGTCGACATCGACCGAGCTGCGGCTGAGAATGCGCTGGATCGGCATCCTCCGATCCCAGATGCCCGGCTACAGCTTGGCCGCGACGGGTGGCGTGCACACGGCCGACGACGTCGTCAAGACGCTGCTCGTCGGCGCCAACGTGGCGTGCGTCACGTCCGCGGTGCTGCTGAACGGCACGGGCTACGTCGCGGACCTGTTGCAGGGGACCCGCAGCTGGCTCGCGGAGCGTGAGTACGAGTCCGTGAAGCAGCTGTGCGGCAGCATGAGCGCAGGTTCGGTGGGCAACCCCGCGGAGTTCGAGCGTGCGCAGTATATGAAGGCGATCACCTCATGGAGCAACGGCTGAGCAGGACGGTCCGCCGGCGGCAGCTCGCCGGCTCTCCCGGTGGCGCGAGTCCGATGGGCTCGCGCCACCGAGGGCGGCGGAATTCTGCGGTTGATCGCCGACCGCAGGATCTTCGTGGCGTCGAAGACCGCGGCGTCACCGCCGATGCCGCAATCGCGACACACGTAGCGGAGCGAGGCGTCGGAGTGGCTGCCCCCCTACGCCCAGGCGGACTCGTCGAAGTCGCCGTACGCCACCGGATTCTGACTGTTGTTGTCCAGGGGGTCCAGCTGCCCGATCAGGGGGTGCGATCCCAGCGGCCGACCGATGATCGCGATGCGGTCCCCGTGAATGGTGAGGCCGTCGATCGTACCGACCATACGGACGATGCCGGCGTGGGCGATCAGCAGGTACTCGCTGTCGACGACGCGATCGGCCTGCATCCGCCAGACACCCCGGCCGCGCAGCCACAGCTCGTGATCCGACGCCCCATCGCGGTAACCGACCCGCTCCCGACCCAGCGCATCGTTGGTGACGGCGGGCTGGTCCGCTCCCAACCGGACGCGGACCATGTGCGAGCGCGTCACGGCCGGGTAGGCCGAGGGCACGCCGAACTGCTCGAGCACCTGACGTTCTCTGGCCTGCTTGCTCTGGGCGGACGCTGTGAGAACGCTCGCGATCACCGCTTGGTGCTGGCCGTCCAGGTTGTCCCAGCGCGCACCGAAACTGAGTTCGGGGTGGGCGCCGTCGGGCGTACTCCCCGCAACGTCGGCGCAAATGCCCAGAAAGGCGCGGTCTCCGCTGGACAGCACGTTCTCCGCGGCGAGCGCCGCCACCTTCGACCACTCGAGGTGGGGGTCTATGCCGTCGCTGTTCACGAACGCGGCCGCCTTGGCCAGCACGGAGGGCGCACTGGCCAGGATGGCGACGGCATCCTCGCGCGCCTGGGAGTAGGAGGTGTTCATAGTCAGACATCCTAGTCGAACGCCTTGCCTGATGACGAGTTGTATCGTAGACTATGCCCATAGTTACCAAGACAGTAGCTGAAGTCAGTTTACATACCCACGGCATGCTTCCCCCCCTGGCGCATGTCGACATCATTGCAACGATGCAGAGGAGTTGACTCGCCCCATGGATTTCAAGACGCAGCTAGACGCCCTCCAGGGCCTGGACTTCAAGAACCTGTACCAGGACGATTTTTTCCTGACCTGGGACAAGAGTGAGGACGAGCTCAAGGCGGTGCTCGCGGTGGCTGACGCCCTGCGCGCCCTGCGTGAGAACAACAAGAGCTGCCGGATCTTCGACTCGGGCCTGGGCATTTCGCTCTTCCGCGACAACTCGACGCGCACCCGCTTCTCGTACGCCTCGGCGTGCAACTTCTTGGGCATGGAAGAGCAGGTCTTCGACGAGGGCAAGTCGCAGGTCGCCCACGGTGAGACGGTCATGGAGACCGCCAACATGATCTCGTTCATGGCCGACGTCATCGGCATCCGCGATGACATGTACATCGGCAAGGGCCACAC
>JBDTWM010000050.1:0-18184 GCA_040006675.1 Dermatophilaceae bacterium | reverse complement strand
CGCCGTTGGAGGTGGCGCCGTTGGAGGTGGCGCTGCCCGGAGCCGACTGCGCGGTCCCGGCGGAGGTATCGGGGGCCGCCGGTGTGGTCGAGCCAGGCGCGACCCCGCCGCCGCCTGGAAGCGACTGCCCCGTCGGGGGGGACCCGGCCGTGGCAGCGTCGGCAGCGGCCGTCACCGAGGTGTCTTCGCCCCCGACGAGGCCAGTCGCCACGATGAGCCCCAGCAGCAGGCCCACGCCGCTCGCGGCCACCCCGACGAGCGTCCACGAAGCGCCGGGGACGCGACCGGCCGGGAGTCGCCGGATGCCGATGGCCCCCAGCCCGAGGCCCAGCGTCCCCGCCGCGACAGCAGCCCAGCCGACCGGATAAGCGAACGACAGCAGGGCGAGGGTCAGAGCGATCACGCCGAGCGCGGCCTCGGCGAATGCGCCGGGTGCGCGGGTCGTCTGCTCCGCTTCGACCGGGTCGTTCATCGATGTTCCCCTCTGTCCGGCGCCGACCACTGCCCGACGGTCACGGCCCGCGACAGCCCCGATGCGCGCGGAGGACGCACAGAAGACGCACGGAGGACTTCAGCATACTCGTGGTGCGCCGCTGTTCCTGGCCGAGAATCTCCGTGCCCCCCTGGATGTCAGCCGATTCCGCGCTCTCCCGGATCGGCGAAGGACCAGCGCAAACCGTACTGGCCCGGACCGAATTCGGTGATGAGATGGTGCAACCGTCCCGCTCGGACGCGCGTCGGGGCCGACCACGAGGCCTGGTCTGAGATGCCGTAACGCTCCGGGCGCAGCGGGACCAGTCCCGCCGGAAAGCGGACCTCCATGTAGAGCTCGCGGAACCTGCTCAACAGGGTCCGGCCCCACCCCTCCATGGGCGATGCCCCGGGGCAGTGAAAGACGTACTCCACCACCACCGTCTGCCCCTGGCGCAACGGTGTCTCGAAGCGGACCTCCGCCACGATGAGGGACGGCTCCAGGATCGTCTGCCCGATGGTGATGCTCCGGATCGGCTCCACCCCGAGGTGCGTGGGCGTGCCGTCGACCTCGTACCACACCGGATACGACTCGATCCCGTCCTCCTGCGCCTGGACCAGCTCACGCACTGCGTGTCGGACGGGCACTCCCGTCTCGTCGAGCTCGACGATGTCGTGGACGCCGACCCGGGTCAGCCCGTCGGGCCAGGACAAGCCCATCCGACGCACCGCGTCGGACATGCGCTCATCGACCGGCAGCGCACACGGCTCCGCGTCCGGGAACACCTGCTCACGATCCGACTCAGCGGGACCCCGCTGCGGCACGATGAGGCCGGCCAGCCGGCCTCGCGGCACCTCCAGGATCTCTTCCAACGCGCCGACCGCCGCGATCGAGGAAGGCCTTTCGGGGCGGCTGCGGCCCGAACGCCAGTAGCTCAACGTGGCGACGGACAGGTCGTAGCCGCGGCGCGCCAGGTGGTACCGGATCCGCTCTAGGCCTAGCCCGCGTTCGGCCATGGCCTCCGCCAGCACCCTCGCGAAGTCGTCCGAGGCGTTCACGAAAAAGGGAGGGTGGAGGAGAACTGGTCCCCGCGCGCGCCTGGTCGTCCGGGGCTCGCGAACGGTGCGGGCTCCCGCCGGACCGCCCGATGTCGCACCAGCGCGATCGCGATCACCGCGACGAACGGCACGCTGAACGGCACGAAGAATAGCGACGTGTACGCGAAGAACAGGACGACCACCCCGGTGAGCATCACTTGATCGTAGACGGGGCGGACACCAGGGCTCCGGGGCGGATGCGACGGGCGTTCGGACGCATACCGGCCGGCCCCGTACCACGCGCCGGTGGCTGCGGCCCGCACGACAGCGCGTGGAACAGCGCCCGCTCACGCTTCGATAACCTCAGAGGGTGAGCCCCGACGCGCCGAGCCGAGAGGGGGGCGCCGAAATCGTCGCCTCAGCCGGCGATTCAGCGCAGGCCGGTCAGCTTCTCGCAGATCCGCCATAGGCGGGCGGCCATCTGCCGGTCGTGCGACGCAGCGCTCGATCCAACCGGCCGGGGATCGCCCGTCAGTTCTCCCCATCCGCCAGGACCGACGTAGGTCCCACCGGGCAGATCGGGCACCGTCGCGGCATACAGGACCGGCAGGGCCGCTTTGTCCGGCGGCTGGGACAAGGCCGGGATCCGCGTCGACAACCGGATGACCTGGCCGGCCATGCGTTCACGCAGCGAATCCCCGTGCCGGTCGAACAAGCGCGTGCCCGAGAACCCCGGATGGGCCGCCATCGAACGCAGGTGCGCGCCGGAACCGGTGAAACGCCGCTGCAGCTCGTAGGCGAGCATCAGGTCGGCGAGCTTGCTCGCGCCGTAGGCCTGCCACGTCCGGTAGGGACGGCGCCGCCAGTCAAGATCGTCGAGATCGAGCCCCCCCGCGCGGTGGGCGCCAGAGGTCAGCCACACGACGCGATCGGTCAGGTTGTGCTGTCGCAGCAGGAGCTGGGTGAGAAGGAAATGGCCGAGGACGTTGGTGGCGAACTGGATCTCTCGACCGTCCGGCGTCCGCTCCAGCGTGGGAAACAACACGCCGGCATTGTTGATCAGCGTCTCGATCCGCCAGTCCGATAGTTCCTGGGCGAACGCGCGGACCGAGTCGAAGTCGGACAGGTCGAGCCGCCGGACCTCGGTGTTCGGAGCGAGGCGACCCCGCACCTCCCGGGCACGTTCGACGTCGCGGCAAGCAAGGACGACGTACGCGCCCCGCTCGGCGAGTTCGCGTGCAACGACCAGGCCGATCCCGGACGTGGCGCCGGTGACGACGAACACGCGACCTGTTAGGTCGGGCATCTCGGCCAGACTCCACGCGCTCATGTGCTCTCCTCACGCTCGCCGGTCACGCGCCCGTCAGCTGGCGCTGGCACCGTCTGAGGCCCGCGTTTGCCGCATCTCATGGGTTCAGTCTGCCTGCAGGGCGCAGGTCTCGCGCATGGCGGGTGGGTACGGGCTACTAACTCACGAGTAACTTGACCGAATCCCATGACGAATTCGGCACGTCCTGCAACCAGAGCGGGCATGATCGGAAGGTAGGACGCTGCGGGGGGTGAGACGAACGTGTCAGGGGCGGATGCCACGCACGCCGATCAGCCTCCACCCGATCAGCTCCTGCCCGTTCGTCGCCTCGTACCCGAACTGCAGACGTCCGCGGACCAGCTCGACGAGGTGCTCTCCCACTGCGCCGCACTGCACGCAAGCTTCATGCGGCAGGCGGTCGATTCGCGGTCGCGGGGTGACGATCCGTCCGGGGTCAAGCAGCACAGACGCCGGGAGGCGGCGCTGGGTGACGAGCTGCGACACCGCCGTATCCAGGTGATGCTGCACGCGGCGGGTGGCCTCGCCGACTTGCTCCGGGAGGACGCCCGGCAGGCCCAGGCCCGCTTTCCGCTCGTGGACACCAGCGGAACCCGCCTGCCGCCCGAACCGCCGAGCGACGACCCGTACGCCGTCGCGCTCTGGTGGGACGACCTCGACGAGCCCGACCGGCACCTCGTGACGCGCCGCCTCGGCAACTGGTGCGGGCGTGCCGACGGGCTCCCCGCCGACGTGCGCCACCAGGCGAACATCACCCACTTGGCGGAGGAGATCCACACCCGCGCCGGGAACATCACCGAGGAGATCGCGGCCGCCGACAGCGACGAGGCCCCGCAGGATCCGCGGGGCGATGTCACCCACGGCGAGGGCGCCCTGGACCCCCGAGACACCGACGAGCGCGCGAACGCGGACCTGCGGGGGCTCCTCAAACTGCGGGCGTTGTTCTCTTTGCCTGATGCGGAGCCTGGTACGGATCTGGGCATCCCCGAGTCCGTCATGTCGGCCGAGTCGTTCGCCGCCCTGGACGACGTGACGACGCCTTTGGACCGTCGCGGACTGTACTTGCTCGACGCCCGCAGGTCGCCGCTCAAGACCGCCGTCGTCCTGGGGGACCTGGCCCGCGCGCACACCGTGATCCTCCACGTGCCCGGCACGACCACCACCGTCGACCTGCGCCTTTACCGCGAGGCGACGTGGATGTCGAACTTGCGCGACGAAGCGGGCCGGATCCTCGGTCAGGACGTCGGCGGCTCCGAGGGGATCGCGGTGGTCGACTGGATCGGCTACCAGGCTCCGTTCGACGTCGCGAGCCGACGCGCGCTCGGCGAGAGCGGCCTGCGCTGGCTCGTACCCGGGGAGGCGGTCGACGACCGGTACGCGCGGGAGGCGGCGCCGTCGCTCGCGCGGTTCGCGCGCGGGTTGCGCGCCTCTGTCGGTCCACAGGTCCGGCTGGTGGCGTCGGGACACAGCTACGGTGCCTCTGTGCTCGGGCTCGCGTTGCGAGAGACCAGCGTGTTCGATGCGTTCATCGTGGCGGGCTGCCCAGGGATCTTCACGGACGACATCAAGACCCTGAAGGTTCCGCCCGGAGAGACGTTCGCCGCGGTCGGCACCGGCGACGTGGTCGCGCGTCTCGGCATCTTTGGGCCGGATGCCGCCAGGCTGCCCGGAGTGCAGCTCGTGGCGCCGGTGCCGCACCTGGCCACGTATCCCGACGGGTCGCGGGCCTGGACGAAGCTCAACATGGGGCATGAGTCGTACTACGACCGCGGCACCTCCCTGCTGCACGACATCGCCGCAGCCGCGGTCGGTCGTCAGGTTCCGCACCGTTGGCCGGCCTGGGCCACCTGACCCGCGCCGAACGCCGACGGCGCCGGCTCGTCCAGGATGCGCAGCGGGCGCAGTCCCCGGCTCCCAGTCCGTACGATCCGCTGCCCTACGGCGTTCACGAGCACCCGGACGTGCAGGACGCCGTGATCGAGGAGTCCACGCCCGCAAGGCGGTGACGTCATCCGCCCAGTCCGCGGAACCTTCCCCCTCCGACCCCGCGGACCTGGCCGCGATGCGCGATAAGGACGTCGCCGACCTCGTCGCCATACAGTCCCTGACGTCGGCCGCGGGCCAGCGTCTGTCCGCCCTGACCCGGCTCGCGTGGGACAACGACAAGCTCAAGTTCGACCCTGCGGCGAGCGCGAAGGCCAGCAAGTTCGAGCTCGGGCCGCCGGTCACGTGGACCGCGAAGGGCTCCGACGGCGTAGACCGGCTGGGGCTGGGTTTCGAGACCGGGATGGTCACGCACATGGTCGACGCCGCAGGCAGGCCCGCGCCGCACGTCCTCAAGCGCACGGACAAACTCGCGCTGATGAAAAGCGACGCGGCGCACCCGTGGCTGATCGACGCGGGCCGGGCCGTCGGCACCGCGCCGCTAAGCTGCCGCCATGACGCGCGATCGCGACGCCGACGGCCGGGCCCGCCAACAGCGTCCGCGTGACGCGTTGGGGCGGCCCCTGCCGTACGACTCTGTCGGTGTACCGCCCGTCCCCGAGGATCCCTTGCCGCCGCGCCAGACCATCGCCCTCGCCCGCGAGCTCGTCGGCCAGGGCCGCCCGTTCGGCGCTCACGAGGTCCTGGAGGCCCGCTGGAAGGCATGCCCGGCTGCCGAACGCCCCCTCTGGCAGGGGCTTGCGCAGCTCTGCGTCGCTCTCACGCACACCAAACGTGGCAACCGTGAGGGCGCGCAGCGGTTGTGGGAGCGGGGCTCGGCCAACCTCGAGGCGTCTGCGCACGAGGGCGGCCCGACCTACGGACTCGACCTCTCAGCCGTCCTCGACTGCGCTGGCCGGCTTGTCCACGAAGGGCCGCGAGACGCCGGGTAGCGCCGCAGCACTCACGTGCGGGAGGGTCTCGCGCCCTGGCATCCAGGCGATGACCGCGATCAACGACAGCACGCCGCTGATCCCGAACGCCCAGCCGAACCCAGCCGCGTCCGCGATCCCGCCGGCCACGATCGGCCCGGCGATCGTGCCGGCGTCCTGACACATCTGGTAGGTGGCCAGCACCGTACCGCCGTTACGTTCGTTGCCGACCACATCGGAGACGCACGCCTGCTGCGCGGGGTTGAGGACGCCCGCCCCTGCCCCGCCGATGAGCGACACGACCAGCAGAACGACCGCGTTGTGGGCCAGGCCCACGGCCGCGGTCCCGAGCCCGCTCACGAGCAGGCCGCCCATGATGAGCGGCTTGCGGCCGATCCGGTCGACGGCCCGTCCAGTCACGCTGAGGGCTGCCGCGTTGCCGATCCCGAACACCGTGAGCGCCACACCCGCCCACGCGACGCCGAGGCCGGGGATCGCGGCCGCGAACAGCGGCAGCAGCGAGACGCGAATCCCGAAATTCGCCCACCCGTTGCAGAAGCCGGAGACGAGCAGGGACCGGTACGCAGAGTCGGCGAGGGCCTCCCGCAGCGCCATGACCGTGCGCTCCTCGGCGCCGGCGCCCGCCCGCAGGGTCGTCCCCGACAGGGAGAACGCGACGACGGCAGCGGCCGCGAGGAGCGTGCACGCATAGACCACGAACGGCACCCGGTAGCCGAACCCGGACAGCAGCCCGCCGAGCACCGGACCGCTGATCGTGCCGACGAGGAAGCCCGCACCGTACAGGCTCGCCACCCGCCCCCGGATGGCCGGCGGCGTGAGCCGGATGAGCAACGCCATCGCCGACACCGTGAACATCGTCGACCCGATGCCCCCAACGCCCCGGAAGAGCAGGAGCTGCAGGTAGCTGGTCGCGAACGCGCACAGCCCCGTCGAGACCGCGACGATGAGCAGCCCGGTCAGATAGACCGCCCGCTCCCCCAACCTCCCGACGAGCGTCCCGGCGGCCGGCGCGCACACCAACCGCATCGCCGCAAAGACGCTGACGATCGCGGAGGCCGCCTGGATGGAGACGTCGAAGCTGGCCGCGTAGGCAGGCAGGACGGGCGCCACGATGCCGTACCCGATCGCCACGCAGAAGGCCGCCACCACGAGCACCCACACCTCGCGCGGGGTTTTGTCGGTCGCGCCGCGGGCGTGGTCGGGCTGATCAGGGGCTACGGAATGTGAGCTGGGCATGTCGCGCCCAGTATGGCCGACTCCCGTCGCGGCCACGCGTCCCCCGCGACACGCCGATCACCACCTGCTGGCACCATCGACGCATGCCCGACACCGCCGCGCCGTCCGACCCGTCCACACCGGCCGACCCCTCTACGCCGGTCGACCCGTCCTCGCCGCGCCCCGAGGGCGCCGCGAGGGCGCCGCGACGCGCGCACCGGCGGCGCTACGGACACCCGATCGAGTACGAACCGCACGGCGGGCACTCGGCAAACAAGCTCAACTGGCTGCGCGCCGGCGTCCTCGGCGCGAACGACGGCATCGTCTCCACGGCTGGACTCGTCGTCGGCGTCGCCGCCGTCGACCCGACCAGCACGGCCGCCATCCTCACCGCCGGGGTCGCGGGGCTCGTCTCGGGCGCGTCGTCGATGGCGCTCGGCGAGTACGTGTCCGTGTCCACCCAGCGGGACACGGAGCGGGCACTCATCGCCCAAGAGTCCACCGAATTGGCGCACATGCCGGCCAGCGAATACGACGAACTGGTCGGGCTGTACTTGACCAAGGGCCTCACCGAGCCGACCGCGCGCGCCGTCGCCACCGAACTGACCCACCACGACGCGCTCGGCGCGCACCTGGACATCGAACTCGGCATAGACCCGCACCAACTGGCCAGCCCCTGGCAGGCTGCAGCGTCCTCGGCGGTGTCGTTCACGGTCGGCGCTCTGCTCCCGATCGCGGCGATCCTGTTGACTCCGGGCGGCCCCGCCCGCATCCCGGTCGCATTCGCGGTCGTCTTGATCGCTCTCGCGCTCACCGGGGCGGTGTCGGCCCGCGTTGGAGGCGCACCGCTTCGGACGGCGGTCACCCGCGTCGTCATCGGCGGGGCGCTGGCCATGGCCGTGACCTGGGTCGTCGGCCACTTGCTGGGCTTTCAGGTCGGGTGACGTCGCCCACGTCGATCGCCTGGGCCACCCCAAGCCTGCACCTGACCACCCGTGCCTGACGTAACGACGGATCCCTTGAAATGACACATGATCCGCCGATGGGGGTGATCGCACGACCTCGTCCGTAGCCCCCTTCCGGAGAGCCCCATGCGCATCCCAGCCACTTCGCGCGCGGCGTCCGGCCCGACTTAGGCTTCCACCGTGCTGCAGCCTCACTCCCCCCAAGCCCACCCGCTGATGACGATGGCGGACGGCACGGTCAAGCAGATCAACCCGTTCAGCGGCACGGAGGTATGGACGGTTCCCGGGCGCGGCAACCGGCCGCTCGGGACGAGCCTGCCGGACCCTCAACCTCTCGACCGCTCCCAGCACGGCCGGTATTGCGCGTTCTGCGAATGCCGCTATCTGGAAACCCCGCCGGAGAAGTCGCGCCTGGTGCGCCGCGGTGACGACTGGCTCTTTGTCCCCCACGTGCCGGCCGCCGACCTCTTCGAGGAGGTCGCGCAGTTCCGGCGCATCCCGAACCTGTTCGAGATCTTGTCCTTCGACTATTGGCACGCCAACTACGGCTACGAGATGCCGCCGCGCGCCGAGGCCCACCGGGACGCCTACCTGTCGAGCGAGGCGGGCCGCGCCCACGTGCTCAAAGTCGTCCGGCAGCGGTGGGGCGCGGCCGGGCGCACCGAAGCCGCGTGGCGTGCGCTCAGCGTGCAGGAGAAGCTGGAACTCGGCGCGGGTTTCTTCGGCGGCGGGCAT
This sequence comes from Dermatophilaceae bacterium, assembly GCA_040006675.1. GTDB lineage: Bacteria > Actinomycetota > Actinomycetes > Actinomycetales > Dermatophilaceae > Austwickia. The sequence goes on along the minus strand of JBDTWM010000050.1, from coordinate 9,557 downwards.
GACGTCATCGTGGGGCGGCGACATTACACCGACGAGGCGACGGATCAACACCAGTTGTGCTCGTCAGGCATGCTCACTCCCGAAGAGCACTACCAATACACGCTGTTCACGGTCGAGGCGCTGCGTGACCTGTACGCCACGAACCGGTACGCCCGCTACGTGGCCGTCTTCCAGAACTGGTTGAAGCCGGCGGGGGCGTCCTTCGACCATCTGCACAAACAACTCGTCGCCATCGATGACCGCGGCGTGCAGGCGCAACTGGAACTGCAGCGCTTGCGGACGAACCCCAACATGTACAACGAACTGGCCGTGGACTACGCCGGCTACCACAACCTCGTGCTGGCCGAGAACGCATACGCGACAGCCTTCGCTGGGTTCGGGCACCGCTACCCTTCGCTGGAGATCTACAGCAAGAGCCCCCATTGCCGACCGTGGGAACACACGGCGGCGGAGATTCGCGGGATCAGCGACATGGCGCACGCGTGCCACGCGGCCACGGGCGCCCTCGTGCCGTGTAACGAGGAGTGGCAGCATCAGCCGATCGATGTGGACATGCCGATGCCGTGGCGCATGGTGTTGAAGTGGCGCGTGTCGACGTTGGCGGGCTTCGAGGGTGGCACGAAGATCTACCTCAACACGATCGACCCGTGGAAGCTGCGCGATCGAGTGGTGCCGCGCCTGCACGAGCTACGTGGAGAGGGGCTGATCGCCCCTGACATCGCCATCGCGACCGAGTGCGTCTGCAAGCCCAATTCGCTGCGGTACAACCATGTGTTGCGATGAGCCCGGTTTTGCGATGAGCCCAGTGTTGCGATGGAAGCACCCACCTCGCGACGCCAGGACGGCGCGCGGGATGCGGGCTTGGGGATGCACGAGCTGCGTTCGGGTCTTCGAGGAAAGTGCCTGAACGCACATATGGGTCGACGGAACGGCCGATCAACGTAGGCGCGTCCATTCGGTGGGGACCGAATGGACGCGCCTCGTCCCGCGCCGCTGCCACTGGACCCGGTTGTCCGGCGCGTGCTCATCCCGCAACGGGAGGGTCGACCCAACGACGAGGTTCACGACCTATGGATGACCCGCGCACCCGACGCCCGCTTCGCATCCGTCTGATCCTGCGCGCGGCCGGCCGCGCGGGATGGCCAGGGCCCGGGTTCGAAGGTCCGCCGACGGGTAGGCTGCGGGGATGGACTTCACGTATCGCCTCGTCAACGTCTTTGCGGAGTGCCACGACACCTTCACGGGCAACCCGGTCTATGTGTTCGCGGAAGCCTCGGGACTCGACGATGAGCAGATGCGGTCGATCGCGCGCCAGCTCAACACCGAAACCGTGTTCTTGACCAGCGTGTCGCGGCACGGCGCGGAGATCGTTTCGTTCTCCGCTTCCGGCGAGAACCGTTTCGCCGGAAGCGCCTCCCTCGGCGCCGCGCATGTGGTCAACTCCCTCAACGACGACCCACGCTCAGCGCTGGTGCTGCACAACCAGAGCGATGGGCGGGACACCCTCGTCTCGGCCTCCGGCATAGACAACTGGCAGGTCAACGCACGCGCTGCGGTGTCCCACAAACTCAATTCGAGCCCGCAGATCCTGGCCTCGCTGGTCGGCCTGCCGCTCTCGGCGATCAGCGACGACGTGATGGTGATCGACTCCGGCAGCTCCGGCATCGTGCTTCCGGTGGCGACCTCGGAGGACGTGCGAAGCGCAAGCCTGGACGCCCGCATGCTGCATTCGTACGCCATGCTGCTCAACACGGAGCCGCAAGTGAACGTGTGGGCCCACTACGATGCGTCGACCATCCACTCGCGGATGTTCTACGGCCCGGACGGGGGAGTCATCGAGGTCGCCGCGACCGGTTCCGGCGCCGGTGACCTCGGTCACTGGTTGGCAGCGCACAACCAGAGCGGCTCCTGGCAGGTCGTGCAGGGGTTCGGTGTCGGGCGGCCCTCGCTGGTCGAGTTGGATGTGACGGCGGACAAGTCGGTTCGGGTGGGCGGTCACGTGAACGCGGTCGCCCGGGGAGCACTGACGATCACCGAGGTTGACGGCGCCTGACGTTCGAGCCCGCGGCGGTAGCCGGAGCCGCCAGGGCCGGAGCCTCGCCGACGCTGACCGCACGCCGACCGTGACCTGCGTCGACCTGCGTCGACCTGCGTCGACCGACGTCACGCGGCGATCAGACCCTCGGCGACGATCGGGATGACGGCGAGGATGGCGCACAGCATGAGCAGCGCAGTGTCGGCGAACGTCCACGGCGCGGGCTCCATCCAGGTGCGCGGGCGGCGGGCGGCGAGGGAAGCCGAATAGCCGCGGGCTTCCATCCCGACGGTCATCCGACCTGCTCCCCGCACGGCCTCGACCAGCAAAGTGAAGACCAGCCCCGCGTAGTAGCGGATCTGCGAGGCCGGCCCCCTGCCCGGCCCGAGGCCGCGGACACGCCGCGCGCGGACCTGCTCCTCCCACTGCGCGCCCAGATCTTCGAAGCGTTGCATCGCCGCCACGAAGGCGAGCACGGGCCGGGCCGGCAACCGCAGCCGCTGGCCCAGGTGGTCGCCCACGGTCGACGGATCGAGGTAGGAGGCGAGAACCACCCCCGGGATCACGAAGAACGCCACTCGCAGCCCCGCCTGGAACCCGACCGCCCAGTCGCGGCTCGGCGACAGCAGCCAGTTGGACCATACGATCGACGCCAGCGCGATCCCCGGCGCGAGCAGCCGGATCGGCGGGAACCCGATCGGGCCGACGAGGATGACCAGGACGAGGAGCACGGCGGCGCAACCGACCAGCCCCGAGGTCACCCCGGAGATCCCGAGCGCGCCCAACACCAGCAGGAACGACCCGCCGAGCAGCGACAGCGGCCCGCAGCGGGCGGCCATCCCCCACGGGCTGCGCCCGGCGCTCACGCCATCCTCCCGCCGCGCAGCCGGATGACCTCGTCGGCGGCGGCGGTGAGCAGGTCGTCGTGCGTGGAGGCCACCACCCCCGATCCTGCGGCGCGCGCGGCGAGCACGACGCCCGCGACCGCGGCCCAGGTGAGCCGGTCTTGGCCGACCGTCGGCTCGTCGAGCGCAAGCACCGCCGGCCCGTGGATCAGTCCGGTGGCGACCGCGAGACGGCGCAGCTCGCCGCCGGACAGGTCGTAGGGCTGACGCCCGCCCATGCCGGCCAGGCCCAACACCTCCAGCAGGGCGTCGACACGTGCGCGTGCGAGGTCCTCGGCGAGCCCGAGCGCGCGAGGAGTCGCGAGCAGGCAGTCCCGCACCGTCGTCGCCGACACGATGGCCTGCTCCGCGCGCTGCGGCACCCAGCCGACCGCGCGGGCCAGTTCGCGCGAACGCCAGCGGTACGGAGGATCCGGAGGGCCGCCCAGCGGCAGGTGGGCCGTCACCGCGCCGCCCGTCGGGGCGTCCAATCCCGCGAGCACCCCGAGCAGGGTGGACTTGCCCGCCCCGCTCGGTCCGCACAGCGCCGCGAGCCGTCCGCCGCGAATCGTCGCCGAGACCCCGACCAGCGCGCGCACGACCCCGGGGTCCGCCCGGACCACGCGCAGGCCGCGCCGCGCCGTGCGCACCACGTCCACGTCCCGCGCGTCGATCAGAGGGCTTCCCGCCGCGGGCGCCGGGGTCGCCCACGGGGAGACGAGCTCCGGGGGCACCGCGAGCGGGGTCGGGGCCGGGACGCCGGGTACCCAGATCCCTCGAGCGGCCAGCTCGTCGCCGCGGTCGGCGAGCACCTCCCGTACCGGCCCGTCGGCGACCACCCGTCCGCCGTCGCCGAGGACGACGAGGCGGTCCACACGCTCGACCCAGCCGTCCAGGCGGTGCTCCACCACGATCAGGGTCGCGCCGGTCGCCGCCTGCGCCTGCGCGACCGCCTCGTGCACGCTCGACGCCGAGACCGGGTCGAGCATCGAGGTCGGTTCGTCGAGCAGCAACACCCCCGGGCGCAGGGCGAGCACCCCGGCGAGGGCGAGCCGCTGGGCCTCCCCGCCGGACAGGGCCGCGGTCGGGTGGGCGGGACCGTACGGGAATCCGACCGCCTCTAGCGCCCACGCCACTCGGGCGTGAATCTCCTCACGGGGCACGCCGAGGTTCTCCGGGCCGAAGGCCACGTCGCGGCCCGCCGTGCCGGCGACCCGCGCGTCCGTCGGATCCTGCAGGAGCAGGCCGACTCGCCCGTCGCCCCCGCGCGCCGGACTCCCGCCGATCAAGACCTCGCCCTCGACGTCGCCCGGCTCCAGGACGTCGAGCACCCCGGCGACGGCGCGCAGCAGCGTGGACTTGCCCGAGCCGCTGGCTCCGACGAGCAACACCCGTTCCCCTGGCTCGACGCCCAGATCGACGCCGTCGAGGATCGGCCCCCTCGCCCCGAGCGGCGTCCAGGTCAGCCCACGGACCTGGACGCCGAAGACAGGCTGACTCAGCGTGCTCGCGGCGGGCAGTCCCTGGGAGGCGCTCACGGCACACGCGACCGCGGTGTACCCGACGGCGGCACACCCGGCACCGGCGCGCCTCGCTTCACCCGACGTCTCACGAGCCGTCGCGGGCACGAGCACGGGCGGCGAGCAGCTCGTGCCCAGGCGGGAACGCCGACAGGGCTCCGGCGCGAGCGAGCGCCTGCACGAGGGCCCAGCCGCCGAGTCCGGCGATGACGATGCCGGAGATCACGCCGCAGGCCAGGTAGACGATCTTCCAGTCCCAGCCGTACTCCGCGACGTACGTCCACCACTCGTAGAGCACGATCGCGAACACCGCCGACAGCGCGCCGGCCAGCATCGCGACGCTCGGCCTCCAGCGCCGCCACGCGAAGAGGGCGACCGCGATCTCGACGCCGGCCGCCTGCAGCAGCCCGGAGATGAGCACGCCGGTGCCCCACTGATTGCCGAGGAGGTTCTCGACCGCGGCGGCGACCAGCTCGGTCAGCAGGGCCGCGCCGGGGCGGCGCACGATCAGCGCGCCGACGACGGCAGGCAGCAGCCACACGCCGAGCAGTAGCTCGCCCGAGGGGGGGAACGCCTTGGACGCGACGTTCAAGACCTGGTAGAGCGAGTTGTCCCAGCCCCAGAAGGCCACGCCCAGCGCGACCCCGACGATGGCCAAGGTGATGAGGTCGACGGCGCGCCACGCAGCGGGTCCGCCGCGGGCGAGCGACGGGTCGTGGGCGGTGCTCGCGCGCCCTCCGGAGGGGTTACCGGCTGCAGTGCTCATCTCGTCCGCGACTTCCTCCGCCGGTGCAAACCGGATCAGGTTCAAGGGTCTGCGGCGGATGCCGCACTCTCAGCGCCGGTGGCGCTCCCCTGTCAGGTGGGGTCACCGTACACCGCTGGCGTAGTTCGCGCGGGTCGTACGCCCGGGCGGTGTCCACCGGGGGCGAACGACGATGCGGGCTGGCACACTGACGTCGGGAGCCGGCCCTCGGGAGAGGTCGCCCGAGACGTCGAAGGAGCGCAGGCGAGTGAACGACAAGGTGTTCAAGCTGGTCGGCACGGGTGCGGCGATCGCCGCGGCAGCGGTGGCCAAGACGGTGTCGGAGAAGGGCTGGAAGGTCGTCATGGCCGCCGACCCCCCGGCCAACCCGGAGGACCCGGACACGCGGTTGTGGGAGGCGGTCCTGTGGGCGTGCGCGTCGGGCGCGGTGATCGCTCTCGCCCGCATGCTCGCGACCCGGCAGTGGACCAAGTACTACGCGAAGTCCACGGGAGAGGCCCCGGTCAACCCGAACGACATCAGCTGACCTCCGTGCCGGGTGGGTGAGGCGCGCCACGCCCGTGGGTCCAACGCCCCATGTTCTGAACGGAGCAGATAGCGTCGGGTTCATGACCACACACATCGTCGCGATGGGCGGCGGCGGCTTCTCGACCTCGGACGGATTCGCCGCGACGAGCCTCGACCGGTACATCCTGTCCCTGAGCGGGGCCACCAACCCGCTGGTGTGCTTCGTCCCGACCGCGTCGGCCGACAACGGCCTCTACGTGTCACGCTTCATGAACGCGTACAGCAACGCGCACGCCCGCACGAGCGTGCTGACCCTGTGGGAGGGCGCGGCCCAGTCCCTCGCCCGGCTCGACGAGGTGGATGTCTTCTTCGTCGGCGGCGGCAATACCGTGAACCTGTGGGCGCTGTGGCAGGCGCACGGGGTCGGCCACAAGCTGCAGGAGATCGCCGCTGACCCGCAACGCGACGTGGTCTTCGCAGGCATGGGCGCCGGCGGGTGCATCTGGTACGAAGCGTGCACCACGGACGGGTACGGGACGGGCGTGTCGCCGTTCCCGAACGGACTGGCGCTGGCCCAGGGGTCGTTCTGCCCGCATTTCGACGGTGAGATGGATCGCAAGCCGCAGTACAAGGAGTACGTGGACACGGGTCAGCTGCCGAGCGGTCTTGGTGTCGACAACGGGGCGGCGGTGCATTACGTGGACGGGGCGCTCGAAGGCTTCTATGCCGAGCGGGACGGCGCGAGCGTCTACCGGGTGGAGCAAAACGAGAACGGCGCGACGATCACGCGGGAGGCGGCCACCTTCTTGTGACCCACGGGCGATCCGGGCTCGCGAGCGGCAGAGCGTCGCGTGGCCGGATCACGGACGGTTTCGTAGGTCGTGGCGGCGGCGCAGCCCGACCAGGCCGGTCGCCATCTCGGTGACGTCCCGGGCTCGGATGCGGGTGGGGTGCTCGGCGTGGGCGGCGTCCAGCGTGACAGGGACTTCCGTGATCGGCACTCCGAACGACTGGGCCACGAAGAGCAGCTCCGTCGGGAAGAGATATCCGCCCGAATGGATCTGGGGCAGCACCCGCTGAGCCCAGGCGGTCGGCACGAACACCGTGCCCTGCGTGTCGCCGACATCGAGGTCGAGGATGCGACGGCCCAGCCACCCGAAGCCGGCCGTGAGCGCCCGGCGGACGACGGGGCGAGGCACGTCCGAGCCTGGATGTGCCTTCGAGCCCACGACCAGCCCCGCGGGCCGTCCGGCGAGACGCCACGCCTGCAGATCGGTCAGTCCGAAGGGCAGGTCGTCGGCGGTGAGCAGGGCGACCTCGCAACGGGCGTGGCGCAGCCCCGCGGCGTACGCCCGTCCGAGCCCCACCGCTGATCGCAGCGCACGGACGGGCACGTCAGCGTCATCGTCCGCCAACTCCCGGGCAAGCGCCCAGGTGCCGTCGGAGGACCCGTTCTCCACGACGAGGATCTCACCGCCCTCCCCCACGCCGCCCCCGCGACTGTCCCCTGCCCGGGCCAGAGCGCGCGCCAGGCGCGCCACCGTGTCCGCGAGCTGGGACTCGGAGTCACGGGCCGGCACGATCGCGCTCACCTGCGGTGGCTTGCTCACATCCGCCGCCCGCCGGCTCCGATCACGACGCCCCCTCGATCGCGAGAGGGGCGACCCGCGTCCGCGTACACCCAGTGGCAGTAGGCGACGTAGTTCCAGGCGCTCGTGATCCCGGTGGCGATGAGCTGGCCGGTGGCGAGCCCGATGCCGGCGCGCTCGGCGAGCGCGTGCAGGACGGCCTGCGCGACGGTGTTGACGGCGACGAGGGTCCCGTACCTCAGGACCGAGCTCGCGACCGGAGCGGTCGAGCGGAAGGCGACCATCCGCTGCAGCGTGTAGCTCACGAGGAAGGTCAGGAGAAATGCGGCGGGGGCCGCGGCCCAGGGGCGGTTCCATCCCAGCGCGTCGACGAAGGCGACGAGAAGCGCGACGTTCACCGCGTAAGAGAAGGCACCCACGAGCAGGTAGCGCACGACGCGGCCGACGTCGGTGCGCCGTCGTGGGTCGGCACCGCGTAATGAGTCGGCAGCGCGCAATGAGTCGGCAGCACGTAATGGGTCATCATCGGGTATCGGGTCGGCACGTCGCGGCACCGCCCCATGCGTGTCGGCCTGCTCTACCACCTCGGTTGCTCCACTGAATGTCCTTGTCGCACAACGGAATCACTCGTCAGATGTCGGCGCGTGGGCGCAGCCCAGTGTCTCACGGCGTTGCCGGCCCCCCAGAGGCTCTCACCGGGCCGGCCAATGCAATGTCACGCCATCGGGGAGTCCGTAGTAGACGCGCATGAACTGTTCGTAGGTCCGCTGGTCGAACGCGCGCGCGTAGAGGTACTCGGGGTACGGGAATCCGGCGGGCATGTGCACGTCCCTACGCTCGCCCCGGCGAGCCTGCTCGAGCTGGGCAGCGGTCGGGGCCCAGCGCTCCGCGTTGGCGCTCATGTCCGAGGCCACGGCCACGGCCATGGGGGCGCTCACCACGAAGGCCGCCGCGGCCGCTGCCACCGCTATCCCCCGGGCGACAACGCCGGCGTTTGGAGCGCCCAGTTGACCGGACCTGGCCGGCAGCAGGATCGACCCGAGCGTGACGAATACGGCGGCCATCAGCCATATCGCCGCGGGCAGGAAAGCCCGCACGGTCCCCAGTCCGAGCAGGATCGGCAAAGCGCTCGCGCCGAACACGCCGGCGAGAGCAAGGATGATGTCACCGCTGTCCCGCGCTGACGTCCCCTGCGGCGACGCCCACCCGTCGGCGCGGCCCTCCCGCACGGCGTGCACGAGCCGCGGAAGCCACAAAGCGAGCAGCACGACCAGGATCGGCCCACATACCGCGTACCAGGTCAGCACCCCGTGCCCGATCATGTCGAGCCCGCGCGCCACTGGGCTGGCGCTCGGCTCGCTGCCACCGGCCCGGAACGTGGAGAAGCGGGCCCAGAACCCCGGGGCGAGCATCTGGAGTGCGAATCCGACGATCGACGTGACGGTCCAGGCCCGCAATCGTCGGTCTCGGGCGCCCGAGCCGGCGAGCAGCCACGTCGCCCCCACGAGGGCCACGGTCGTGAACGAGCTCACCTCGTGCAGCAGGTGGGCGGCCATGATGGCCGCGCCGGTGGCCACGCACTGTCCCCGTCGGGTCCGCTCGCCCCGCACGTGGGCGCTCAGACGCATCCCGACAGCCACGGTGAGCGCCGTCGGGACGACGTACGACACCGTCGATGACATCCAGAACAGCACGTCCCCGCCGAGCGGCGGACACACGGCGAGCGCGACCAGGACCCACGTGGCGCCGAGCGCCGCCAGCGCCACGACGGCTCGTCGGGATGCCCTGTCGGACCCGTTCGCCGAGCTGAGGCGACCACGAACGGCCCACCACCACAGCAGCATCGCGACGACGGTGAACAGCACGGGCCCGAGCAGCCGCCAGCACCACGGCCCGGGCGCCATGAGCAGCCGCACGAGCGCGTCGGTGGCGCGGCCGTTGACCGACGTGACATCCGTCCAGTAGCCCAACCACCACTGGCTCCAGCTGGTCCGGGCGTCAGGGCGGCCGGCCATCGCCGCGTTGAGGTAGTCGTCGCCCTGCACCAGCCAGCTGCGGAAGACCAGCAGCCAGTACGCGAGGTGGGCCCCCCAGATCCCGACGAGCCACGCCAGGAGCACGGCGTCGTCGCTTTGGCTGACCGGCAGGTTCGTCCCGGGCCGGGTCACGTCGGTCACCCTACCGAGCGAATACCCGGTCGCGTGCGAGGCAGGCTCGGCCCCGTGGACGAGGCAGGGACGGCGCGCGGATGACGCG
>JBDTWM010000049.1:0-19043 GCA_040006675.1 Dermatophilaceae bacterium | reverse complement strand
TGGGGTGCAGGTTCGGCCGCCTGGGGTGCGGGCTCGGCCGCCTGGGGTGCAGGTTCGGCCGCTTGGGGTGCGGGCTCTTCGGGCGCGGCCTGCTGGGCGCCGCCACCGGACACCTCGCCGCCGACGATCGCGAGGTCGGCACCCACCGGTACGGTCTCGTCCTCGCCCACCAGGATTTTGCTCAGGATGCCAGCGATCGGGGAGGGGATCTCCGTGTCCACCTTGTCGGTGGACACCTCCAGGAGCGGTTCGTCGAGGGCGACCTGGTCGCCCTCCTGCTTCAACCACCGCGTAACGGTTCCTTCGGTGACCGACTCTCCAAGCGCGGGCATCGTGACGCGCTCGCCACCGCTCACCTCCCCGCCCGGGCCCCCTCCGGCGGGAGACGTCTGCGCCGGGGCCTCCTGTGCGGGGGCTTCCTGTGCGGGGGCTTCCTGCGCCGGGGCGGATTGCGCAGCGGGCGCCTCGGCCGCCGCGGGGGCACCGTCGCCGATCACGGCAAGGTCGGCGCCCACCGGGACGGTCTCGTCCTCCCCGACAAAAATCTCCTGGAGCGTGCCCGCGACGGGCGAGGGAATCTCTGTGTCGACCTTGTCCGTTGAGACTTCCAGGAGAGGTTCATCGACGTTGACGGTGTCTCCGACATTCTTGAGCCACCGGGTGACGGTGCCCTCGGTCACGGATTCGCCCAGGGCCGGCATGGTCACGCGCTCGGACATTCGATGCCTCTCCTCCACGTGTCATCGTGCGGTGTCGTCAGCCAGCATAGGGGGCGTGGACCCTGCGCCCCCGAAGGACGGGGTCGGGTCGTACGTTCGCGGTCGTCAGCCATCCCGAGTGCGGCCCCCCGGGCAGCCTCACCGCTGAACCTGCAGAGCCCGACCGAGAACGATATCGGCGACCTCGCCGGACGCCTCCAGGACGAAGTGCGACCCGTCCGCCCGCGCCGGCTCCCCGGTCGGCGCCGGGAATCCGGACCCCGTGTTGAGAGGCAACCGGTCGTCGCAGGGGCTGGCGGCGTTGCGACAGAACACGTCCGACACGCTGATGAGGTGCACCCTGGGGTCACGCGTCGCCTCCTGCCGCAACACCTGGATCCACTGGCGGCGGACGTCGTCCTCGTCGCGCAGTCGGATCAGGAACGGAAGGCAGTCGTGTTGCGGCAAGCACCCTTGCCCGACCTGGTCGCCGGGCGGCTCCGGCTCGACGATGACGAGCTCCGCGCCCCCCGCTGTCACCCGGTCGACGGTCCGCTCGAGGGCCTCACGTTGCGCGTCCCAGAATCCCGGATCGTTCGCACGTAACGGGGTGCCCTGGTCGGAGAGGCGGTCCGCGTACTCGTACCGGGACCACCAGAGCACCGTGGTGGGCCGCACACTCGCGACCGCCTCGCTCTGCTCCTCGGCCACCGGCGCGCACACGGGGCCGGAGGTGCCCGGGAGACGAGGCGTTGGCGGGTTGTAGACGCTGCCGTCCCCGTTGATGGTGAGGATGCCCATCGCGGAACAACCGCCGTGCGCGCCGTCGTCGATGACGACGCCGCGCTTCTCGCCCGCCTCTGCGAACGCGGCCGTCAGCTGGTGAGGGACGCTGTCGCCGATGAGCAGGACACGTTGCGTGCCGGTGCTCGCCTTGACCCCGGCGTACAGGGGGGTGCCTCCCAGGAGGAACGGGAGGAAGCAGGCGACCGCCATGGCGCCGAAACCGACCTTCAGGATCCGCGCGGAGGGCACCAGACGCAGCTTTCCGCTTCGCAGCGGCAGCTCCAACCAGTGGTATGACGCCGCCGCCGTCGTCAGCGTGAGCGCGGCGACGAGGGCGGCGCGCGCGGGCTCGAAGGTCCCTGGAGTCAGCAGCCACGCGGCCCAGGGCCAGTGCCAAAGATAGAGACCGTACGAGATGCGTCCGAGGTAGGCCATCGCCGGATGCGCGAAGACCCTGGCCAGCCCCACGTCAGGATCCGCCTGGATGGCGCCCGCGACAAGCGCGACGACCGCCAAGCACAGGGCGACCGCGCCACCGTTGAAGTAGGCCGCGCGTGGGCCGCTTCCATCCCCGAGCGTCGCGACGGCCACGAGCACGGCGGCCGTGCCGCCCGACAGCAACAGTTGGGCGTTTCGGGCCACGAAGGCGGCCACGGCGGGACGAAACGTCGCCGCCGCAGCCACGGCCCCCAACAGCGGCTCGAAGACCTTCGTGTCCGTGCCCATGTATGCGCGGTCCGCGCCCGCGCTCAGGTAGGTGTGCGCCATCAGGACGATCGACGCGGCGGCGACCACGCCCCCGGAGATCATCACGGCCGTCGTGCTCCGACGTCGGGCGCCGAGCAGGTCGCGATGTGCGTGCTGGCCTTGACCGGGGCTCGCCAGGAGCGCGCCGACGGCCGCCATGAGCAGAGGCCACAGAAGGTAGAACTGCTCCTCGACGCCCAGGGACCACAGGTGTAGCAGCGGAGAGATCGTACCGTCGTCCGCGAAGTAGCTGTTCGTGCCGATGAAGTGCCAGTTGCCGACGTAGAGAATGCACCACAGCAGGTCGGCGCCGATCCCGGGGAGTCGGAACGCGGGCGCGATCAACGCGGCCCACAAGGCGACCACGAGGAACAGCAGCAGCACTGCGGGCATGAGGCGGCTCATGCGCCGCGCCCAAAACCGCGTCAGGTCGATGCGCCCGTGCGAGACGATGTCGCGCAACAGCAGGGTCGTGATCAGGAACCCGGACAGGACGAAGAAGACGTCCACCCCGAGGAACCCACCGGCCATGCCGGGGACGCCGAGGTGGAACAAGACGACGAGGCCGACCGCGAGCGTGCGGATCCCGTCAAGTGCGGCGAGGCGCCGCCCTGGGCGGCCGTCGGCCTCCGCCCCCGCCAGGAACGCGTCGGGGGCGGCCACGGTCACGCTTGAGATTCTGCCAGGCACAACAACGTTCGTACGCCGAAGCCGGTCGCGCCCTTAGGGGTATAGCCGTAAGGCCTCGCGGAGTTGAAGCATGGTCCCGCGATGTCGAGGTGTCCCCACGGGATCGACCCGCCGTCCTGACGGCCGACGAATTCGCGCAGGAACGCGGCCGCGAGCATGGCGCCGCCCTCCCGCGAACCGGCGTGCTTGCGGTCGGCCACGTTCGACTCCAGGCCCTTGTGCATCTCTGGAGTGATCGGCATCGGCCAGAGCGACTCCCCGCTGCGTGTCGCGGCCGTGGCGATCTCGCCCTGCAGCTCGTCGTCGTTGGCCATCAACGCGGCTGTCCGGTGGCCGAGCGCGACGACCGCGGCGCCGGTCAGAGTCGCGATGTCGACGATCGCGTCTGGTCGCTCCCGCGATGCGAGCACGAGAGCATCGGCGAGCACCAGGCGCCCTTCAGCGTCGGTGTTGATGATCTCGCAGGTGGTGCCGTCGGCCATCGTCACCACGTCGCCAGGACGCTGCGCGTTGGAGCCCGTCATGTTCTCGGCCAGCGCGAGCCACCCGTCGACGGCGACCGGAAGCTTAAGGTCGGCGACCGCGAAGACGGTAGCGGCCACCGCGGCCGCCCCCGCCATGTCGCACTTCATCGTGAGCATGCTCGCGGGGGGCTTGAGACACAGCCCCCCCGAATCGAACGTGATGCCCTTGCCGACGAACGCGAGGCGGGCCACCGCGTTCTGGGGCCGATAGCGCAGCCGCACGATCATCGGGTGGTGGACGGACCCCTGCCCGACCCCGAGGATGCCGCCGCAGCCGAGGCCGCGCAGCGTGGGCTCGTCGAGCAGCGTCACGTCGACCGGACCCGGCGCGACGGCCCGGCAACGCTCGCCGAAGCTGTACGGGTACAGAACGTTCGGTGCGGTGTTGACTTGATCCCGGGCCCAGGCGACCCTCTCGCCCAGCACCTGGACACGTCGCAGGATGACCGCGCTGTGGGCAGGGACGCGCCCGGACCCTGCGAGGATCACCTCGGCAACGGGCAGGCGTCTGGACGGCTTGTCCGTCTCGGTCACGTCCTCGGGTGGTGCCGCTAGCACTCCCGATGGGGGCGCGGCATGCGCCTGACCGGCGAGTTTCGCGAACGACTGGGGGGCCCCTTGGGCGCCCGTCACCTGGCCGCGACCGCGGTGCTGGGTGAAGGTGTACGCCCCGAGGGCGAAGCCCTCGGCGATCGCTGTCAGCGTGTCCGGGTCGGCATCGGGCAGCAGGGCGACCGCGGTGCGGCGCCCGCTGAGCGCGCGGGCCGCTGCGCCGGCGGCCCTGCGCAAGCGCTCTGCGGGGAGGGCCGCAGCGTCGTCCTGGTCCGAGGTCTGTCCGACGCCCACGACGGCCACGGTCGGGGCGCGCACGCCGGGGACCTCGGAGAGCCACGTGACCTCGTCATCCCCGCCGCTCGCCCGGAGCGCCTGCAGGGCGGTCCCGAGGCACTGCCCCACCTTCTCGGGAAGCTCCCCGAGCACCGTCGGCGTGGGGTGGCCCGGTGCGACGAAGACGACAAGGGTGTCCGCCTCCAGCCGGTGCGCGGCGTCGGCACGATGGTTGATCGCGGTCACGGTGTGGCCTTTCCCTCTGGTTCTTCGGCGGGCGCATCGCCGTCGCGTGCAGCCCTTCCCAGTTGCCGGCGGTCGATAACCGCCACGGATAGCGTGTCATGCATGACCAGCAAAGCACCGGTGACCTCCCCACTGGATGAGCGGCATCGGGCGCTCGGGGCGAAGATGGCCGACTTCTCGGGGTGGTCGATGCCGATCGACTACCCGGGTGGCGGGGTTCTGGCCGAGCACGCGGCCGTGCGAGAGGGAGTAGGCCTTTTCGACGTGTCGCACCTCGGCACGCTGCGGGTCGAGGGACCCGGGGCCGCCGATGCGGTGAACCGATGCCTCACGGCGGATCTCGCCAAGGCGGGAGCCGGCAAGGCGCAATACACGCTGTGCTGCGACGAGGCGAGCGGGGGGGTCGTCGACGATCTCATCGTGTATGTGCGCGCGTCGTCCTCCCTCCTTCTGGTCCCCAACTGCGCCAACGCGGCTGAGGTAGCTCGGCGCCTGCGGGCCTCGTGCCCCGGCGAGGTCGAGATCGTCGATCGGCACCGCGACGAGGCGATGCTGGCGGTCCAGGGGCCGCGGTCCGCAGACGTCCTGACCGCATTGGACCTACCCATTCCGCCGGCGTACATGGCGTTCGTCGAGACGACGTGGGAGGGGACAGAGCTGACGGTGTGCCGCAGCGGGTACACCGGCGAGCTCGGATTCGAGCTGATCGTCGGCGCGGGAGCGGCGGTGCGGCTGTGGGACGCGCTCGCGGCGGTGACGGCGCGGTACGAGGGTCTCGTGTGCGGGTTGGGAGCACGCGACACGCTGCGTACGGAGATGGGCTACCCGCTCTGGGGCCACGAGCTGTCCCTGGACGTCACGCCGGTCATGGCTCGCCTGGGATGGGCCGTTGGCTGGGACAAGGGGACGTTCTGGGGCAAGGAACCCCTGGCGCGGCAGCGCGCGGAGCAGGCCGGCCCCCTCGCGACCGGGCTGATCGCGCCTGGGAAGGGCATTCCTCGGCAGGGCTGCCGGGTGCGGGACGCTTCGGGTGCCGGCGTGGGCGTCGTCACGTCGGGGACGATGTCTCCTACGCTGCGGCAGGGCATCGCGCTGGCGCTGTTGGACCGGTCGGTCCGCGAGGGTGACGACGTGGTGGTCGAGGTGCGTGGACGGGACGTTCCCGCGCTCGTCAAGCGGCCGCCGTTCGTGACGTCGTCGGCGGCCGGCTGATCCCCTGCGGATCCTTCTCGGGTCCGTCACGGTCGCGGGCATGGGACCTCGGGCGCGGGGGTCCCGGGAATGAGGCCTCCGCCGGGAGCTGACGTCATCAGGCGGTCATGGACACTGCCGCCGCCGCCAGCGCCGCCGCGAGCGAGACCTCGATCGATGCGCCGAGAACGTCGCCGGTGATGCCCCCGAGACGGGAGGCGGCTCGCCGCAGCACCAGCCCCGCCGCCGCCAGCCCACACGCTACGCACAACGGGCCGCACCACAGCCAAGCGCCCGCCGCAGCGGACACGCCGACGCTCAACAGGAGCAGGATCGCGGTGACGGCGCCGGCTGCGCCGGGTCGCACAGTTCGTGCCACGGTCGCGCCGAGGCCGTCCGCACGGGCTGCGGGCAGGAGCGCGCAGGCCCAGGCCAGCGTGTGTCGGGAGACGAGGACGGCGAGAGCGGCGAGCCCAAGCGCGGCCGGGCGCTCCGAGAGGGCCGCGAGCGCGGAGACGTCCACGAGCAGGACGAGCACCACCGCGGCGACGCCGCTCGGTCCCACGTCGCCCTTCGCCATGACGTCGAGCGAGCGTGACGCCTCGTACGAGGCGGACAGTCCGTCGGCGAGGTCGGACACGCCGTCCAGGTGCATCGCGCGGCACGACAGGACCAGCCCTGTCAGCAAAAGGGCGGCCGTGAGCAGGGGAGAGCACCCGAGCGCAGCCAGCCCAGCGCCGAGTGCGCCGAGCACCACCAGGGCGGGCAGCAGGGCGAGGGGCGCCGCGAGCATGGCCCGTGCCGCCACCCGCCGATCGGTCCGACCCGGAGGCGCGACGGGCCACGCCGTCAGTGTGCCGACCGCGAGGCGCCACCAGTCTGGCACCGCTGGATCACCCCGCCGGCCGGCAGTCGCGCGCGGGTAACTGCGGCGACCTCGCGATCAGCGGCCGGTCGGTGAGGTCCAGCACGCGCCCGGCCACGACGAGGACCACACGGTCGCAGGAATCCGCCACCCTCGCGTTGACGCGGCCGAGGCAATCGCGAAAGAGACGTCCCGAGGGGGAGGCCGGGACGATGCCACATCCGGTCTCGTTGCTGACGAGAACCGCGTGCTGCGTCGTGTCCCGCAGGGCCGCGACCAAGTTCTCGGTGGCGCGCTCGACCTCGGCGTGCGCACCGGAGCGGTCGTCCCAGGCGGCCGCGTCGTCGATCAGGCGGGTCACCCACGTGCCGAGGCAGTCCACCAGGACGGCCCCGTCGGCAGAACGCAGCACGCCGGGCACGTCGCCGGTCTCCCACGTTTTCCAGGAGGCGGGACGGCCGCGGCGGTGCGCCGCGACACGGTCGGCCCACTCGGGGTCGAGAATGTCGTCCGGTTCGCGCCCTGGAGCGACATAATGTACAAACAGTTCGGCGCCCAGGAGGTGTTCGGCGTACCGGCTCTTGCCGCTTCGTGCTCCGCCGAGCACGAAGACCGTCGTCACCACCGGCTCCGGACGCGGGGATGGCGGGGCGCGCGGTGCAGGACGGTCACGGGGGGGAGCCTACGACGCGGCGCTGCGACGGTAGCGCCTGCGTGGCACCGCGATCCAGGCATTCGGGCATTCGGGCATTCGGTCAGGCGGCAGACTGCGTGCGTCGCCGCCAGAACCACGCTCCGCCCCCGGCCGCCGCGACGATGACGAGGGCCACGGCCGTGAGGACGCGCTTCGACGGCCCCGAACTCTGCTCGGCCGTCGCCGCGGCCTCCGCCACCTGGTCCCGGGGTGCCTTGACGGAGATGTCGATCTTGTCGTCCGCAGCGGCCGCAGTCTCGCTCACCGCCGCCACGGCCTCGGCGCAGCCTTGCGAGGGATAGTTGTCGATGCCGCACACCATCCCCAGGTCGTCGCGGACGGCGGCAGCGTGCGCCAGGACCTGGCTGGCCGAGGCGTTGGTGGGCACGACGGCGCAGCGGGCGATGGCGGCCGGCGGGTTCGCGCCGTCCGGGCCGTCGGCTGGACGCCCGTAGTCGATCACGACCCCGACGCGCTTCTTGCCGGCCTCCGAGGCGATCTTGCCGCAGATGTCGTCGAAGCTCGGGGCCGTCCTGGGGAGCCGGGCTCCGGCTGTGGCCGCCGTCGCGTACCGCCATCCCTCGACGGCGCCCTCCGGCGGGGTCACCTGATACGGCGTCTTGTCCATGACCTTCCAGGCGCCGGCGGTCTGCGTGAAGTAGGTCCAACGCCGCTGCGCCGCCGCGCCCTGTGTGGCTGTCGCGGTGCCCGCCGCTTCGCTCGTCGACGCACTCGGCGCCGGTGTGCTCGACTCGGCTGGCAGCGCGGAGGCCGGGCCCGCGAGGGCCGCGGTGAGCGCCGCGACGGCGAGCGTGGTGGTCCCGGCGAGAACGGGGCGAGGGTGACGCGACACGGATGACCTCCTCGAGCGTGACGGGTACGACCCTTCCGCGGGCCGGACTCCGGCGCCCCCGACGATGGCACCGGAATGGGCGAGTGTCAAAGAGCCTCAACGGGCTTCGCGACCAAAGAGGTGAGCGGTCGGCGCCGGGAGCGGAGGTCGGGCGTCTGCTGGCAGGGTCGCGCGGCGCCCCTCACAGGCCGAGAATCGCCCCGCGCAGCGCGGCGGTCGCCTCCTCCGGTCCCTCTACCCGGACGTCCGCGTGGGTACCGCGTCCGAACGCGAAGAGGAGCAGTTCGGACGGGGCGCCTTCGAGGGTGACGGTTCCCTCCTTCGTGGCGCCGCGCACCTGTTTGCGTCCCAGGTCCCCGGCCTGCAACACGACCCCCACCGGGGCGCGGCGGAACAGCAACTGCCCCACGTGGCGCAGCCGTGCCCAGAGCGCTTCCTCAAGGGGCGGTTCGACGGTGCGCCGGTCGGCGACGGTCCAGCTCGGCGCGCCGCGCAGGACGTCCTGGTGGTGCACCCAGAACTCCGCCAGGTTGACCGCGTCGTCGACCCCGGGCACGCGCGTCGGGTTCCATCCGGGCGGACCATCGCGGACCATGTCGACCAGGCCCGCCCAGGACTGCTCGGCCAGGGAGTCCTGGACCCGTTGGGTGTGGCCGACGAGCGCGGGGATGAAGGGGATGATGACACCGGCCGCGGCGTCGGGCCGACGCTCACGCAGGACAAGGTGTGCGGCGAGGTCCCGGGCGGTCCAGCCCTCGCAGAGCGTGGGGGCGTCGGGACCCACGCGGGTGAAGGTGGAGCACAGGGCCAGGCGTTCGAGATGGGCCAATCCGGTCATAGGGTCGAGTGTGGCAAACCGGAGGCCCGGGCGTGGGAGATCGGCGCCTTGTCGGTCGCCGCCGGCCAAAGTTGAGTGTGTGGATACTCACGCGGGTGACGGTCCGAACCGACTCTCTGACCTGCCACAATAGGGCCGTGAAGTCCCAGCCCGATCCCGCTAGGGCCGGCGTGGTCAGCTCCGCTGACAGCGTCGGCTCTCCTGTGTCCGATGCCGTTGCGCGCCATGAATCGGCGGACCCACCCAGGGGGGCACGGTGCGTCCCGAGCGCGCTCGACCCCACGATCGCGGCGCGGCTGAGGCGCGATGCCGACGGCCTGATCGCGGCGGTGATCCAGCAGTACGACAGCGGCCAAGTGCTCATGGTCGGATGGATGGACGACGAGGCGTTGCACAGCACGCTCACGGCCGGCCGCGTCACCTTCTGGTCGCGCAGTCGCCAACAATATTGGCGCAAGGGTGACACGTCCGGGCACGTTCAGTTTGTCCGCTCGGTGGCGCTCGACTGCGACGGCGACGCCGTCCTCGTCCGGGTCGACCAGGTGGGGGCTGCGTGCCATACGGGCCAGCGCACCTGCTTCTTCACCAACCTCGCAGCGCGGGCGGCGGACGTGCCCCCGCTCGCCACCTCGCGACGAAGCGAGGACGAGGACGAGGACGAGGATCTGGCTTCCCACCTCGACGAGATCAGCGAGGGGGACCTCGCGGACGACCTGGATGACGCCGAACCGCGGTTCGGCGTCGGAGACTCGCGCAAGGGGCGCCTCGCTGCAGACCCGTACGCTTCCGACGTGGACACCCATGCGCGCGCAGGCCGCTCGGTCCTTCCGGGTCCCGAGGCGGCCGATCCCGAAGGTCCCCGGCTGATCGTGAAGTGGGGCGCGCGCCGGTGAGCCCCGCGGGCGGCGGGCTGAGGATCCCGTACGGGGGAACCTGGCCCGACCTGGCGACGTTCCGCGAACTGGCGCGAGCGCGCCGGGTCATCCCGGTGGTTCGGCGGTTCCTGGCCGACGCCGAGACGCCGGTCGGGGTCTACCGCAAGTTGGCGGGTGACGCGCCGGGCACCTTCTTGCTGGAGTCGGCGGAGCACGGCGGGGTGTGGTCGCGGTATTCGATCGTCGGGGCGCGCAGTCGCGCCGTACTGACCGAGCGCGGGGGTCGCGCGCACTGGACCGGTGACGTACCGGTCGGCATCCCGACCCACGGAGATCCGGTCCAGGTGCTGCGCGACGCCCTGTCGGCGTTGGCCACCGACCCCATCGAGGGGTTGCCGCCGCTCACGGGTGGGTTCGTCGGTTACGTGGGTTATGACGCGGTGCGTCGCTGGGAGCGGGTCGGCGAGGACGCCGTGGACGACCTGCGGTTGCCCGAGATCGCGATGCTGCTCGCGACGGACCTGGCCGTGCTCGATCACGCGGACGGGTCGATCTACCTCGTGGCCAACGCGGTGAACTTCGACGGGACCGATGAGCGGGTGGACGAGGCGTACACCGACGCGATCGCTCGTCTGGAGCGCATGACCGCCGCCCTGGCCCAGCCCGCGCAGAGCACGGTCGCCGTCCTCGACGACGAGGTGGCCCCCGACACCGAGAGCACCTGCACCCGGGAGCGCTTCCACGAGATGGTCGAGGCGGGCAAGGAGGCCATCCGCGCCGGCGAGGTGTTCCAGGTGGTGCTGTCCCAACGGTTCGCGATGCCCTGCACCGCGCACCCGCTGGACGTCTACCGGGTACTGCGCACGACCAACCCGAGCCCGTACATGTATCTGCTGCGCCTGGCGGCGCCGGACGGTCGCGCGATCGACGTGATCGGGTCCAGCCCTGAAGCGCTGGTCCGGGTCTCCGCCGGCAAGGTCATCACCCATCCCATCGCGGGGTCGCGCCCTCGCGGCGCCACCCCCGAGCAGGACGAGCGACTGGCTGCCGAGCTGCTCGCCGACCCCAAGGAGCGTTCTGAGCACGTCATGCTCGTCGACTTGTCCCGCAACGATCTGCAACGCGTGTGCGACGCGGGCAGCGTCGAGGTGGTCGACCTGATGAGCGTCCAGCGGTACAGCCACATCATGCACATCGAGTCGACGGTGGTCGGACGTCTGCGGGCCGACCGCACCGCGTACGACGTCCTCGCCGCGACCTTCCCGGCGGGTACCCTCTCGGGGGCGCCGAAGCCCCGCGCCTTGGAGCTCATCGACTCGCTTGAGCCGACGCGGCGCGGCGTGTACGGGGGAGTGGTGGGCTACCTGGACGTGCACGGCGACCTGGACGCGGCCATCGCCATCCGGACGGCGGTGATGATCGACGGCACAGCGTACGTGCAGGCGGGGGCGGGCATCGTCGCCGACAGCGTGCCCGAGACCGAGTACCAGGAGACGATCTCCAAAGCGGCCGCAGCGCTGCGGGCCCTGGGCAGAGCCCAGACCCTGACCGAACTCCCCGGCCCTGACGCGCCTAGGGCCGGCTCGACCGGGACGCCGTGACCGGGTCCCGGGCGCGCGGCGTCGCTCTGGTGCTCACCGTGGTCGGCGCGATCCTGGCGGCGGCATCCGCAGGGAGCACGTGGGCGAGCGCGCGGGTGCTCGCGCCGATCGGCGTCGCGGAGGTGGGCGGTACGCCCGCCGTGGCCGGGACCGTCCTGGCGCCCGCCTTCATGCCGCTGCTATTGGTGGCCGCCGCCGGCATGCTGGCCGGGCTCTTCACGGGTCCGCGGCTGCGCCGATCGGCACTGGTCATCGCCGCGCTCGGCGCGGTCGGGGCGCTGGTCGCGGTCTGGACAGGGTGGGGCGCGGCGGAGGCGGCGCTGACCGCGGCGACCGTCCCCGCGGGTCAACCCGTCGGGTCCCTGTCCGCTGGCGCGGGACTGGCCACCAGCGCCGCCGGCGCGGTGCTCGTCCTGGCGGGGGTGGTGTTGGGGGTCTGCACCGCCGGAAGGTGGCCGGGCGCTGGGCGCCGTTACGACGTCCCCGTGCGGCCGGAGGGCGCGGTCACGACCACGGCCTCGCGGGACGGCGAGGGACCCGAGGACATCCAGAGCGGCCCGGGCGCTGGACAACGGCGACAGATCGCCGATCGTCGCGAGGACAGCGCCTGGGACGCGCTCGATCGTGGTGATGACCCCACGCTGTAAAGACCGGCTTGCCGAGGAGCCGGTGCGCCGAGCGGCCGGTCCGCACATCGTCCCTGGCAGAATGGACCGGGACAGCAGGACAGATACCCCGGGCCGACGACGGCCCGCACGATCGCCACGGAGGAACCAGCATGTCCGGCAACACCTCGCACGGCCACACCCCCGCAGCCTGGACGGGGACGCTGCTGATCTTGTTCGGCTCCCTTCTCGTGTCTGTCGGTATCGTCATCGCCGCGTCGTTCCTGTGGATCGCCGGGGTGGTCTTCGTCCTGGCCGGGATCGTGGCGTGGATCGGCATGAACCGGGCGGGCTTCGGTGAGCCGCGGCGCTGACGCGGCGGTCCGGTTCCACCCTGAGAGTCCCCGTGCGGCGCTGCACCGAACCGCGATTCGGTGGGTTCGCCCGCACTCGTTACCCTGAGGCTCGTGGCCACCGTTTTAGACGACATCATCGAGGGCGTGCGCGAGGACCTTCAGGCGCGCCGCGCCGCGGTGTCCTTCGATGAGCTGAAGGACCGCGCTTCGCGCGCCCTTCAGGCCCGGGACGCGCTCGCCGCGCTCACCCAGGGCGAGCAGGGCGTGAAAGTCATCGCCGAGGTCAAACGCTCCAGCCCCAGCAAGGGAGCCCTGGCGGCGATCGCCGACCCAGCCTCCTTGGCTCGGGACTACGAGGCGGGCGGCGCGTCCGTCATCAGCGTCCTGACCGAACCTCGCCGCTTCGGGGGAAGCCTCGCCGACCTCACCGCCGTGCGGGCCGCTGTGGACGTCCCGGTCCTGCGCAAGGACTTCATCGTCGACCCGTACCAGATCTGGGAGGCAAGGGCTCACGGCGCCGACCTCATCCTCCTGATCGTCGCGGCGCTGCCTCAGGAGGTGCTGATCGGGTTGCGGGAGCGCGCGGAGTCCCTCGGGATGACCGCCCTGGTCGAGGTGCACGATGAGGCCGAGTCGGAACGCGCGATCGCCGCCGGGGCCCGCGTGATCGGGGTCAACAACCGCAACCTCAAGACGTTGGAGGTCGACCGCGGCACGTTCGCGCGGATCGCGCCCCGCCTGCCGCGCAGCGTGGTCACGGTGGCCGAGTCCGGCATCCGTGGACCGCACGACGTGTTGGAGGTGGCGCGGCTCGGCGCCCACGCCGTCTTGGTGGGAGAGTCGCTCGTGACCCGGGGCAACCCGCGCCACGCGGTGAGCGAACTCGTCGCCGCCGGGTCGCATCCCTGCATCCTCCATCCGGGCGAGCATTGACTGCCCCGAGAGTCGCAGCCGCACGCGTCGTCAGGACGCCGCACCACAGATAGGTGAGCAGTCCATGAGTCAGTTCACGCCGATCGGCCGCTTCGGCGCCTTCGGGGGCCGCTACGTCCCCGAAGCCCTCGTCGCGGCGCTGGAGGAGCTGGATGCGGCGCGCCTCGCGGCCTGGCAGGACCCCACGTTCGTCGCGGAACTGGAGCGGCTGCAGCGCGACTACACGGGGCGGCCCAGTCTCCTGACCGAGGTGCCACGGTTCGCGCGGCACTGCGGCGGCGCGCGCGTCTTCCTCAAGAGGGAGGATCTCAACCACACGGGCTCCCACAAGATCAACAACGTGCTGGGGCAGGCGCTTCTCACGCTGCGGATGGGCAAGAACCGCGTGATCGCAGAGACGGGTGCCGGGCAGCACGGGGTCGCCGCGGCGACGGCGGCGGCGCTCATGGGCCTGGAATGCGTCGTCTACATGGGCAAGCGCGACACCCAGCGGCAGGCGCTCAACGTGGCTCGGATGCGCCTGCTCGGCGCGACCGTCGTGCCGGTCGAGCACGGCAGCAGCACGCTCAAGGACGCGATCAACGAAGCGCTGCGGGACTGGGTCACGAATGTGGAGACCACTCATTACGTGCTCGGCACAGTCACGGGACCGCACCCCTTTCCCGAAATGGTGCGCGACTTCCATCGGGTCATCGGCGTGGAGGCGCGCGAACAGATCCTGGCGGCGACCGGGCGGCTGCCCGACGCGCTCATCGCCTGCGTCGGTGGCGGCTCCAACGCGCTCGGCCTGTTCCACGCGTTCGTGCCCGACGAGGACGTGCGCATGATCGGTGTCGAGGCCGGCGGCTCTGGGGTGTCCTCCGGCAAGCACGCCGCGCGGTTCGCCGGCGGGGAGCTGGGCGTGCTGCACGGCGCGGCGACCTTCCTGCTCCAGGACGATGACGGTCAGACCATCGACTCCCACTCGGTATCGGCAGGCCTGGACTACCCGAGCGTGGGCCCCGAACACGCGTACCTGCACGCGATCGGACGCGCCGAGTACATCGACGCCACCGACGCCCAGGCGATGGAGGCGTTCGCGCTCCTGACCCGTACCGAGGGGATCATGCCTGCGCTGGAGAGCGCGCACGCTCTCGCCGGCGCCCTGCGGATCGGGCGCGAGCTGGGCCCGGAGGGACTCATCGTCGTCAACCTCTCTGGGCGCGGCGACAAGGACGTGGACACGGCGGCGCGCTGGCTCGGGCTGGTCGACGCCGACGGCAACCCGGTCGAGCCAGGCGGATCCGGCGGACCGGGTGACGCCGGAGAACTGCGACCCGTGGACGTGCCGGAGGTGTCCCGGTGACGCGGGTGGAGGAAGCCCTGGCCCGGGCCAAGGACGAGAATCGGGCAGCCCTCATCGCGTACCTGCCGGTGGGCTTCCCCGACGTGCCTCGCTCCCTGGAGGCCATGCAGGCCGTGGTGGAGGCGGGGGCTGACATCGTGGAGGTGGGGTTCCCCTACTCGGACCCGATGATGGACGGTCCGATCATCCAGGACGCGGCGAGCCGCGCTCTCGCAGCCGGCGTGCGGATGGACGACGCGTTCACCGCGGTGCGCGCGGTCGTGGCGGCGGGAGGCGCGGCGACGGTGATGAGCTACTGGAACCCGATCATGCGTCGCGGGGTGGACCGGTTCGCCCGCGACTTGGCCGCTGCAGGGGGGTCCGGCGTGATCACCCCCGACCTGATCCCCGACGAGGGCGAAGAATGGGAGGCCGCCGCGGCGGCGCACGACATCTGCCCGATCTATCTGGTGGCCCCGAGTTCCAAGGACGACAGGCTGGCAATGACCGCCGGGCACTGCCGGGGGTTCGTCTACGTGGCCTCGCTGATGGGGGTCACGGGGACACGGGCGTCGGTGAGCAGCGCGGCAGAGGTGCTGGTCGGGCGGACGCGCGCGGTGACGCGCTTGCCCTTGTGCGTGGGCCTCGGGGTGAGCACGCGGGAGCAGGCGGCGAGTGTGTCGGCCTACGCCGACGGTGTCATCGTCGGCTCGGCGCTCGTGAAGACACTGCTGGGGGAACGGCCTTGGGACGCGCGTATCGAGAGCCTTCGCGCCCTCACGCGGGACCTCGCGGCGGGCGTCCGTGAGGGCCGTGGGTGAGGGTGCGCTGATGTCCGGGTCTCGCGGCGCGGCGGGGTGGGCGCGCTGGATGTCGCTGGCTGCGCGGCTGGTCCTCGCCGTCGTGTGGATCTACGCGGCGTCGACGAAGCTGGGCCGCCCGCTGACGAGCGCGCGCGCGGTCCAGGCCTATGAGCTCTTCCCGTTCGACGTGGCCGCCGCCATCGGTCACGCGCTGCCGTTCGTCGAGCTCGTGCTCGGGGTTCTCTTGCTCGCGGGGTTGTTCACCCGGGCCATGTCGGTGGTGTCGCTGGCGCTGCTCGTCGTGTTCATTGCGGGAATCGTGTCGGCGTGGGCTCGCGGTCTGCAGATCGACTGCGGATGCTTCGGCGGCGACGGGTCGCTGGCCTTCGGTCAGGAGCCGCAGTACGTCCAGGAGATTGTGCGGGACCTGGCGTACGCGGCCTGCGCGGCCTGGCTGGTGTGGCGGCCGCGCAGCTCCTTCTCGGTGGACGGCCGTCTGCGGGCTTCCGCCGCGTAGGCCCCGGGGTGGCGTGCGCGGCAGGCACCCACCGATCGCCTACCGTGGGAGGAACACCGACGGCGCGCGGGGCCCCCGCCCCGGGACGAGCCCCCGCCCAGCCAGGAGATTCGATGCCGAACGACCGCCAGGCCAAGATCGCCGCGGCCAAGTCCCCGCACCGCAAGTCCAGCGGCACGATCCTCGCGGTGGTGATCGCCATCGTCGTGGTCGTGGGTGTGATCGTCGCGATCGTGCTCGGCAACCGCTCCGGCGGCGGCGACAACGCGGCCCCTGACGCTTCGACGGCCGGGCCGGAGACGTCGGTGACGCTTCCCCGCGGTGTCGCGGACGCCAACGCGCCGGTGGTCGCCACGAACGGCGGCGTCCTGAAACAAGGCATCCCGACCCTGCAGGTCTTCGAGGACTTCCAATGTCCTGCCTGCAAGAACGCCGAGGACGCGTTCGGTGCCACCATCAAGGACATGGGGACCAAGGGCCAGGTCAACGTCGTCTATTACCTGAAGACGTTCCTCGACGACAGCCTGCGTAACGATTCCTCGAAGGCGGCCGCAAACGCTGCCCTGTGCGCCTCCGACGCGGGCAAGTTCGAGGACTTCCACGACAAGATCTACGCCGCGCAGCCGAAGAACGAGGGTGACGGGTACACCGCCGCACAGATCGAGCAGGCGGCGACCGGCGCCGGCATCGAAGGGGCCGCGCTGCTCACGTGGAAGCAGTGCGTCGCGGACAAGCCGTACCTGCCCTATCTCAAGGGCATCGAGGACTACACGTCGCGGACCATGCGCGTGACCGGAACTCCATCCTTCTACGTCAACAGCAAGCGGATGGACCTGACGGGCCTAGGCTCTGCGGACGATTTCAAGAAGCGCGTTCTTGAGACGGCGACGAAGTGATCATGGCGAGCCGCGCGATGCTCGCCCCCGCCGAGATTCCCAGTCCGGTCGTCGCGGTCTGGAACCTCGGGCCGATCCCGATCCGGGCGTACGCGATGTGCCTGCTCGCGGGCATCGTCCTCGCCACGTGGCTGACGGCGCGCCGCATGTCCGCGCGCGGGGTCGACGCGGATACGACGATCGACGTGGCCATCTGGGCGGTGCCGTTCGGGATCGTCGGGGGGCGGATCTACCATGTGCTGTCCTCCCCGCAGCCGTACTTCGGCGCCGGCGGAGACCCGCTGCGCGCCTTCGCGATCTGGGAGGGCGGCCTGGGCATCTGGGGTGCCGTGGCCCTCGGCGCCGTCGGCGCCTGGATCGGCTGCCGGCGCCACGGCGTGCCGCTCCTGGCCTTCGGGGACGCACTCGCCCCAGGCTTGGCGCTCGCCCAGGCGGTGGGGCGCTGGGGCAACTGGTTCAACAATGAGCTCTATGGCGGCCCGACCGACCTGCCGTGGGGCCTACAGATTCATGAGTGGGACTTCGCTGCGGGCCGCGCTGTGGTCGATCCGTCCGGTCAGCCGGTGGTGGTCGGCACCTTCCAGCCGACCTTCCTGTACGAGTTCTTGTGGTGCGTCCTCATCGCGGGCGTCCTGTTCGCCCTGGACCGTCGGAGGGGGCCCGCGGGGGATCGGCGTCTGGTCGACGGACAGCTCTTCGCGGCGTACATGATGCTCTACACGGTGGGTCGAGCGGTCATCGAGAACGTCCGCGTGGACGAGGCCAACCACGTCCTGGGCCTGCGCCTCAATGTGTGGACGTCGATCCTCGTGTTCCTCGCCGGCGCGGTCCTGTACGGCTGGCTGGCCAGAGCGCGCGGATCGAACGAGGCCGTGGCTGCGCACACGACCGGAGCCGCGCCCGGCGGGCCCGACATCGAGGCTCGTCGAGACGTTCCGGACAGCTCCGAGCGGGGCCCGGCCCAGGGCCGTTGAGCGCTCGTCGTGACCCCGCGCGGGCGCGATAGAATGATCGCGCACCGGCCAGTGACGCTTGGTGTGCGCGGGCGCGTCCGGTCAGGCAGTCGGTGCCACCCCTCGACGCCTTCTCCGCCTTTTCCTTTTTCCTTCTTTTCCGTCTGGGCCCTCAGGAGCCCTCGATTTGTGGGCTCCTGACGACCCGCAACGCGATGTGAGGATGGTGACCTGCCGTGTCCGGACCTGCCTTTTCCGCCAACCCTGGCCCTACCGGTCTGTACGACCCGGCGTTCGAGCACGACGCCTGCGGCGTCGCGATGGTCGCCACCCTGCGCGGCAGCCCCGGGCACGACATCGTGGAGATGGCCCTGGAGGCCCTGCGCAACCTCGAGCACCGGGGCGCCACGGGCGCGGACCCGCTGGTCGGCGACGGGGCCGGGATGCTCATCCAGATCCCCGACGCCTTCCTCCGCGCGGTCGTCGAGGATGCTACCGAGGACGAGCTGCCGCCCGTTGGGCACTACGCGGTGGGGATGGCGTTCCTGCCGCGGGGCCTCGACGAACGCCACGAGGCGATGGCGCAGATCGCGACGCTGGCCGCCGAGGAGGGCCTGAGCGTCCTGGCGTGGCGCGACGTGCCGCACTGCCCGGAGATCATCGGGCAGGTGGCGCGCGATGTGATGCCGCACTTCGCGCATCTGTTCCTGGCGGGCGACGACGACCACGCCGGCGTGTCGGGCATCGACCTGGACCGTCTGACCTTCTGCCTGCGCAAGCGTGTCGAGCACACGGTGGGAACGTACTTCCCGTCCCTGTCCTGCCGCACCCTGGTCTACAAGGGGATGCTCACCACCGACCAGCTGTCCCACTTTTTCCCGGACCTGCACGACGAGCGGGTGGTCAGTGAGCTGGCGCTGGTGCACAGCCGATTCTCGACCAACACGTTCCCGAGCTGGCCGTTGGCCCACCCGTACCGCTTGATCGCGCACAACGGTGAGATCAACACCGTCCGGGGCAACCGCAACTGGATGGCGTCCCGTGAATCCGTGCTGCGCAGCGGCCTGATCCCCGGCGACTTGAACCGGCTGTTCCCGATCTGCGACCCCAACGGCTCGGACTCGGCGAGCTTCGACGAGGTGCTGGAGCTGCTGCACCTCGGGGGGCGCAGCCTGCCGCACGCGATGCTGATGATGATCCCCGAGGCGTGGGAGAACCAC
>JBDTWM010000048.1:0-19220 GCA_040006675.1 Dermatophilaceae bacterium | reverse complement strand
AGGGTCACTATCGGTTCGTACCTCTGCTCGAGCCCGACGAGTGGTACTGATCCGCTGGTACTGATCCGCCAGATGGGGGCCCGACCACGGTCAGGAGAGCGACCGTCGCCAGCGACTCACGCCTACCCTGCCAGGGGCGCGGCCCGGTCCTGCGTGCCACCACTCGACGGCTCCAGCCCACGGAGGGGTGGGTAACCCCCTTCAGCAGTAGCCGTGGGTGAGCCCACCCGCACGAACCCCAGGGGGGTCGAGACTCACTCGGCTCCCCTGGAGTGGGTTGACGTGCGGTGCAGTGCGTCGTCGGATCGGATCAGCGGGGAGCTTCGCCTCCGTCGATGATCTCGCCCTCGACGGCGCCGTACGCGTCTTCGTCGCGTTGCTCCCGATCGGTCATCTCACCGGGCAGGACGTCCTGCACGTCCTCGTCCAGCTCGTCGTCTGCATCGTCCACGTCATCCACCTCGACGTCGATGTCGTCCGCCACGCTGTCCTGGGCGAGGAGGCGATAGAGGCCGCGACGGCTCTCCTTCAGCAGTTCCACGGCCGCCTGCGTGACGTAGGGGTCGCCCGCCTGCCCGACGGCGCGCGTGGCGAGGGCCAACTGGCCGAGCGCCATCCACAAGTCGCCGGTGCCTCCGAGGCCTTCTTCAGCCTCCTGAGTTGCGGATTCCCACGGCCGTGCACGATCCCCGGCCGCCTCGACCTGCGCGTGTCCGGCCTCGGTGAGGGCGTACACCTTGCCGTCGCCGTCGGCCTGCTCGATCAGGCCCTCGTCCTCCAGCTGCGCGAGAGCGGGGTAGATCGCGCCCGGGCTCGGTCGCCACACGCCGCCGGTGCGGTCCGCGATGGCGCGAATCATCTGGTAACCATTCATGGGCTCCTCGGCGAGGAGAAACAGAGCGGCGGCGCGTACGTCGCCGCGGCGCGCGCGGCCCCGACCGGCACGGCGACGGCCGCCGCCGTGGCCCTCGGCGCCGGACGCTGCGCGGTGCCCCGGTCCGCCGCGGTACCCTTGGCCGCCTCGCCCCGGGTGGTGCCCGTGGCCTCCGCGCGGTCCACAGCCTTCGGCGCCCCTGTCGCTGTCAGGACCCTCGAAGCCGCGGCCGCCCTGGGCGCGAGGTCCGCGTCCCCGAGATCCAGAGGAGCCGGGCCCGAACGGGCCTTCCGCGCCGAACGGCCCGCCTGGGCCGAAGGGGCCGCCCGGCCCGAAAGGACCGCCCGGTCCGAAAGGACCGTCGGGACCGAAGAGACCGCCACCTCGGGCGCCTCGGCCGCCACCCGTCCAGTCGTCGTGCCGGCCGTCCCCCTCACCGCGGTCCCGCCGATCGTTACCTCGTCGAGCGCCCCAGCGGTCGCCGGGTGCATCGTTGTCATATTGGTTGCTGTACGTCATGGGATGTTCTCGTTTCTGTCGTGCCGCCGGCTGACGCCGGCTGGCGTGTTGGCGCCGTCCATCTCGGTCGGCTGCTCCCAGTAGGGCGCCGGTCGTCGGCCTATCCGCCGAATCCCCACGGCGCCCTCTGGAAACCAGTATGCTGTCACTATCGCGATACGTCAACGATATATCGCGATACAGCTGATGGTGAGCCGAGGCGCGACAGGCCCCCAGGAAAGTCCTGGAGGCCTGTTGTGTGACCGCGGGGTCGTCGCGTTCGCCCGCGCTACCGGGCGGTCGGTGTCGTCACCGTCAGGCGCCCGTCACAAGTTCCTCGTCCTGGGAGGCCGCGAACTCACGCATCGCAAGGAACGCCTCACCCGCCGCGATAAAATCGGCCAGCGTCAGCGCGGCGTCGAGTCGTGCTTGCGCGGAAGCCAGGTCGGCCAGCAGGGTGCCGGTCTCGTCCGTGACGAGCTCGTCCACGCGGACGCGTACCCCGTCCAGCAGCAGCGCTCGCGAGCGGGCGCCGAAGGGCCGCGACTGCACCGGCAGATGGGTGACTCCCACGTCGCCGACGCCGATCCAGACCAGGGCGCGGCGGCCGTCGGAGGAGCGGACGGGCACCAGCAGGGCGCTCCCAGCGGGCAGGTCGGCGGAGATGTCCACGCGACCGGTCAACGCCCAGGTGCCGTCTTCATCGACGACGGCGACGACGGGCGACCAGGGGTCGATCGTCGCGAGGGCGCCGAGGATCCGGCCTCGGCGCAGCGCGCGGAGCAGCCGCTCGTTGCTGGGGGTCCGGCGCCCGCGAGCGAGCAGCTCGATGGCGAGGCGCTGCTCGGCCACCGCGCGGGCCAGGGCGGGGGCGTCACCCGCGAGATCGGAGACGAGGCTGACGAGCCGCGCCAGCGCTTCGTCGGCGCGGCCCGCGACGTGCGCCACGATCTCGTCGACGCCCTCGTCCAGCAGTGCGGCGTCGGCGGCCTCGCGAAGCGCGGTGGGCACGTCCGCGTGCCCCATGGGCCGCAGCCGGGCCCATCCGGCCCGTCCGTCACGCCCGGCCAGGTCGGCGGCGCGCTCCATCCAGGGCGGAGCGTCTCGCACCACGGTGGTCTGGGCGGTGTTCATGATGCCTCCCACGGGAACAGGGGGCTCCGGTCGTGCGTGCGCGTCGGGACGCGGGACGCATCCACTCGATCACCGCGCGGGATCGGCGGGCCAGGAGCCGTCGGACAGGATGAGGTGGGCTCAGGCGTGACAGCAGCGCTCGCCGAGGGGCTGGACGAGCATTCGGCGGGGCACCTGCAGGCGGATCGGGGGATCCGTTGACGGCGGCGGCGCGCCCGTGAGCCCAAGGGTGTCGTGCTCGGTCATCCCGTGTTCCTTCGTCTACGCCCGGCCTTGCCGACCCTGGTGGGCAGGGCCACGTCGTCACCCGGTCACTCCGCTCTGGGCGGAGGGTGAGCATCAGCCTGCCGGGGCAGGCGACATGACCACAGGCGTCGTGTTCGTGCGTTGGTCGCCGACACTCAAGACGTTATGGATAGGTTAAGTTCAGCTTATGGGTCTGTCAAGGGCGTGATCGGACACGTGGCAGGAGGAACAGGACCACCGGGCGCGTGAGTCCTTGCCGGCGCGATGCTCGTCACTGCTCTCACCAGCCTGAGTCCGGGACACCCGCCGTATCCTTCCTGTCATGACCGAGACGCCCGCGTTCCCGTCCCCCGAGTTCCACCAGGGCCGCCGCGCCCTCGTCACCGGCGCCGCGAGCGGCATCGGCGCCGCGGTCGTCGAGAAGTTCTCGGCCCTGGGCGCGCAGGTGCTGGCCGTGGACATCAACGAGGAGGGCCTGCGCGCCCTCGCGGACCGGGTCCCGAACGTCATCCCGACGCCGTGCGACCTGTCCGACCTCGCATCGATCGCCACCACACTGCCCACGGATGTCGACATCGTCGTCAACAACGCCGGCATCCAGCTCGTCAGCCCGATCCACGAGTTCCCCCTGGACAAGTTCGAGCTGATCATGCGGATCATGCTGCACGCGCCGTTCTACATCGTCCGGCAGACCCTGCCGTACATGTACGAGCGGGGCTGGGGCCGCATCGTCAACGTGTCGAGCGCCCACGGGCTGCGGGCCAGCCCGTTCAAGAGCGCGTACGTCACCGCCAAGCACGGCCTCGAGGGCCTCAACAAGGTGATCGCCCTGGAGGGCGGCCCGTACGGTGTCACGTCAACGACGATCAACCCCGCGTACGTACGCACCCCCCTGGTGGAGAAGCAGATCGCCGACCAGGCGGCGACGCACGGCATCCCGGAGAGCGAGGTCGTGGAAAAGATCATGCTGACCGGCGTGGCGGTGAAGCGGCTCATCGAGCCCGAAGAGGTCGCCGACCTGGTCGCGTTCGTCACCGGCCCCGCGTCGGCGTGCATGACCGGTTCGTCGTACGCGATGGACGCCGGCTGGACCGCCCGCTGACGTAAGACCGCTAGCCGATAGCGCGCCACACTCCGAACAGCACGCCGTCCCACGCCTCATGCGTAGCCGACGGGACGGCGGCTCACCCAAGGGTCGGCCGCCTCCAGCTGGGCGGACAGGCCCAGGAGCAGCTCGTCGTCCCCCAATCGAGCCGTCAGCATCACACCGAACGGCAACTCCGTCGGCGACGGAACGCGGGAGCGATCATGCGACGGGTGGTCAGACCGCCTCGTCGCCGGCCATGGCCCGGCGTCAGGAAGTCGCTCGCTGTGCAGCGGCAGGCTGATCGACGGGCGGCCGGTCAGGTTCGCGATGGAGGTCCACGGGGTGTAGCGGCACTGTGCGTCGAAGTCGCCCGCGGGGTCCGCGTCGTCGCGCAGCGACCCGATCAGCGCCGGCGGCTGCGCGAGCGTCGGGGTCAGGACCACGTCGAAACCGGCCCACGCCTCGGCCGTCTCGCGGGCGAGCCGCTGCGTCTCCGCGACAGCCTGGGCATACTCGGCTCCGGTCACGGCCCGGCCGAGCTCCCGCAACCACCGCGTCAGCGGCACCAGGCGGTCCTCGGCGCCCTCAGGCAGCGGGATCGACAGCGCCGCCACGGACCAGATCGCCGAGAACGCCTGCCACCGCTCGGCCGGGAACGGCACCGGGGCCGCCTCCACGTGGTGGCCTAGCCCCCGCAGCAGCTTCTCGGCGCGCTCGAGCGCGCGCAGCGCCGCGGGATGGACGTCGGCGGCGGCGATCACCGGGGTGGTCAGTACGCCGATCCGCAGCGGCGACAGCGGTCGGTCGCACGCGTCGACGTAGGAGGTCCGCGGCCTCGCCAGCGCGTACACGTCCCCGGGCCACGGCGCCGCAAGGACATCCAACCCGGCCGCGGTGTCCCGAACGGTCCGCGTCAGCACGCCGTGGCTCGCCAGGCCCGGTCCGTCGACGCCGATCGGACCCGGGCTGACGAGGCCGCGCGACGGCTTGAGCCCAACCAGCCCGCACGCTGAAGCAGGGATCCGGATCGACCCGCCTCCGTCGCTGCCGTGCGCGATCGGCACGAGGCCCGCCGCGACGGCCGCGGCGGCCCCGCCCGACGAACCCCCCGCCGACCGGGCCAGATCCCACGGCGTGCGCGCCGGCGGCGCCACGTCCGGTTCGGTGTAGCAGGGGAACCCGAACTCCGGCGTCGCCGTCTTGCCCACGCACACGGTGCCTGCCGCGCGCAGCGAGATCGTCACGCCGTCGTCGACGGGCGCCACATGGCCGGTCAGCGCCGCCGAGCCCGCCTCGAACGGCAGCCCCGCCACCATCGACAGGTCCTTGATCGGGCACGGCACCCCCAGCAGGGGGGCGCGTTCCCCGGCTGCGACCCGCGCGTCGACCTCGACGGCGCGGCGGCGCGCCCCGTCGCCGTCGACGTGCACGAACGCGCCCACCTCCCCGCCGTACCGCGCGATCCGCGCCAGCGCCTGTGCCGTGACGTCGACGCAGGACGTCTCCCCGCGCGCGATCGCAGCGGCCAGCTCCAGCGCAGGTAGGTCCAAGTACGCGCCACTCATGGCCCCAGTCTCCACTGGGCGGCGGGTTCGGCCCTCGCCGGCCGCGCCCGGCCGGTCGGCGTCGGGGTGCGGGGCGGCGGGTCGACGCCGACACTGGGATGCTGGAAGCCTGGAAGCCTGGTAGCCACGCCCCGGGCCTGTACCGGGCGAGGAGGCAGGGATGGAGTCGTTGGACGAGCGGTACCGTCGCGACGAGGGCCGCGTCTACCTGACGGGTATCCAGGCGATCGTGCGTTGCGTCCGGGATCGCGCGCTGCTCGACCGTCGCCTCGGGCTTCTCACCGGGTCGTACGTGACGGGGTACGAGGGGTCCCCCCTCGGCGGCCTCGACCTCGAGTTCGCCCGCGCGCAGACGCTGCTCGACGGCCTTGACATCGTGCACGTCGACGCGGTCAACGAGGAGCTGGCGGCCACCGCGGTGTCCGGCACGCAGCTGCTCGGTCAGCTCGGAACCCCGCGGACGAGCGAGGCGGCCCGCACCCCGTACGAAGGCGTGACCGGGTACTTCTACGGCAAGTCTCCCGGCCTGGACCGAGCCTCCGACGCGATCCGGCACGCGAATCTGATGGGTACCCACCCGCGCGGCGGTGCGGTCGCGTTCATCGGCGACGACCCGGCCGGCAAGTCCTCCACCATCCCGGGCGTCTGCGAGGCGGCTCTCGCCGACCTGCGGGTCCCCACGCTCTACCCGGCAGATGCCCGGGAGGTGCTGACGTTCGGGCAGCACGCCGCGTACCTGTCGAGACACACCGGGTTGTGGTCAGCGGTCAAGATCGTGAGCTCCGTCGCCGACGGCGCCCGCACGATGGACGTGCCAGTCGACCTCGCGGGCCGGGACGCGCCCCACACCGGCGCCTCCGACCGACCCGACCCGCTCGCCGGCCTCACGCCCACCACCCATGTCCCCCAGCCCCGCATGGTCGGCCCGATGCTGCTGGACCTGGAGCGCAGCCTGGTCGACATACGCCTGCCGCGCGCCTGGGAGTACGCCCGCGCGCACCGCCTCGATCGCGTCGAGGGCGGGCGGCACGACACGATCGGGATCGTCTCCGCCGGCGCCACCGCGCTTGCTGTCCGCGACGCCCTGACGCGGCTGGGACTGGATGAGGTCGCGCGCCGCCGGCACGGGATCCGGCTGCTCCGTCTCGGGTTGATCTGGCCGCTCGACCCGCGCATCGCCCGCGAGTTTGCGGTCGGGCTGCGCGAGATCGTCGTGGTCGAGGAGAAGCGCTCGTTCCTCGCCGATCAGCTCAAGGCCGTCCTGTACGGGATGCCGGACGCGCCGCTCATCGTCGGCAAGACCGACGAGCGCGGCGCCCAGCTGATCTCTCCCGTGGCCAGCCTCGACACCGATGCGGTCGCCGACGTGCTGGGCCATCGACTCGGCCAGGTCCACGACATCGAGCCGGCGCGGGCCTGGGCGGCCCGCACCGCCGACCGCGCCCCCCATGGCCGGAACACCACAGGCAATCTGCTCCCCCTGCCGGCGCGGACCCCGTACTTCTGCTCCGGCTGTCCGCACAACACCTCC
Organism: Dermatophilaceae bacterium; assembly: GCA_040006675.1. GTDB lineage: Bacteria > Actinomycetota > Actinomycetes > Actinomycetales > Dermatophilaceae > Austwickia. The sequence goes on along the minus strand of JBDTWM010000048.1, from coordinate 12,285 downwards.
ACCCTGGCCCCCGAGGGCGTGCTGCTCGGCGGCGGGATCGGATGCCACACACTCGTGCTCATGGTCGACGACGCGCGGGCCGGCCACTACACGGGCATCACCCAGATGGGGGGCGAGGGCGCCCAGTGGCTCGGCCTGCGGCAGTTCGTGGAGCAGGACCACTTCGTGCAGAACATCGGCGACGGCACCCTGACGCACTCCGGGAGCCTCGCGATCCGGGCAGCCGTCGCGGACGGGGCGAACCTCACGTACAAGATTTTGTATAACCATGCGGTCGCTATGACCGGGGGTCAGGTTCCCGCTGGCGGGTTCAGCCTCGGCCGCCTGGTCCGCCTGCTGCAGGCCGAGAGCGTCACCCGGGTTGCGATCACGACGGACGACGTGGGGCGCACCCGCGCCCAGGACCTGCCGCGCGGCGTGGAGGTCCGGCCCAGGCAGGACATCGTGCGACTCCAATCCGAACTCGCCGCGCTGCCTGGGGTCACGGTGCTGATCCACGACCAGCCGTGCGCCACCGAGCTACGCCGCCGCCGCACCCGCGGCACGGCGCCCTCGCCTTCGACGCGGGTCATGATCCACGAGCGGATCTGCGAGGGCTGCGGGGACTGCGCCCGCGCGTCGAACTGCCTGTCCGTGCGGCCGGTCAGCTCGCCGTACGGGCAGAAGCGCCGCATTCACCAGTCCTCGTGCGTGGTCGACACCGCCTGCGTGCAGGGCGATTGCCCGTCGTTCCTGCTGGTCACGCCCGGCACCAGCGGGGCGGCGACCGCCCCTCCCATCGACGCCGCCGCCCTGCCGTCGCCGGCTCCCGAACGCCCATCGGACACGAAGGACGGGCCGGGGCCGACAGAGTTCTCGCTGCGGATCACCGGGATCGGTGGCACCGGCGTCGTGACCGCCGCCCAGATCGTCGCGACCGCAGCCGTCATCGCGGGTCGCGGGGTGCGTGCGCTGCACCAGACCGGACTGGCGCAGAAGGGCGGCGCGGTCGTCTCCGACGTCCGGCTCACCGACGCCGATGTGCCCGGGCAGGTGCCGACCGGGATGGCGGATCTCTATCTGGCGGCTGATGCTCTGGTCGGCGCCGACCCGGCGTACCTGCGCGCGGCCTCACCCGAACGGACGCTCGTGGTCCAGAACACCGCCCAGGTACCGACCGGACAGATGGTCCTGGACAGTTCGCGCGTGTATCCGGGCACCTCCGTCCACGACCGGCTCGGCGCGGCGAGCGCCGGGCGGGTCGCGCTGGATGCTGCCGCGGCCGCCGACGCCCTTTTCGGCGATGAGCAGCCCGCGCTGCTGCTCATGCTGGGAGTGGCCCACCAGCACGGATGGCTGCCGCTGCCCGCGGGCGCGATCGAGAGCGCCATTGCGCTCAACGGCGCCGCCCGCGACGTCAACATCCAGGCGTTCCGGCGTGGCCGCCAGTTCGTGGCCGACCCGGCGGCGTTCGCCGCCGCCGTCGACGCCCGACGGCGATCGTCCGCTGACATCGGCGCCAGCGTTGACGGTGGCGCTGGTGGTGGTGGCGGCGGTGGCGCTGGTGCTGGCGCCGGTGTCGACGCAGGGAGCCCACCGGGCCTCGACGCGCTCATCGATGACCGGGCGGCCGACCTGGCCGACTACCAGGACGTCCGCTACGCCCGGCGCTACCTCGACCTGGTGGCCGTCGTCCGCCGGGCCGAACAGGCCGCCGTGCCAGAGAAGCATTCCCTGGCTCGGGCCGTCGCCACTCACGCGTACCAGCTGATGGCCTACAAGGACGAGTACGAGGTGGCGCGGCTACTCCTGGACGCAGAGCTGGCGGCGACCGTGGCGGCGCAGTTCGGGCCAGACGCCACCTACCGCGTGCTGCTGCACCCGCCGGCGCTGCGCGCGCTGGGCGTCGGGCGCAAGATCGCGTTCGGATCCCGGGCGCGCCCGCTCTGGCAGGCGCTGCACGCCGCTCGGCGCGTGCGCGGCACCCGGTTCGATGCGTTCGGATACACCCGCGTCCGTCGCGTCGAACGCGCGCTGATCGAGGAGTACCGACAGGCGATCCTTGCCCTACTGCCCACGCTCACACCCGCCGGCCACGCCGCCGCGGTGGAGATCGCCGGGCTGCCCGGTATCGTCCGCGGGTACGAGCAGGTGAAACTCGACAACATCGCGCTCTATCGCGACGCACTCGCCGACCAGCTGACCGCGTACCGGGAACGCTCTCGTCGAGAGCCGTCGCGCAGCGACTCTCCCGCGGCGAACTGAGCCACCCGACGATCGCGGCTCATCGCTCGTCAGGAGGCACTCGCCCGATACGGCACGACACATTGCCAGCGCTTCCCACGCCGAACGCCGCCGCGGGATCCCCTCGGCGCATCGAGGCAACGTGGCGCCGCAGACGACGGGACGGGACGGGTACGTTAGGGGCAGCGGTGAGCGAAAGGGGCGCGAGATGCGGACGTTGACCAGCACGGAACGGATCTTCTTGCGCTTGGAGCGCCGCGGGTACCCGATGGATATCGTAGGCATCACGGTGCTTGCTCCGCACGATGAGGGTCCGCTGCCGTTCCGGGTGCTGTATGGGCGGATGAACGACGCCACCAGGCTCTCCCCGCACCTGACGCGCCGCCTCAGCCGGGCGCCCCTCGGCATCGGCGAGGACCACTGGATCGAGGCCGAGGACTTCGACCTCGACGAGCACGTCCACCACATCGAATGCCCCGCGCCCGGAGACACCCGGGCACTGCTCGACCTGGTGCTGGAGATCACCGACGAACCACTGAACCGGAGCCGGCCTCTGTGGGTGGCTTGGTACGTGTCCGGGATGGCCGGCGGCCGCACAGCCCTGCTGTTTCGGGCGCACCACGCGCTGACCGACGGTCTCGGCTTCATGAAGCTTTACGACCACGTCTTCGACGCCGACGACCAGGGCACGCCGCCGGCTCACCAGGAGGCGTCCTCCGTCCCGCTCGGGGAGGCGCTCGGCGCCTACATCGGCCCGGAGAACCCGCAGGTCGGGGAGCACGAGCCGCCGGCGCTGCTGCGCGCTGCCTACGAGGTGCCCGAACGGATGGCGCACACGGTCGTGACCTCGTCCCGGATCGCACGGACCCTGGTCGGCGGCGTGCCCTCCGCGGTCGGCGGGGTGGCGGCCCGCGTGGCACGCACCGTGGGCGACGCGATCGCGATGGCGGGCGCGGAACCGGAACCGGAACCGGAGTCAGAACGGGAACTGGAACCCGAACCCCCGGAGGTCTCCGGCGCGCCGGGCTCGACGCCGCGCGAGGACTCGCGTGGTGGCGCGGGCCGCAGGGGCGCGCACCGACGGCTCACGTTGCCCCGGTTCATCCCCTCACCGACCGACCACCCGCCCGTGACGCGGTTCCAGGCTCACATCACCGACACCACCAAGTGCCTGTCCGTCGCTTCGGTGCCGATGGCCGAGATCGAGACCGCCCGGACGTGCTGCCCCGGCGCGACCGTCAACGACGTCATCCTGGCCATGGCGACCGGGGCGCTGCGCAGCTACCTGTCGGCCCACGACGAACTCCCCGACGAACCGCTGCTCACCACGTGCCCGGTCAGCGTCCGCAAGGACGGGCACTCCGAGGGCAACGCGTTTACCACCATCTGGGTCGAGCTGCCTGTGCACGTCGAGGATCCCCTCGAGCGTCTGCGCGCCGTGCACGCGAGCGCGAACCGGTCCAAGGCCGGGGTCCGCGCGTCGCTCCGGTCCTGGGATGTCCTCGCCGACGTGGGCGATCTGCTCCTGCCGGGGATGGTCTCGGCGGTGATGGCCTTTGCGGGATCCAAGGTATTCACCCGATTCCCGCCGACGCTCAACTTGTCGGTCTCGACGATGCGTAGCGCGACGACGCCCTACTATCTGGGGCGACGACGGGTGGAACACATGTATGCCCGCACCATCGTGTGCCCACCCGTGCACCTGTTCGTGCACGCCATCACGTACGCGGGCAGCGCGGAACTCGGTGTCTTGTCCCTGCGCGAGGTGCTGCCCGACCCGGATGCCTTAGCCGCCGGGCTGCGCGCGGAACTGGACCTGCTGCTGCGGCTCGCGCCCGAGTCGTGACGCAGGCCTTCGCTCCCGCCGTGCATCCCACGCGTCCGGGGCGGCGCCCCAGCCGCGATGTCCCCCCGGGGGAACCGCTGAGAACGCTGCCGCCCGGGCGTGTCCCGCGTCGCCAAGGGGGTTGCCCACGGCGTCGCTAAGGTGTCTCCATGAACTTAGAGAAGGTGATTTTCGGGTTCGTCGTGGTGCTCGCCGCCACCTTGAACTTCGGGTTCTTCGTCGGAGATCTCGACAACCCGCACCTGCACAACCCCGCCGAGCTGTACTTCTCCGTCGTTGTCAACGTGATCGCGCTGGTGCTCAAGTTCGGCGACCGGACCCAGATGGGAGCGGTCCACCTGGCGACCAGCCTCGTGGCCGTGCTGCAGCTCCTGGGCTCGGCAGGGGTGTACGTGTTCGCCACTCAGTATTACTCCGAGGGACTGTCCGCGGACATGATCGCGACCGTGGTGTCGCTGGCTGGAGGGGCGCTGCTGGCCAACCTGGTCTCGATCACGTTGCTTGTGGTCGAGACCGTCTCGTTCCAGCGTCGCTGAGGGTCGTCGCGCATGGCTAACCTGTTGATGCTGCTCCTGATCCGCAGTTCCGACAAGCGCCGGGCCAGCAGACGCCGCATCGTCGAGGGCCTGCCGAGGGAAGCCCCGTCCACGGATGCGATCTTCATCGTGTTGCGACGGATCCGCTTTCCGCTGGTGGTCTTCGTGTGCGTCTTCGCGGTCGCCACCTTCGGCATGTCGATGATGCCGGGGCAGGACGAAGCGGGCAACGCCACGCGGCTCAGCCCGTTCGACTCCTTCTACTTCATCATGTACACGGCCACGACGATTGGGTACGGCGAGATCGTGCCGCTGACGACGCCGCAGAGGATGTGGCTCACGGCCACGATCTTCGCTCTGGTGGTGTGCTGGGCGGTGATGATCGCGACGACGGTCTCGATGTTGCAGGACGAGATGTTCTTGGAGGCCTGGGCGACCCAGCGGTTCCGCCGCAAGGTGGCCCGGCTCAACGAGGGGTTCGTGATCCTCACCGGGTACGGGCAGACCGGCAAGCAGGTGGCGCAGGAGCTGGACAGGGTCGGGCGTCGGCTCGTCGTGCTCGACCACCAGCAGCGCCGGATCGACCGGCTGGGCGTCGACCAATTGCACGCGGACGCGCCCGGCCTCGCCGCAGATGCCGCCCAGCCCGGGGTGCTGGGGTTGGCGGGCCTGGGCAGCAAGCACTGCGGGGGGATTCTCGCGCTGACGAACGACGACGACACGAACCTGGCCGTGGTGATGGCGGCCCGTCTGCTGCGTCCCGAACTGCCGGTGATCGCCCGCTGTCACCATCGGGGCACCATCGACCGGATGCGCGACTTCGGGGCGGAGGCCGTGATCAACCCGAGTGACAGGTATGGGACCTACCTCGTCCTCGCCCTGCACCAGCCGCAGACGTATCGACTGGTCACCTGGCTCATGGCGGGTCCTGGAGTGCCCTTGCCGGGGTCGCCGGCCTACCTCGCGGACGGCTCGTGGGTCGTCGCCGCGGACGGCGACTTCGCCGACGAGGTGTCCGCCGATCTCAGGTCGGCCGGGCTCACCGTCGACGTGGTCGACCCACGCCGAGGCCACCCCGTCGTGGGCGACGCCGTCGGGTTCGTCGCGGGTACGGACTCGGACACGTTCAACCTGGCGCTGGCCGAGCACGCCCGGCTCCAGCGCGAGGATTTGTTCGTGGTGATCCGCCAGAAGTCCAGCGGTAACCGGGCACTCATCGAAGCTCTGGGAGTCGACGCGACGTACATCCCGACCGACGTGGTCGCGAACGAGGCCCTGGCCCGGGTGATCACTCCTGTCTTCTGGAGCTTCGTCGAATACGCGGCTCTGCAGGAGGAGCGGTGGTCCGAGGAGTTGCTGCATCGCATCGTCGAGCGTTGTGGGACGTACGGGCCTCATCGCATGGTGGTCACGATCGACGCGCGCAGGGCCCCCGCGATCCACCGCTGGCTGGCCCGCCAGCGGATCACGCTGGCAGAGCTGCTGCGCGAGCCGGACGACCGCGACGCGACGTTGCGGATCGTGCCCCTGCTGCTCGTGCGCGACGGCGAGACGACGTTCGCCCCGGACGAGGACATGGAACTGCGACGAGGCGACCAGATCCTGTGCGCGGGCCGTCGCTCGTCCCTGGGCTTGCTGCATCAAAACCTCGACTACGACTCGGTCGTCGAGTACCTCGTGACGGGACGAGACGTCCCCGACACGTTCTTGTGGCGGGTCATGTCAGGGCGGCGCACCACCCCCTATGAGGCCAACAAGGCGACCCGGCGCTCGCGGTGACACGCCATGTCGCCGGGGGTCGCCTTTTCTGCATAATCTGAGTCATGCGCACCGTGCGTCCCCCCGCCGTAGCGGGGATGTTCTACCCCGCTGACCCCGACGAGCTGGCGTCGACGGTGGACGACCTGCTCCAGGAGGCCGACGCGGTCCTCACGCACAGTGGTGCGGCGATCGCGGAGGCAGGAGCGGCCCCGAAGGCCGTGATCGTCCCGCACGCAGGGTACGTGTACTCCGGCGCGACCGCCGCCCTCGCCTACGCTCTCCTTCGACGGCACCGCGACGACATCCACCGAGTCGTCCTGCTGGGGCCCACCCACCGCGTCCCCTGCTGGGGGCTCGCCCATCCGCAGGCGGACGCGTTCGCGACACCCCTCGGCATCGTCCCGGTAGAGCGTCCGCACCGGGAGGTGCCACACGTCGTGTACTCAGCGCGCGTCCACGAGCAGGAGCATTCCCTAGAGGTGCAGGTACCCTTCCTGCAGCGGGCGTTGGGCCCCGTCACCCTGGCGCCGTACGCGGTCGGGCAGGCGACGCCACGTGAGGTGGCGGACGCGCTGGACGCGTTGTGGGACGGCCCGGAGACCGTCGTGATCGTCAGCTCCGACCTGTCGCATTACCTCGGCGACGAGCAGGCCCGCTCCGTCGACCGTGAGACGGTCGGCGCGATCCTCCAGCACCGTGGACCGCTGGGTCACGAGCAGGCGTGCGGGGCGACGCCGATCAACGGCCTGATGTTGGCCGGGGAGCGGCACGGCCTGACCCCCACGTTGCTCGGCATGTGCAATTCGGCTGATACAGCGGGAGATTCGCAACGGGTCGTCGGGTACGCATCGCTCGCGTACGACGTGATGAGGAGCGCAGCATGATCGCACAGACCGCATGTGAGACCACGTCTGTCGGGGACGCCGGGAGCGTTCGCGGCCCCGTGCTCCTGGCGCTCGCGCGCAACGCCATCGCCTACTCCTTCGAGTCGGTCATACCCCCCGTGGTGTCGGTCACCGAGCCTGACGTGGATGCCTACCCGTGGCTGCACGAGCGCGCGGCCTGCTTCGTGACGCTGCACAGCGTGCCCAGCGACGTGCGTCGGCACGGTCCCCCCCGGCTGCGCGGCTGCATCGGCACCATCGACCCCTACCGAAGCCTGTTGGAGGACGTGCGGGGCAACGCGGTGGCGGCCGCCTTCCGCGACCCCCGCTTCCCGCCGCTGCCCCGGGCGGCGTATCCCCACCTGCGCGTCGAGGTATCGGTGCTCTCTGAGCGGGAGCGGTTGAGTTTCGCCGATCGAGCGGATGTGATCGGTCAGCTCCGCCCCGGCCTCGACGGCCTGATACTGACCTACGAGGGGCGGCGCGGCACCTACCTGCCGCAGGTGTGGGCCCAGCTTCCCGAGCCCGACGCGTTCCTGACGTCCCTGGTCACCAAAGCGAGGTTGCCGGCCGGCTTCTGGTCCGACGACATCGAGGTATGGCGCTACACGGTGGCCGCATTCAAGGAGGACCGGTGATCCAGCGACCGGCGCCTCTCGACCTCACGCGCGAGGGTTCGTCCGGGGATGAGGCGTACCAGGGTCGTGAGGCGCGCTATTGGCACCTGCAGGACGACGGTCGGATCCAGTGCGACGTCTGTCCGCGGGAGTGCGCCCTGACCGACGGGCAGCGAGGGTTCTGCTTCGTACGCCGCCGGATCGGCGATGGGCTCGCGCTCACGACGTACGGGCGGTCGTCGGGGTTCTGCCTGGATCCCATCGAGAAGAAGCCCCTGAATCACTTCCTGCCCGGGAGCTCCGTGCTGTCGTTCGGGACGGCCGGGTGCAACCTGGGGTGCAAGTTTTGCCAGAACCATGAGATCTCCAAGGCCCGTCAGATGGACGCGCTCATGGACACGGCCGGGCCGGACGACATCGCCCGGGCGGCGGTCGCGGCCGGGGCGCGGTCGGTCGCGTACACCTACAACGACCCGGTGATCTTCGCCGAGTATGCGATCGACACCGCGCTCGCCTGCCGCGAGGCCGGGCTGCGTAACGTCGCGGTGACGGCGGGCTACGTGCAGGGGCAGGCGCGGCGTGACTTCTTCGCGGTGATGGACGCCGCGAACGTGGACCTCAAGGGGTTCACGCCGGAGTTCTATCGTCATCTCACGGGCGGCGAGCTGCGCACGGTGCTGGAGACGCTGTCCTACCTGGTGCACGAGACGGATGTGTGGGTGGAGATCACGACGCTCGTGATTCCTGGCGCGAACGATGACGAGCCTCAGCTGCGGGCGTTGGCCCGCTGGGTGGTGCGCGAGTTGGGGCCGGCCGTGCCGCTGCACTTCTCGGCGTTCCACCCCGACCACCGGATGCTCGACACCCCGGGCACGCCGCTCGCGTCCCTGGTCCGGGCGCGGGACGTCGCGCGCGAGGAGGGGGTGCGCTATGTGTACACGGGCAATGTGCACTATCGCAACGGTGACGTGACCAGCTGCCACGCGTGCGGTCGGGAGCTGATCGTGCGGGACTGGTACGCGATCCAGGAGTTCGATCTGACCCCCGACGGCCGCTGCCCGGGGTGCGGCACCGCGGTCCCTGGCCGCTTCGAGGTGGCGCCGGGCGACTTCGGCCCGCGACGCATCCCGATCCGCATCGCGCCCTGACGCCTGTCCCCTCGGTCCGCGCGCCACGATCGTTGGACGTGTCCAGAACACGTCCGGTGAGGAGCAGCCATGCCGGAGCTGCCGAGCCCCCGCGCGTGGGCGCAGCGACCCCCGGAGCTTGACGCCACGTCCGACGTGGACGGTCCGAAGGTTGGCGGCTTCGACCTGGCCGTCAAGGCGAGCACCGCCGTACGTGGCTTCGCCTGGCACGCCGGCTGCCCGCTGTTCGCCGACCAGATCGCCCGGGCGGACGCGTCGATCGTCGCGACGTTGCGAGCGCACGGCGCCCGGGTCGTCGGCACCACCAACATGCATGAGATGGCGATGGGCATCACCAGCGCCAACGGGTGGCTGGGGCCGGTCCCGAACCCTGTCGACCCGACGCGCTCGGCCGGTGGGTCGAGTGGCGGCAGCGCGGCGGTGGTCGCGCTGGGCGAGGTGCCCCTGGCCCTCGGCGGGGATACCGGGGGCTCGGTGTCGATCCCCGCGGGCGTGTGCGGTGTCGTCGGCTTCCGGCCGACCGTCGGGCGCTACCCCCGCGACGGGCACCTCGCCATGTCCTGGACTCGGGACACTCCCGGCCTCTTCGCCCGTCGGGTGGCCGAGATCGCCACGGCGGACCGGTGGATCACCGCCGCGGCGCCCCCGGGCACCACGTCCAAGGCGGACCCTGGGCCACAGCCGCGCCGTCTCGCCGTGCCGGTCGACTACCTCACGGGCCTGCACCCGTGTACCCGTGACGCTTGGGACCGCGCGCGTTCCGCGCTGGAGGTGGAGTGGGATCTCGTGGAGGTCTCTTTCGACGCACTGCGGCCGATCCTCGCCGGACCCTCCTGGACGTTGATCGGGTGGGAGTGCCGAACCCTGTTCGCGCAGTTCGCCGCCCAGGCGTTGGGCGTGTCCCCCGACGAGGGTTGGCGGCGGCTCCTGGACGGGGTCGTGACCGGGGACGTCATCGAGTCGCTGCACCGCGCCGACGCCCACCCGGTCACCGCGGACGTGTACGCGCAGGCCGTGCGGCGGACGCTCGCGGCGCGCGCAGAGTACGAGCGGGTGCTGGGCGCTGCCGGGTGCGAGTTGGCCGTCTTCCCCACCACGGTCCGGCCCGCCACCCGGCTCGGCGACAACGACATCGTCACGCACGCCGGAGAGCAGACGCACGTGTTCGCGCTGATGACGCGCAACGTGGCGGCCGGGACGATGCTGCGCGCCCCGATGCTCACACTGCCGGTGCCGCGCGCCGCCGGCGCCTTACCGGTCGGCATCACCGTGCAGGGACGGGCGTTCGGCGACGCCACGGTGCTGACCGCGGGCGCCCGCGTGGAGGCGACCCTACGTTCGGCCTGAGAGCGACCTGCGTCACGGGGAGGTCGGCCACCTCGCGAAGGGCTGGGCGCCATTCCCGAGGTCGCCTAGCGCGCCGATGGCGCGGCATGATGCCCTCATGAAGGTACTGATGATCGTGAACGGTTCCGCGTACGGCCTGGACTCCACCTTCAATGCCTTGCGGCTCGCCGCGTCGTTGGCCTCCCGCGACGACGTCGACGTCACGGTGTTCCTCATGGGCGACGGCGTGACCGCCGCGGTGGCCGGGCAGAAGACGCCGGACGGCTATTACACCCTCGAGCGCATCCTGGCAAAGGTCCCGCGCGATGGCGGATCGATTCTGTGCTGCGGCACCTGCATCGACGCGCGGGGCATCCGTGAGGACATGCTCATGAAGGGCGCGCGCCGCTCGACGATGGACGAGCTCGCCGACCTCACGTTGGCGGCCGACAAGCACCTCGTCTTCTGACGTTCGAGCACTACGGCATCCATCCGCTCACGAGGTCGGGGGTCGACCGAACGATGAGGCATCACCCGGCGCTGGCCAACGGGCCGATCTATCTCGACTACAACGGCACCACCCCGATCGACCCCGCAGTCCTGGAGGCGATGGCACCCTACCTGGCCACGCACTTCGGCAACCCCAGCAGCGCCCACGCGTACGGCGCCTCGGCCCGCGCGGGGCTCGATCTGGCGCGCGCTCAGATCGCGGACCTGGTGCACGCCCGGAGCGGGAGGATCGTCTTCACCGGGAGCGGCTCCGAGGCGGACGCGCTGGCGATCCGAGGCTGCGTGCTCGCGCATCCGCGCGGGCAGGCAGGCCTGGCCCTGGCCGGCGGCCCGAGCGGCCGACCGCGACCCCACGTGATCACGCAGGCCACGGAGCACCCGGCTGTGCTCGCGGCGTGCGCCGACCTGGTCGAACTGCACGGCGTGGATCTCACGATCCTGCCGGTCGATGCCACCGGTCGCGTCAACCCTGCCGATGTCGCCGCTGCGATCACGGACCACACCGTCCTGGTCACGATCATGCACGCAAACAACGAGACGGGCACGACCCAGCCGATCGCCGACATCGCCGCCGTCACCCACGAGCGCGGCGCGCTGATGCACTGCGACGCCGCCCAAGCGATCGGCAAAGTGACGGTGGATGTCGAAGAACTCGGGGTCGACCTGCTCACGATCGTGGGGCACAAGATGTACGCCCCCAAGGGGGTCGGTGCCCTCTACGTCCGCGACGGCCTGGCCCTGCGTCCGCTCGTCGGCGGGGGCGGTCAAGAATACGGTCTGCGCGCCGGCACGGAGAACGTCCCGTACGCCGTCGCCCTCGGCCACTCTGCCACCCTCGCCGTGAGCGCCCTCGCCGCGGGCGAGACCGCCCGTCTCACGGGGCTCAGAGACCGTTTTGAGCAGCGGCTCCACAGTGTTCTGCGCGGCCGGTCGCACCTCAACGGGCACCCCCACGACCGGCTGCCCAATACGCTCAACGTCCGCATCCAGGGAGCCCCCGCCCTCGCGCTTCTGGCCGCCATGCCGGGGCTCGCGTGCTCTGCGGGCTCGGCGTGTCACGCAGGTCAGGACATGCCCTCACCGGTGCTGAGCGCGATGGGCATCCCTTCATCCGAGGCGCTCACCGCGATCCGACTCAGCCTCGGCCGGTGGACCACGAAGGACGAGGTCGACCGCGCCGCAGACGAGATCGCCCGCGCAGCCGGCTGACGGCCCAGAATCCACCCCGAGGACCAGCCGTCCACCCTGCGGTCAGAACGCATCTTCACCCGTACCGCTGCACCGTCGTCAGGATCCGGGCGCCGTCCTCCGGATCCCGGCCCGACCCAGCGCTGCTCCCCTATGCTGGCGGGCAGCCACGGGCGCGCCCGGCCGGGGCTGGAGCCTCGCGAACCATCGAATGTGTCACGCCGAGGTAGGACGCGGAGTACCCCA
>JBDTWM010000047.1:0-19272 GCA_040006675.1 Dermatophilaceae bacterium | reverse complement strand
CGGGGCATCACCCTGCGGGGCATCACCCAGACCTTGACACCGCCCGGATCGTGGCCTCGCCCCCAGCACGGTCAGGGGGCGAGGATCAGTCGGATCGCCACCCACACCATGACGGCCGCCGCGATCAGGTCGATGACCCGCCACGTCATCGGGCGCGACAGTGGCCGGGACAGGGCGTGCGCCCCGTACCCCAACGCGGCGAACCAGAGCGCGCTCGCGGCGAGCACCCCGGACGTGAACCACCAGCGGCCGTCGCCGTACCCGTTGGCGATGCCGCCCAGCATGACCAACGTGTCCAGGTAGACGTGCGGGTTGAGGAACGTGAGCGCGGCCGCGATGCGCGCCACATCCCTGCGGGCGGCCAGCGGGCTTGTGCCGGTGCCCGCCGCCTCCAGCGCGCCGGGATGCAGCGCCGAGCGCACCGAGCGCACCGCGAACCACAGCAGGTAGGCCGCGCCCGCCCAACGCACGACCTCGACGAACGCGGGCCGGTCGCCGACCAGGGCCCCGATTCCCGCCGTTCCGAGGCTGATCAGCACGATGTCCGAGGCCAGGCAGATCGCGACCACGACGCCGACGTGCTCGCGTCGGACGCCCTGCCGCAGGACGTAGGCGTTCTGCGGTCCGATCGCAATGATGAGCGACAGCCCCGTCACGAAACCTGCGACAACGAGCGGCACGCCCCGACGGTAGGGGAGCCGATCGGCTCCCTGCCATCGACACTCAGGTGGCGGACCCGCGCCCCAGGGCCGCGCGGTGCTCGGCGGCGAAGCCCGCGTAGCGTTCCGCCGTCGCACGGCCCGCGCCCGCTTGCGCGTCGTCGAGCTCGCGTTTCACCCGGCCCGGAATACCCATCACCATCGAGCGCGGCGGGATCACCACCCCCTCGCCGATGACGGCTCCCGCGGCGACGATCGACCCCTCCCCGATCACGGCGCCGTTCAGCACGCGGGCGCCGATGCCGATGAGCGCACCTTCGCGCACGTGGCAGCCGTGCAGCATCACCATGTGCCCGACCGTGACGTGCGCCCCGATCCGCAGCTCCAGCCCGGGGTCGGTGTGCAGCACGCTGCCGTCCTGGATGTTGCTGCCCGCGCCGATCGTGATCGTGTCGCGATCGCCGCGCAGCACGCACCCGTACCACACGCTCGAGCTCTCCTCCAGCACCACGGAACCGATGACGGTCGCAGTCGGGGCGATCCAAGCTGCGTCGTGGATGCGGGGAACACGCCCGGGCAATTCGATCAGCATGGCCCTACGGTACGTAGAGATTCACATGCCCGCGAGGATCTCGTCGACCTGGGCGTCGGTGAGCTCATGGTGAAAGGCGTCTGTGGAGAACCGCTCGGTGATCTGCTTCAGATGAGCGGCGGTCCCGTGTCGCCGCATCACTGTTGGGGAATTGGTCCGCGGACTGAGACGATCGTCCGAGACGCCGCCCGCACGACGCTCAGGAGCCGACCATGCGCCAGACCCAGCGTGACCCAGGTAGCGCCGCCACGAGGTCCCCGACCCTCTCGAAGCTACCCGTCAGTTGTTCACTTTGTGAGATCACTCATGCGACCCCGGCATGCCCAGCGGCTCGGGTTCGTTGGATAAGATGTATGCCGACCGGTAATCGTCGTCGCGTCTGATCCATGATCCGGCGCACTGAAGGTCCGCACCCGGACCGCATCGCACGAGCAGCACGTCACGAGCAGTTGCGTCACGAGGAGTTCCTACCCGAACCGTCCCCGTCACACACACGTCACGTCACGCCCCGGCCCTCCCGTACTCTGCCTGGCACCGGTCCTTCACCGAGACACCTCGACCCGTCCCCACGCTGTCGCCGGGCAGACCCAGCCGTTTCATGCTCTACGCCACATCTCGTGACCCGGAAGGATCACTACGTTGCAGTTCAAGACCATGGTCAGCGGCAAGATTCATCGCGCCCGCGTCACCGCGGCGGACCTGCACTACGTCGGATCGATCACTGTCGACGAAGACCTCCTGGACGCAGCCGGGATAGAAGCCTTCGAGCGTGTCCAAGTCGTCGACATCGACAACGGCGCGCGACTGGAGACGTACACGATCGCGGGACGCCGCGGCTCCGGCGAGATCCAACTGAACGGCGCCGCCGCTCGCCTCGTGCAGGCCGGTGACCTCGTGATCATCATGGCCTACCAGCAGATTCTCACGCCTGTCCCAGGCGACTGGCATCCGAAGGTGGTGCTCATCGATCCCCGGGACAACAGCATCGTCGAGGTCATCCGCGACAAGAATCACCCGCATGCCCTCAAGGGCGCCACCTTGCATGACCCGACCCTCGACCCCACGGGCCGCTCCGCGGCGAGCCCCAGCGTGGACCGCCTCGACGCCTTCGATCTGGAGGAGACCTCGTGCGGGTGAGTCTCGCCGACGTCGCGGCCATGAAGGAACGCGGCGAGAAGATCACGATGGTGACGTCGTACGACTACACGAGCGCACGCCTCGTCGACCGGACGAGCATCCCGCTGATCCTCGTCGGGGACTCGCTCGGCATGGTCGTCCAGGGCCGCGACTCGACGTTGCCGGTCACGCTGGACGACATCGTCTACCACCTGCGCGCGGTCATGCGAGGCTCCACCAGGCCGCTCGTGGTGGGGGACCTGCCGTTCCTCACCTACGCCACGCAGGAGGACGCGCTGCGCTCCGCGGGCCGGCTGATGGCCGAGGGCGGCTGCCAGTCCGTGAAGCTGGAGGGCGGCGTCTCGTCGGCCCCGGTGATCCGACGTCTGGTCGACGCCGGCATCCCCGTCATGGCGCACCTGGGCTTCACGCCGCAATCGGTGCACCAGCTCGGTCTGCGAGTGCAGGGCAAGGACGCCGCGCGGGCCCGCCAGCTCGTCGAGGACGCGCTCGCCGTGCAGGAGGCGGGAGCGTGGGCCGTCGTCCTGGAGTTGATCCCCGCGGCGCTCGCCCGGGAGATCACGGACCGCCTCACCATCCCCACCATCGGGATCGGCGCGGGGGCCGATTGCGGCGGGGAAGTGCAGGTCTGGCACGACATCCTGGGCCTGTACGACGAGTTCCTCCCCCGCCACACCCGACGGTTCGCCACGCTGAGCGAGCAGGTCGTCGCGGCGCTGGAGGAGTACGCGAGCGACGTGCGGGAGTCGCGCTTCCCGACCGCTGCCAACAGCGCCCGCATCGAGGAGGACGTCCTCGCCGAGGCGCTCGCCGGCCTGCCCGGGCCACTCGTGCGACCCGCAGCGCCCGGCAACGAGGTCGCGTGAAAGTCGTGACGACCCGGGCCGACCTGCGCAGGGTCGTAGGAGTGGCCCCATTCGACGCGCTCGCCCTCGTGCCGACGATGGGATACCTGCACGAAGGGCATCTGAGCCTCGTGCGGCAGGCCAAGGCCGAGCGTGGCCCCGTGGCGGCGTCCATCTTTGTCAATCCCACGCAATTCGGGCCGGCAGAAGACCTCGCGACGTACCCGCGCGATCTCGACCGCGACCTCGCCCTGCTGGAGGCCGAAGGCTGCGATCTGGTGTGGACGCCCCGGATCGAGGACGTCTACCCCCCCGGGTTCGACACCTACGTCGACGTCGGTTCCGTGACCGAGGTGCTCGAGGGGGCCTCCCGGCCGGGGCATTTCCGCGGCGTCGCCACCGTCGTGAACGTCCTGCTCAACGCCGTGCAACCGACCAGCGTCTATGTCGGGCAGAAGGATGCTCAGCAGTGCGTCGTGCTGCGCAAGATGGTGACCGACCTGGGGATGCCGGTCGAGGTGGTCATCTGCCCGACCGTCCGAGAACGCGACGGGCTGGCGATGAGCAGTCGCAACGCCTACCTGAAGGGCGGTGACCGCGAGGCGGCCGGCGTACTGATCCGTGCGCTGCGCGCCACCGACGCCGCCTGGCACGCGGGCGAGACCAGCGGCGACTCACTGCGGCGGGAGATGCTGCGAGTGCTCGACGCGGAGCCGCGTGCAACGGTCGTCTACGTCAGCATCGCCGACGTCGACACGCTCACCGAACTGGATCAGGTCGCGCCGGGCCGTGGCGCGCTGGCCTCACTGGCGGTCCGCGTCGGGCCTCCGCGCCTGATCGACAACCTGGTCCTGGCCCCTCGCCCCTGATTCACGCGGTTCGACGCCCGCTCCGAAGAGCTTGAAGCGCGAGGATCCCAGGTCCCCGGTCACGCGTCCCGGTACCCGAGCTTCATCGTGACCTGGGTGTGCGCGACCCCGTTGTCCTGGATGTGGCCGCGGATCTCGACCACCTGGAACCAGTTGAGCTGGCGACCTTCCTGGCGGGCGTCGGCGATGCCGTTGGTGATCGCTTCGTCGACACCGTTGGCGGAGGTGCCGACGATCTCCAGGAGGCGGTAGCTACGTCCGGGCATGGTGAAGGCCTTCCGTGGGAGACGGCGTGTGACGCGGGCGATGTTTCGCCTCAGGGTTGGCGATTCTACTTCCGGCCTTAGCCTGATCGGCAAGTCGTCCGCGATGGCAGGATGGCGCCAGGTGGCGGCAACGGCGAGATGTGAGGAAGGTGCGGCATGCGCGCGGTGGTCTACGCGGCCTACGGTCAGGCGCCCGTCGTGACGGAACTTCCCGAGCCCACCTGCCTCGCCGACGCTGCGGCGCTCGACTGCCGGTTCGCGACCGCCTACGTGCTCGAGCCATGCCGGTGAGGCCCGCGCCGTCGGCCAGCCGCGTCGAACCGTCACCGGACTCCCCGTCGCCGACGCTTCTGGTCGTCTGCGCCCACGGCACGGCGGACCCCCGGGGGCGCGCCGCGGTCGGGGGTCTGGTCGCGGCCGTGCGCCGCCTCACCGCTCATGCGGCGCGGGCCGGCCCCTGGGGGACGTCAGCTGAGGTGTCCGTGCGGGCCGCGTACGTCGATGTGCAGCCCCCCACCCCCGACCGCGTGCTGGCCGTCATCGCCGACGGGATCGTCCTACATCCGGTCGTCCCACCTCCGGTCGTCCTGGTGCCGCTGCTGCTGGTCCGGGGCTATCACACCCGCGTGGATCTGGGCGGGGTCGCCGCCTCCCGACCCGGCGTCCTCGTCGCGTCCCCTCTCGGGGCCGGTGCGGAGGTCGTCGAGGTGCTGGCGGCGCGGTGCCGTGCGGCCGCCGGCGCACCGCGGCCGGGCGATCAGGTCATCTTGGCCGCCGCGGGCAGCTCCGACCCCCGCGTGCCCGCCGAGATCGACCGGGTGGCCGAGGCCTTCTCGCGACGGACCGGTTGGCCCACGCGCCCTGCGTACCTGCGCGCCGCCGAGCCTCTCCTTCCCGACGCGGTTGCCGCGGCCCGCGCGCACGCAGGCGTGGGCCGGGTGATCGTGGCCACCCACCTTCTCGCTCCCGGCGTGCTCGCCGACAAAGTGGCCGCGTGCGGAGCCGACGTGGTCACGGCGCCGCTGCTGGCGTCCCGCCCGGATGGCGCCACCCGACTGCTGGCCGCCGCCGTCCTGGCCCGCTGCCGGGCAGTTCAGGTGAACAACGGGGTTCGTTGAGTCGCACGGAGGACACCACATCCGTACGGTGTGTGCCATGGCCGGTGACGTCACAAACGCGCAGACCGTCGAGCAGGGAGTCCAGCCCCGCTCGACATGGTCCGCGCACGCCCGATTGCGGCTGCTCTGGTGGGGCTGTGGCACTGCGCTGCTACTCGCGGCCACCGCCTGGCTGTTCGGGCAGGTCTACACGCTCGTGGCCGCCGTGCTCGTGCCGGTCGCGCTGGGGGTGCTCCTCGCGGGCCTGCTCATGCCCGTGCAGACCCTCTTCAACCACCGACTGCGCCTACCGCGTCACGGAGCCGCGGGGGCCTGCCTACTCGTCCTCCTCGGTGCGCTGAGCTGGCTGGTCTGGGTGGCTGGCGCGCAGTTCGCCAGCGGCGTGACCGGGCTGCGCTTCAGCACGGCCGACGGGCTGCAGCGCCTGGAGGACATGCTGGTGAACTCGCCGCTGCCGGTGGGCCACGAGCAGATCCAGCAGGCCCTCACCCAGGTGCAGGGGTGGCTGACCGACAACTCGGGAGTGCTCACGCAGGAGGTGCTGCGGGCGGGATCGACGGTCACCGGGTTCCTCACCGGAGCGATCCTTACCCTGGTCGCGACGTTCTTCATGCTCGCCGAGGGCGATCGTCTGTGGTGCTGGTTCGTGGAGCGGCTGCCGGCGGGGTACCGCCGCGACGTGCACGAGGCGTTCCGGCGCGGCTGGGTCACCCTGGGCACATACGCCAAGATGCAGATCGTCGTCGCGGGCGTTGACGCGGCCGGCATCGGAGCAGGCGCGTGGCTGCTGGGACTCCCGTTCGTGCTCCCGCTCACGGCCATCGTCTTCGTGATGTGCTTCATCCCGATCTTGGGCGCGCTTCTTTCCGGGGTGCTGGTAGTCGTTGTGGCGCTGGTCACGAAGAGTGTCAGCGTGGCGGTGACCATGCTGATCATCGTGCTGGCCGTACACCAGTTGGAGGGGAACCTGCTGAGCCCATACCTCATGGGCAAGGCGGTCAGCCTGCACCCGCTCGCGGTGATCCTCGGTGTGACCACGGGCGGGTTCATCGGCGGCCTCCCGGGTGCGCTGTTCACAGTGCCGTTTCTCGCGGTGGCGAACACGGTGTGGCACTACCTGTCGGGCGACGACATGTTCCCCGGGCTCATCGACGGCGGTTCCGCGCTCACCGATTCGGCACGCAAGCTCTCCCGAGGCCGCCAGGACCGTCCGGTGCCCCGCCAGATCGGCACGATCACCCCACGGCTAGACGCCCATCCCTTGGTCCGCGACGGCGCCCGGCTCACCCCACCGATCGCCGTGGTGGTGGCGGCCGAAGACGCGGCAGCGCAGGAGGAGGCCGACGACGCGGCCGAACGCGATGCCGCCCACCCCCGACGGGTCACGGTGAACGCCCCCCACGGCGTGCGGGCCTGGCTCACCCGCCGCGGCTAGCCGCCAACCCGCCGCCTCAACACCGCACGCGAAGGATCGCGACGCGACCCACACGATGCGCGTCGAGGTCGTAGAAGGGGCACACTCGGCGGGGTGCGCCACGCGCCGGCGGACGCACGCTCCACTGGCGTCGTTGGTCTGGGGCGGGGCGGTTGTGAGCGCTTCAGCCGGCGAGGCCCTGCGAGAGGAGCGCGCGATCGCGGGCCTCGGCAGCTGCTCCGATCAGCGCCGCGTCCGCGCCGAGGCGGGCCACCGAGACGCGACAATCCGCCACCCACGGCAGCGCCTCGCGCGCGATGCCCGCGGCGACGCCCCGAGCCCACACCGCGCTGTTCTCCGCGACACCGCCGGTCAGGATCACCAGGTCCGGGTCGCACATGTTGAGCACCATCCCGATCGACCGGCCGAGCGCGTGACCCGAACGATTCAGTACGGCCTTGGCCAGTTCGCCGACCGCGGAGAATTCCCGGGCCTTCTGTGAAACCGACCGCGCGTCGTCGACCGCGTAGTCGGGCCGGTCGCCCGCGCCACGCGCGGCGGCCGCACGCCGGAACTCGTTCACGATCCCGTGACCCGACGCGACGGCCTCCGCGTGACCCTCCCGGCCACACGGACAGGCCACGCCCGCAGCCTCCGGGACGGGCAAGTGCCCCAGCTGCCCCGCGGCGAAGTGCCCACCGCTGACCAGTCGGCCATCGCGCAGGAGCGCCCCGCCGACCCTCGTTCCGACCACCACGACCAGCAGGCTCGACACACCCTGACCGGCGCCGAAACGCGCCTCACCAAGCCCGTGCGCATGCGCGTCGTTGATCGCGAAGGAGGGCACCCCGAAGGCCGCGCGCAACGCCCCGGCCACGTCCGTCCCGACCCAACCAGGCGGCGCGTCCGCCACCTGCGTGACGACACCGCGCCGGGCGTCGATCACCCCCACCGACCCGACGCCCACGGCGACGGGCGAAACCCCGGCCGCGTCGCAGACGGAACGGCCCAGCTCGATGGCCGCCGCGAGCACCGCCTGCGCGCCCTCCGCTGGAGTCGTCACCGTAGAACGCCCGCTGACGCATCCGCGTCCGTCGACGAGCCCAGCGGCGATCTTCGTACCCCCGATGTCGACCGCGAGCACCAACCCGTCGGCCGCGCCGCCTCCCTCCAGAGCCGATGGCCCACCCCGCAGCTGCGACGACTCGGACCCGGACCCCGGAACGGACGACTCGCGCACGGCCCACCTCACTTCTTCCGAAACCCCAGACAGACTGCCTTGACGGTAGCGCCTTGCACCGTCGGTCGGGCGCCCGGCGCTGTCGCGGCGGCCGATGCGCATGGGGATACGGATGAGTCCAGAGGCAGGCGAGTGTTTCCTCGACGACGACGACGACGACGACGTTCGCGTCCGGCTGCCGCGCGACGTCGCCCCCCTCAGCGCGCGAGCAACCGCCTCGAGGGCCGCGAACGTGGTCTCGGGGACCGTGAAAGGAGCCGGGCATCCCGGACATCAGTGGAGGGGCGTCGTGACGTTGCCGCCCCGGGAGGTCCCGACGATCTGACGATTAAGTGACCCTTCGGTCGGGTTAAGCGTCGTAAGCTGACCTGACACGCAGGGTTGTCGACCTGCACCAACATCCCGGGAGGGACGATGAGCACAGCCCTACAGAGCGCCGATCGCGTCGTTGTGGGTTCCGACGGATCGCGTCCCGCGAGCGCTGCTGTCGAATGGGCCGCCGCCTGGGCCTGGGGCACCGGGAAAGGTCTGACCCTGGTCGGAACCGTCCGGCCCTTCCCCTCCCGCGTCGCGCGCCGTGACTCGGCGACCTATGACGACGGCCTACGCAAGGTGGCCCAGGAGCACCTGGACACCGAGCGGGAGCGCCTCCTGGACAAGCACCCTGAGCTTGATGTCGTCGCCGTGGCGATCACCGGGACGGCCTCCCACACGCTGGTCGAAGCGTCCAAGGACGCCTCGCTCGTCGTGGTGGGCACGCGCGGCGTCGGCGCGATGGCCGGCATGCTTCTCGGATCGACCTCGGACGACGTGGTCACCTACGCGACGGGCCCGGTGGCGATCGTGCCCGACGAGGCCAAGCCCCCGCACCTGAGTGACATCGCCGTGGGTGTCGACATCGGGGACGACTCGATGCGCGCGCTCTCCTTCGCCATCGACAGCGCGCGCTCCCTCGGGGTGCCGGTGAGGGCCGTGCACGCCGTCGACGTGGCTGCCTATATGCGCATGACCAGCATCCTCGCGCTCACCCTCACCGAGGAGGAGCTGCTGGAGGAAGGCCGACAGGACATCGACGAGGCGCTCAGCAAGCTGGGCGGGACCGACGGCGTGACGATCGAGCCGGTCGTCTCCTCCGATCGACCCATCGACGCCTTGACCGCGGCGACAGAGACCTCCTCGCTGGTCGTCGTCGGTAGCCGTGGACGAGGCGGGTTCGCGGGTCTCCTGCTGGGCTCGACGAGTCGCAAGCTGGCCCAGCTGTCGAAGGTTCCGACGATCGTCGTCCGGGGTCGGTGACGGGGACAGCTCGCCCCGAGCCGGGCCGGCGACGGCCGTCAGCCCGGCCGCGCTGACGGCCGTCAGAGGTCGGGCACGTGGCCGCCGGGCAGCAGAAGCTGCGCCTGAGTGGTCACGATCGCGGCGGACGCGCTCTGCGACACCGTCGGGGTGTGCAGGGTGTAGATGGCGATCGCGTAGCGCCCGTCGACGTACCCGATGCTCGGAGTCGTCTCGGCGTTCATTCCGGGCACGTCGCCGCCCCAACCCTGCTTGACCGCCGACCCGGGCGCCGCCGCCGCGATGCCGAACAGCTGATTGGTCCCGTCCGCCGCCGTCGGCTGCATCTGGGCCATCGTCGAGTTCAGCCACGGTCCCGCGACCGGGTCGTCGTCGGCGGCCGCGAGGAAGCGGGCCATCCCGAGGGCTGTCACCTGGGTGCTGCCCCACTCCCCTGCGCCGTTCGCCGGGCCGTCGCCGAGCCCCGGGATCCCGTAGTGGGATTCGGTCCACGCGACGGCACCGTCCCCACCGCCCATGTCGTACAGGACGTCGGCGCTCGCATCGTCGGAGGCTACGATCATCTCGTGCGCCGCGGCGGCGACGTCGCCGGTCATCTCGCCGTCGGTGAGGATACGGGCTGCGAGCAGAACCTTGACCGTCGATTCTGCGGGGAACAGCGCGTTCGGGTCGCCCGCCGTCGTCGTCGCCCCGGTCTGCAGGTCGACGATCGCGATGCCGGTCGTCCAGCCGTGGGACGAGGCGTACGAAGCTGCCGCGGTGGCCGCCGCTTGGCGGGCCCCGGTGATCGCGAGCGGGGTCGACGCACTCACCGCAGCCAGGGCCGTCGCGGACGAGGTGGGCGCCACCGTCGATGTGGTAGTCGGCATTGCGGCCGTGATGGCGGCTGTCGCCGAGGGCTGTGCGACCGTGGGCACGATAGCGACGGCCGGGCCGTGCTCCAGCACCGCGATCAGGCCCACGCCGGCGACGGCCGCCGCGAGACCTCCGACAGCCTCGCGTCGGCCCGTCTTGGCCGCCCGGCGCCGCAGCTGCCCCCTCGCCCCTCGGTCCACGTCCCCCCGTTCCACGAGTTCTGCCTCCGCATGACCCCCGTGGTCAGGAGACAACCTTGGCTCAAGACGGCGCTGTCGCGGCTGTGCGAATGCCATGAGGTGCGCATCCCAGCGGTGGGCGCGACCCTTCTTTGGCGCTCTCACGGCGAACAGACAGATACCGCGCGCACACCGAGAGCGGTTCGTCTTACCCCGAGGGACGACACTACTATCAACCCCTGGCTTCGAAGGGCAGGTGGCTGCGTCGCTCCGCGGTGCACGTCTCCGGCTCGTCCGGGCCAGCCGCCGCCGGATCGCGGCGGGGAGCGCCATAGGAGCTGATCATCGTTGGGGGGCAGCCCGGCTCGCCCCGATCGACGCCCTGAGGAGCGGATTGATGTCTGGCAACGCGGCGCGCGACCCAGGCGACCTGGTCCGGTCCGGCGTGGCGGGCGACAAGAGCGGCAGCGACGGCGACGAGAGCCGCCGCGTTCTGGCACGGAGGAGGCGCCATCTGAGCGTGAGGCTGGCCGCCCTACTCGGCGCGGGGCTTGTGGTGGTGCCCCTCCTGGCAGCGTGCGGGGGGGACATCACGGGCCCCGGCGCCCCGTCGGCCGCCACATCGGGGCAGGGCGGTCAGCGCCCACGCGGCCCGGGCCGCATCCCGAGCATGACCGGCGTGATCATCGCCGTACAGGGGTCGACGCTGCAGGTCCAGGCCAACAACCAGCAGACAGCGGTCACCTTCGGAGGCGGCACCACGATCCGCGCGGTCCAGGCGGCGGCGTCGTCGGCCGTCACTGTCGGATCGTGCGTGGCCGTGCGCGCCATCAGCACCACGAGCTCGGGTTCGGGGGGCTTCGCTTCGTCGGGATCGGGCTCGTCGGCTTCGCCGTCCACCGCGACCGTCACCGCCGGTTCGATCGAGATCAGCCAGCCGGTGAACGGCTCCTGCACCGCGTCGATGAGCCCCTTCGCGGGAAGTCGGCTCGGCGGCGGTCAGGTCGGTCAAGGAACCGGACGGGGTGGCGGCACGCGGACCTCCCGGCCGACCGATGAGTCGCGCGGCGGGTCGGGCGGCGGAGGCATCGGGCGAGGAGGACTCACCGGCACCGTGCTGACAGTGTCCGGACGGACGTTGACGGTGGCGCCCGTGTCACGGAGCCGTCTGGTCCAGTCCGGCTCGTCGACCGCCTCGCCCGCGTCGCCCGCCCCGAGCCCGGCCATCACGACCGGGCCGCCGCAGACGGTCGACACGACGTCGTCGACGACATACACACAACTCGTCAGCGCCTCCGCCTCCGGCTTGACCGTCGGGCGCTGCGTGAGCGTGTTCGGCGCCGCCGACGCGACCGGGGCGATCACGGCGACGAGCATCACGGTCCGCGACGCCGCGAACGGGCCATGCACAGGCGCGGCGCCGCAGGGCAGCTCGTCGGCATCGTCCACCGCGGCGGCGGGTGCCTGACCTGGCCGCACCCGTGACCGCTCGGCAGGAGGGGGCTGACCCTTTTTCACCCCGGGTCGAAACGTCCACCCCGGGTCGGAACGAGGCGCACGTGTGGCGGTTCAGCGAGCGACCAGCCGGCAACCCGCCGCGTGCGGATCCGCGAACACGAACGACAGTTGCGCCGCCGAGCCCATCGCGCGGGCCATTCCCTCGGTCATGCCCAAGTGCAGCTCGCAGACCACCTGGGGCGCCAGCGTGGCACCGTCCGAGAACGGGCAGTGTCGCAGCAAGACCTCCTCGGCGCCGTCCGACCCGACCTGCAGCGATGGCTCGAATCCCATCCGGCGCGCGGCCTCCTGCACAGCCCGGAGAGCGTCGCCGGGGCTCGACGGGTGCGCTGCCTGGCTTGGGTCGACCCCGGCGACCAGTCGCTCCCCGGCCCGCCGGCCCACGACTCGGGCATCTTCGCCTGTCGTCACCATTTCCAGCAGGAGGCGGATCAGATCGCGCTGAGAGTCCTCGAGCGCGGGTTCGTCCGCCGCGGGCGTTGCCTCGAACTCCAGAGTGGGTCGCCCCCGACCGGACGGCGCAGCGACGTGCTGCGTCACCAGACCCGCGTCGCGCAAGTTGGCAAGGTGGCGACGTACGCCCGTGTGATTGAGCCCGAAGGCGTCGCAGATGCGTGCCACGCCGACGGGTTCGCGCGCGCTACGGAGGTAGTCCAGGATGGCGGCTCGAGTGCCGACGGAGCGGGCCGACCCGGGCCGGTCCGCGCGTGCCTCACCAGTGTCCGGCCTCATGGCCCAATCCTGCACTCGAAGACGACAGGATGTCTCTCGTCCCGGCAACTGCCACGTGGAGCCAGCACCTGCTACTTGCGTCCGCGACGGCCATGCGGCATTTTATACACAGCCACATAGAATTAGACATCAAGGGAGAAACCATGGGAGCCGCACAACCCACGGATACGACCACCCACGCGGCCGCCCCACCCGGCGACAGGACGAGGATCCTCCGGCGCGACCGCCGGTGGTGGGTGGCGCTCATCATGGTCGTCGTCGGCTCGTTCGGAGTGCTGCTGTGGATGGGCTTGAAGATCAACCAAGAAAAGCCTCCCTTGCCGAATCAGGTGGTCGCCGTCTCCGGGCAGACCGTGATGACTCAGGACGACATCGTCGAAGGCCAGAAGATCTGGCAGTCGATCGGCGGGCAGCAGATCGGGACCGTCTGGGGACATGGCGCCTATGTCGCACCCGACTGGACCGCCGATTGGCTGCACCGCGAGGCCACGACGCTCCTCGATGGATGGGCCACCCAGCTCGGCGCCGCATCCTACGATCGGCTGTCCCCCGAGCAACAAGGTGCCCTCAAGGCTCGCCTCAAGGAGACCCTTCGCACCAACACCTACGACCCGGCCAGCGGCACGATCACGCTGAGCCCGGACCGCGTGGCCACGTACAAGGCCAACCAGCAGTACTACGCCGATCTCTTCCGCGACGGCAACGAGCGCTACGCGATCCCGCGCGGCGCCATCACTGACGAGCAGGCGGCCAAGACGATGGCCGACTTCTTCTGGTGGACCGCGTGGGCGGCTTCCACGGACCGACCGGACTCGAACATCTCCTACACGCAGAACTGGCCGCACGAGCCACTCATCGACAACGTGCCCACCCCGGCCAACGTCCTGTGGAGTCTCATCAGTTTCATCCTGCTGCTCGGCGGCATCGCGGGCATGGTTTATTACCACACCTCTCAGAACGACGAGGACGGTGACCCCTCCCGTGTGCCGGAGCAGGACCCGCTCCTGGGCTACGAGTCGACACCCTCGCAAAAGGCCACCCTGAAGTACTTCTTCGTCGTCGGGGCGCTGTTCGTCCTGCAGATCACGATGGGAATCATCGTCGGGCATTACGGCGTCGAGGGCGGCGGCCTTTACGGCATCCCGATCGACGAGGTCCTGCCGTACGCGGTGGCGCGGACCTGGCACACCCAGCTCGGCATCTTCTGGATCGCGACCGCGTGGCTCGCGACCGGCCTGTACGTGGCTCCCGCGGTCGGCGGCAGAGAGCCGAAGTTCCAGCGGCTGGGCGTCAACGTGCTCTTCGGCGCGCTGATCGTCGTCGTGGCTGGTTCGTTGATCGGCCAGTGGCTGAGCATCCGTGGCGAGTTGGGCTATGGCACGACCCTGTCGTTCTGGCTCGGCACCACCGGCTGGGAGTACATCGATATGGCCCGCACCTGGCAGATCGGGCTGTTCATCGGCCTGCTCCTGTGGTTCTACCTCATGACGAGGGCGATGTGGCCCGCGCTGAAGCGGGCCCGCGGCGGACGCGCCGAACCGACCATCGATGCGCCGCTGGCGTCGGGCAGCCAGCGGTCGCTGATCGGGATGCTGCTCGTCAGCTGCCTGGCGATCGCCGGCTTTTTCGGCGCTGCGTTCGGCGCCAACCAGGGCACTCACCTGTCCATCGCCGAGTACTGGCGCTGGTGGGTCGTGCACCTGTGGGTGGAGGGATTCTTCGAGGTCTTCGCCACGGTCGTCATCGCCTTCCTGTTCAGCCGTCTCGGCCTGATCCGGACGGCCACCGCGACCACGGCGACCCTGGCCGCCACCACGATCTTCCTGCTCGGCGGCATCCTGGGCACGATGCACCACCTGTACTTCTCCGGCGCCCCGGAGGGCGTCATGGCGCTTGGCGCCACGTTCTCCGCGCTGGAGGTCGTGCCGCTGGCGCTGATGGGCTTCGAGGCGTTCCGGCACCTGCGCGTGTTGGAGGTCCGTCACTGGGTGGCGGGCTACAAGTGGGCGATCTACTTCTTCATATCGGTGTCGTTCTGGAACATGCTGGGCGCCGGAGTCTTCGGATTCCTGATCAACCCGCCGATCTCGCTGTTCTACGTCCAGGGGCTCAACCTCACGCCGCTGCACGCACACACCGCGCTGTTCGGTGTCTACGGGATGCTCGGCATCGGCCTGATGCTGTTCTGCATCCGCTCCCTCATGCCAGGAAAGGAGTGGAACGAGGCGCCGATCAAGTGGGGCTTCTGGCTACTCAACGGCGGCCTGCTCGCGATGGCACTGCTCAGCCTCCTGCCGATGGGGCTGGCGCAGGCGTGGGCCTCGCTGTCGGATGGTCTGTGGTACGCCCGGAGCTCCGACTTCCTCTACACCCCGCTGCTCACGTTCTTCCGGTGGATGCGGGTGCCGGGCGACGTGATCTTCGGGCTGGGCGCGCTCGCGATCGGAGTGTTCATGGTCGGCTTGCTGACTGGGCAATCGATCAAGAAGACCGGTCGAACCCTGGAGCAGGGCTCGGTGTCCACGGAGGAACCGGGCGCTGACGAGCGCGAGAAGGCTGGCGTGTGATCCGCACCGCCGCTCGCGCGACCATGATGTGACCCATGAAGTGATGTGAACTGAACCGATGAAGAGCGCCCGCTCCCTCGTCCTTGTGCCGGCAGGTGCCTGCCTGCTGATCGGCCTGGACGCCGCGCTGATCCTGGCCGGCATCCCGGCGGGGACCTGGGAGCGGGCGCCCGACGTGCACGGCCCGGTCATGGTGCTGGGCTTCCTCGGGTGCGTCATCGCCCTGGAGCGCGCGGTCGCTTTGCGTGCCGCCTGGGGGTACGCCGCCCCGTTGCTGCTCGGCATCGGGGGCCTGACGCTGGTGACCCCGGCGCCCCCCACGCTGGCGTGGTCGGTTCTCGTCACCGGGACCCTGGTGTTCGTCCTGCTCTACGCCGCCTTGTGGCGCCGCAATGCGGACGCCGTGGTGCTGGCCGAAGGCGTCGGCGCGCTCGCGGCGGTCTGCGCGGCGGTGCTGTGGCCGAGGACGGGCGCCGGGTCCGTCATCACGTGGCTCATCATCTTCGTGGTCCTCACGATCGCGGCCGAGCGGGTGGAGCTGGCGGCGATCGCGATGCCGCGCACCGCCCGCCGGGATCTGCTGCTCATGACCGCCGCGATGCTCGCCTGTGGCACGCTCGCGATGCTCGCCCCGACGGCGGGCGCGGTGTCTCTCGGCCTGGTCCTCCTCGGGTGCGTCGCCTGGCTGGCGGCGCACGACATCGCCCGCCGCACCATTCGTACCCGCGGCCTGCCGCGATTCAGCGCCGCCGGGATCCTCGCCGGGTACGCCTGGCTCATCGTCGCAGCCCTGATGCTGGTCCGCTTCGGCGCCGTCGGGACGGCGGCAGGCAACGACCCGGCAGCCTATGACGCCGTGATCCACGCCGTCTTCCTCGGTTTCGCGATGTCGATGGTGTTCGCGCACGCGCCGATCATCGTGCCGGCAGTGATCGGCCGACCGCTGCCCTACCATCCGGCGCTGTGGCTGCCCCCGGCCGTCCTGCACCTAGGTTTGCTGCTGCGCCTCGGCGTCGGCGACGGGCTCGGGGTGCGTCTGCCTTGGCAGGTGGGCGCGGCGCTCAACGTCACGGCCATCCTGCTCTTCCTGGGGCTGACAGTGTGGCGCGTCGCCGGGGGCGGCTCCCACCCACCCCGCACGCCGCGACAGGTCCCCGCGGCTGAGCGCGAGGTGACGCCGTGAACGTTCGAGGGCTGTGGCCCCTGCGCGACCTGCCCAGCGCGGTCTGGCTGGTCGCAGCGGTTGTGGTGGCGCTTGTGCACCCGTTCGTGCCGCAGTCGCGCTGGCTTCTGGTGCACCTGCTGCTCCTCGGCGCCCTCACCCACGCGGTGATGGTGTGGAGCGAGCACTTCACCGCGTCGCTGCTGCGCAGCGCGGCGCCCGCCTCTCGTCGCGCCGCCGACCTGCGGCTGCTCACCTTGGCGATCGGCGTCACCGTTGTCGCGACCGGCATCGTGGCCGGGACGTGGTGGGCCATCGCCTGGTGGGCCGTTCTGTTCGGCGCCATCGCAGTGGGTCTCGCGGTGGTCTGGCACGCGGTCGTGCTGGTGCAGGCCCTGCGACGTGCCCTGCCGAGCCGGTTCCGGGGCCTCGTACATTATTACGTCGCGTCGGCGGCGTTCCTGCCCTTCGGGGTCGGCTTCGGCGTCTGGCTGGCGGCCGGGCCGACCGGCGACTGGGCCGGGCGGGTCCTCGTGGCGCACTCCCTGACCAACCTGCTCGGCTGGGTGGGGCTCACCGCTGCCGGCACCCTCGTGACGTTCTGGCCGACGATGCTGCGCACCCGGATGGCCGAGCGCGCCGAGGTCGATGCCCGCCGGGCGCTGCCGCTGCTGTGCGCCGGGGTGATCGTGGCGGTCGGCGGCGCGCTAGTGGGCTGGCCGGCGCTGGCCGGCGCCGGGGTGTTGGGCTACCTCGCGGGCTGGGCGATGATCGCCCGCGGTCTGGTCGTCGCCGCCCGGCAACGGCCGCCGCGCAGCTTCGCGGGGCTGTCGGTGGCCGCCGCCCTCCTGTGGCTGCCGGTGCTGCTCGCCTGGCTCATCGTGACCCTGGGGCAGGCCGCGACCCGACCGCAAGGGTGGGCGTACGTCGAGGTCGCCTACGACACGCTCGCCGCCCTGGCCACCGTCGGGTTCGCCGCGCAGCTGCTGCTCGGCGCGCTGTCGTTCCTGATCCCCATGGTGCTCGGCGGCGGACCGAACGCCGCGCGCTCGGCGACCGCGAAGGTGGACGCCGCGGCCGGCGCCCGGGTCGCCGTCGTCAACGCCGGGCTTGTCGTGTGCGTTGCCCCCGTGCCGAGTCTCGTCCGGGTCGTGGTCTCCAGCCTCGTGCTGGTGGCGCTCGCCAGCGCCCTACCGCTGCTCGCCCTGTCCATCCGCGCCTCCCTGCGGGTCCGTCGCACCGGGCAGGAGGTGCCCATGGAGGACCCCGATCCCGTCATCCGGGCGCGGGCGCTCAGCCAAGCCGTGGCCGGGCTGGCGGTCGTGGCGCTCGCCGTCAGCGTCGGCGTCGGCCTGGATCCCGTCGCCGCCGGCCTGTCGAGCACGGGTGTGGCGGCTGCGGGACCCGGCGGGGGCGCGGCGGGGGCGGCGCCGGCCACGGGACACGTCACCACCGTGCGCGTCGAGGCGCGCGACATGCGCTTCGTGCCGGACCGGATCGAGGTGCCGACCGGGGACAGCCTGCGCATCGAGCTGGTCAACACCGACCCCACCACGGTGCACGACCTGGTCCTGGCCTCGGGCGCGACGTCGGGGCGGCTGGCGCCGGGCGCCTCGGGGATCGTGGACGCGGGCGTGATCACCGCGGACGTCGACGGCTGGTGCTCGGTGGTCGGACATCGGCAGTTGGGTATGGTCTTCACGGTTGTCGCGACCGGCGCTGGTCACGCCGGGGCAAGTGAGGCCGCCGGACCCGGCGCGGGGAGCACCGGCAATCCCGCTGGCACGGATCGCGGCGCGGCCGCGGACCTGGACTTCGCCCGTGAGCCGAGCAGCGGCTTCACTCCGTACGACGCCTTGCTGCCCCCATTGAGCGCCGAGACGACCCATCGGGTGACGTTCACCGTCGAAGAAGTCGACGTCGAGGTCGCTCCGGGGGTGCGCCAGACCCGATGGACGTACAACGGCACCGTGCCCGGGCCGACGCTGCACGGACGGGTCGGGGACGTCTTCGAGGTCACCCTGGTCAACAAGGGCTCGATGGGGCACAGCATCGACTTCCACGCCGGCGAGGTGTCACCGGAGGTGCCGATGCGCACGATCCCGCCGGGCGCGTCGCTGGTCTACCGGTTCACGGCCGGGCGGGCGGGCATCTGGATGTACCACTGCTCCACCATGCCGATGTCCAGCCACATCGCGGCAGGCATGCACGGAGCGGTGATCATCGAGCCGCCAGATCTGCCCGCGGTGGACCGCTCGTACGTGTTGGTGCAGTCCGAGGTCTACCTCGGCGCCCAGGGCGATCCGGTGAACGCCGACAAGGTGGCCGCCGAGCGCCCGGACGCGGTCGTCTTCAACGGGGTCGCCAACCAGTACGACCACTTCCCGCTGCCCGCGAAGGTCGGCGAGCGGGTGCGCTTCTGGGTGCTGGACGCCGGGCCCAACCGAGCCGACTCGTTCCACATCGTCGGCGGCCAGTTCGACACGATGTACGTGGAAGGCGCCTACACGCTCTATCGCGGGCGTAGCGCGCTGGGCCCGGGAGCCTCAGGCAACCCCGGCGCAGGCAGTTCCGCGGGGGGCGCGCAGGCGCTCGGCCTGCAGGTCGCGCAGGGCGGATTCGTGGAGGCCGTGTTCCCCGAGCCGGGGCGTTACCCCATGGTGTCGCACGTGATGGTCGACGCCGAGCGCGGCGCCCACGGCGTCGTCGAAGTGCGGTAGTACGGCAGCGACACTTCGTGATCAGTGGTGCCGACCGTCGCGAGGGTCGGGCCTGGGTCGCGGGTGTCGTCTCCTGATTCAACGGCTAACGTCGTCTGGACGT
>JBDTWM010000046.1:0-19384 GCA_040006675.1 Dermatophilaceae bacterium | reverse complement strand
GCGATGCGTGACGACCCCGTCGCGTTCAGCGCCTTCAGCGAGCCGATGGCCCGGCTGCTCGAGGCCTTTGCGGACGGCGCGCCGGGCGAGGGCCCGGACTACGTCGTCAGCTCGGCCAACCCGCGGCTCGTCGACGGCGCACCCTCGAAGAACCCCCGCTACCTCCAGCGGCGGCCCGACCGCACGAACGCCGCGGCTACCGCGGTCGCCGAGGTGTCCGCACGCCTGGTCCGGCGGCTGCCGTCCTCGGCGCCGCTGCGCCTGCCGGTGGACGTCGTCGCGGCCGGGCGACGCAACAACCCGCCCGACGGCCCCGTGCCGCCGCTGTGCGCCTATGGCCCGCTGCACTACATGGAGGTGCCCGAGCTGTTCATGGAGTTCATCTCCTCGATGACCGGTAAGTCTCCGTCCACGACCGGCGCCGGCTCCGAGGGCGCGCTGACCAAGGGCCCCTTCAACGCGATGCCCGCCGTCATCGACCTCAACGCGGCTCTGCTGTCCTACGTGCTCACCGGCCACGACGGCTGGCTCTCTTCGGCCGGGTACGTCGGCCCGAACGTGCGGGTCGACCACGACTTCTCCCTGCTCGTACCCGAGCTCTTCTCGCGGATGTCCACCCAGGAGCGGGACGCTCGCAGCCTCATCGCCGAGGGGGCTCTGGAGAAGATCGACGACGTCGAGTACGAGGGACGGCTCGTGCCGGCCAGCCGGCTGGGGTACCGGATGACCGAGCGCCTGGCCCGGAAGTACTTCGGGCGGATCTTCCTGCACCCGGAGGTCGTCTTCACCCCGGAGATGTTGCGCCCCGAGCTGCAGGCCCCTGCCGTCTTCGCGCTGTCCGTGGCGACCATCGTCGCGACGCACGAGCGCGTCGCCCGCGCTTACGTCCGCGACGGGACGATCGCCCTGGCGGTCCCGCCGCTGCGGGCCCTGCTCGAGATCATGGCCGACGGAGTCACTGTCGAGGGCTGGACCCTGGCCTCACCGGAGTTCCGCGAGCAGTTCACCCGGGAGTCCGTCCTCACCTCCCCGTGGTACGCGGAGCGGTTGGATGCCAAGGCAGCGGCGGCGAGCTCCCGGGCCGACGCGGGCCTGGCGGCCATCGAGAAGTTCGTCGCCACCCCGGGCAACGAGGAGCCCACGGCCCGTCTGGACATCCCCGCGCGGGTCGAGGCGGCGCGCGGCGAGGCGAAACGTCTCGCGGGGGCGCAGTACCGTGAGCAGCTCGTCGGGACCTCGGGGCGCACGCCGCTGGAGGCCGGCGACCAGGGGGCGTGATAGACACCGCACCCATCGACCATCGAACGCCGTGAAGGGCACCGACGCCCGCAAGTGTTGGCGGTCGACGGTGGTATGGGCACCGCGGGTCGGATGTCGCCCCAACCGAGTGAGAACACGCCGCCTGGCAAACGGGCGCCGACGATAATGGAGGATCACGCGCATGCGCTACCTCGTCAAGCAGCGCCACCGCGCGCCCGCCGTCACCGGCCCGATCCCCGTCGACCAGTCCCTTCCGCGAGCCTGTGTCATCGGGGCCGGCTCCTCGGGGATCGCCGCCGCCAAGGCCCTCGCGGCCGCCGGAGTCCCCTTCGACTGGTTCGAGCAGGGGACGGTGGCCGGCGGGAACTGGGTCTACGACAACCCCAACGGCCAATCGGCCTGCTACGCGACACTCGAGATCAACACCTCGTGCCCGCGGATGTCCTTCTCGGACTTCCCGATGCCGGCGAGCTACCCGCCCTACGCACGCCATGATCAGGTCGCGGCCTACTTCGAGGCCTACATCGACCACTTCGCCCTGCCTGACCGAATCACCTTCAACACCAAGGTGGTCGACGTGTCGCAGCGGGAAGACGGCGCCTGGGCGGCCTGTATCGAGGGGCCAGACGGTGCGCAGACGCGCAGCTACGACGCGGTCCTCGTCGCGAACGGCCACCACTGGGACGCGCGCTGGCCCGCGCCGGCCTACCCGGGCACGTTCGACGGCGACCAGATCCACGCCCATAGCTACCGCTCGGCCGAGCAGCTTCGCGACCGTGACGTCGTCGTCGTCGGCTCGGGCAACTCCGCGCTCGACATCTCGGTCGAGGCGGGCCGGGTCGCCCGGTCGGCGACGCTGTCGCAGCGACGTGGCCAGTGGGTCCTGCGCAAGTTCCTGCTCGGCAAGGCCTCCGACCAGATCGCACTGCCCGGGTGGGTCCCGTGGTGGGCAGTCAGCTTGAGACTCCGCTTCGGCGCCCTGGCATCGGGCAACGTGGCCAGGCTTGGCCTGCCCCAGCCGGCGCACAAGCCGGGACAGTCACACCCGGTGCAGTCTGAGGGCATCCGTGAGGCCCTGCGTTCGGGCGCCGTCACCCCGAAGCCGGCCATCGAGCGCCTCGACGGGGACCGGGTCATCTTCGTCGACGGCTCGAGCGTGCCGGCCGATCTGATTGTCTGGGCCACCGGCTACCAGGTCTCCTTCCCCTTCCTGGACCCCGCCCTCATCGAGGCGCGTGACAACGACTTGCCGCTGTGGAAGCGCACCGTCCACCCCGACCTTCCCGGCCTGTACTTCATCGGTCTGCTCCAGCCGGTCGGGGCCGTCATGCCGCTCGCCGAGGCGCAAGGGGCTTGGATCGCCGAGACGCTCGCGGGCCGCTACCTCCCGCCCCCGCCCGATGAGGTGCGCCGTCGGATGGCCGCCGACCACGAGCGCAACCGTCGACGGTTCTACGCCTCGCCGCGGCACACGATGGAGGTCGACTTCGACCAGTACCTGTGGGACCTTCGGCGCGAGCGCAGACGCGGTGCCGCTCGGGCGAAGTCCACATCGGGCGTGGCGCCGGACCTAGCCAACGGCGGCGGGAAAGCGTCCCGGAGAGCCGGGTCACCCAGCCGACCCGCGAGGTGGTGGCCACCTCGACGTGGTCCAGGCTTCGCCGGTGCTCGCCAGCCATCGACCGCTCATCCCATACCGACCGGCCGCACGGGCGGCGTCGTTCGTGCCCGGCAAGCGGAACGACCACTCGAGCACGATCCGGGGGCCGGGTTGCCAGACCGTCTACTCGAGGACTGCGGCCACGGTGCGCAGACCGATCTCTCTCATCATCGGGTTGTCGTTGGAATGGGAGATGAACACCAGGCCCAACGCGAGCGCCCATCCGAGGCTTCGTGACTGCAAGGCGGAGTCAACGACGTGGCCGGCGTGCGCGGCGTAGGTGCTCCAGAAGGCCGGTCGGTCACGGCGGGCAAGCAGCATCCACGCGATGGCCAGGTCGGTCGCAGGATCACCAGAGGTGATGTCTCCGAAGTCGATGACGGCAACGATGCGGGCATTCACAACGAGCAGATTCGCCGGGTGCAGGTCACCATGCAGCCACACCGGCAAGTGCTGCCACGGATCAGCGGTCAGCACGCCTCGCCAGACCGCCTCGGCACGCCGGGAGTCGATGGCATCGTCAGCGAGCCGCAGGTTGGCCCAGAAACCCTCGTCACGCCGACACAACGGCACGCCGCGCAACGCGTTGACCGGCGCGTCGGGCGGAGCCGGTCGATGGAGGCGGGCAAGGAAGAGTCCGAGCGCACGGGCGGCCTGCTCCATGTCGAGCAGCTTCGCGTCGCCGGCGACGGCACCGGGCAGATACGAGCTGATCGTCCACGGCCACGGGTATTCCGGTCCTGGCCGGCCGAGGTGCAGCGGGACCGGAACCGGCAGCGGCAACAGCGGTGCCAGTCGCGGCAGCCACCGCTGCTCGCGCGCGACCAGTCCCGCCGCCGCTTCCCGCCTGGGCATTCGGACCAGGAGATCATCTCCCAATCGCATTAGGACGTTGTCCCACCCGTGAGCAAGCACCGTCAGCGACCGCGGAGCCAAGTGCGGAAACTGCTGCCACAGCAGCGACCGCACAAGCGCTGTATCAATGGCCACCTCGGCCGGCGGCATGTTCGACGGCACGACCAATCATCCACCCCGGTGGACCCGTTCATGGATCGGCTTCACCCGGTTGTACGCGTTCCTGGCCCACGTGGTGCCGGTCGGGTCGCCGGACATGGAGCGGATCTACTTGTACGGGCGGGTGCTGCTGCCGCGCCTGCCCAGCGACGACGACGAGGGCATCGTGGAACTAGCAGACCGCCAACGGCGGTCTGCTGGCCGCGTTCCTCGACAAGCCCGACTTCCGTGACGCCCTCACCCAGATGATCGGACGCGAGTTCTACAAGACGATCCGCGCTTCCGGGAAGAGCGCATGAGCGTCAGCCCAGGTGACGAACGGGCCGCACTGAGCGGGGACCAGGAGAACACCCCGCGGAACGCCGCCGCGGGGGCATGGGCCCTCGACTAGACGGAATACAGGGTCGTCTGTATTCAGGCGGTCCTGTATCGTCGCGGCCATGACCGAAACGGTGACACTGACCCACACTGCGGCGCTGGCCCGCCTCGGACATGCCTTGGCGGACGAAACACGGGCACGGATCATGCTCGCGCTGCGCGAAGCCCCCGCCCACCCTTCCGACCTGGCCGATGCGCTTGGCGTGTCCCGGCAGGTCATGTCGAACCAGCTCGCCTGCCTACGCGGGTGCGGCCTGGTCACGTCGATTCCTGACGGCCGGCGCACCTGGTACCGCTTGGCCGACCCGCGCCTCGCGCCAGCGTTGGACGACCTGCTGCACCTGGTCGTCGTCGTGGACCCGGCGTGCTGCGACCCGGATGGGTGCACCTGCTCATGACATCGCCTTCGGCGCGCCGAAGCCCACGTCCCCACGACCGCCGTGCTGTCCTGGCGCGCCGAATCCGGTGGATCGTCGCCGCGACGATCGCCTACAACGTCATCGAGGCCGTTGTCGCGATCACCGCCGGGCGCGTCGCGTCGTCCTCCGCGCTCGTCGGGTTTGGGCTCGACTCGACGGTCGAGGTGCTCTCGGCGGCGGCCGTCGCGTGGCAGTTCGCGGCACCCGACCCCCTACGGCGCGAGCGGGTGGCGCTGCGGGTCATCGCCTACTCGTTCTTCGCCCTCGCGACGTACGTGGCCATCAGCGCCGTCCGAACGCTTCTCGGGGCCGCCGAAGCCGAGCACTCGACGGTGGGGATCGTGCTGGCTGGCGTGAGTCTTGTCGTCATGCCGGTCCTGTCGTGGGCGGAGCGCCGCGCAGGGCGCGAGTTCGGGTCGTCCTCTGCGGTCGCCGACTCGAAGCAGACACTGCTGTGCGCTTATCTCTCGGCCGTGTTGCTCGTCGGGCTCGTGCTGAACTCCTGGTTTGGTTGGGCGTGGGCCGATCCGCTGGCGGCGCTCGTCATCTCGGGGCTCGCCGTCCGCGAGGGAATCCAGGCGTGGCGCGGCGACGCGTGCTGCGCACCGACAACGGCCCGCGCAAAGGCCGACGAGGGGAAAACGCCTCGGACGGACTGCTGCGCTCACGACTCGGTGGGCACGAACGGAGACCCAGATCCGCACCATCATCGTCGCAGGCCAGATTGCGACAACGTCTCGACGGAGCGCAGCGAACAAGGGCTTGACCGGTGATCAACCGATAGATCCCAAGCAGCGCAAACCGCCTCTGAGCATCGCCGGAACACCGCCACCCATCTCCACGATCCGCACCATGGGGATTGGGCCTACGGCGTGGCGACCGTGCAGCGCAGGCCGGGTGCGCGACCGATGCCACGGTCAAGGGTGACAAGTGTGGTGTCGAGGAGCTCAGCGAGCGCGACGTAACTTGCGTCGTACGTTGTCAGGTTCCTGCGAAGCTGCCACGCTCTGGGCGCCAGCAGGTCGTAGGGCCACTCCTCGACAGCCAGACCGAGCAGGTCGGCATGCGCCTGGGCGGCCTGGTCAGCGGTGATGACGCCGGCGAGCTCGTGGCGCCGAATGATGTTGGCGGCCTCGAACGCGAGCAGGCTGGGAGCGGCGAGATCGAATCCGGTGAGGGCCTCGGTGCTCCAGCGGCCATCGGCTCCCCCGTCCAGCAGCACGGCGATCACCGCGGAGGCGTCACAGACGACGCGTTGCGTCACCGCCGATCCGCGTCGCGAGCAGAGAGGATCGACTCGGCATTGACTTGGACTCCGGTGGCCTCCACGCGCGAGCGAGCACGAGCGATCAGGTCGTCGACCGCCGGACGGGTGGCACTCTGGACGAGCATGCGGCGCAAATACTCCTGCAAGGACATCCCCGCCCGCGCCGCACGCCCCGCCAGTTCGTCCCGGACGTGATCGGGCACATTGCGGACCGTGATGGAAACGCCCATGCAGTCATTGTAGCAGCATCGACAGCACTATAGATGAGCCATCTCTTCCGCATCTGGAAACGGCACATGACGGGTGAACCTCGATTTTGAGATGAGCACTCCGGTGGTGGCAGCCCCGTTCACTCTTGCTCGACGATATCGACCGAGATCTCCACTGCCGGACATGCTCCCCTGTTCTCGAGCCAGTGGGTCGTATTCCGGTCCTCGGGCCAGCCCACTCCCGGTCCATAGTCCGTGGCGTACCCGTTTCGATGGTCAGTGATCGTTCCCTGCAAGATGTAAACCGCCCCCGGTCGGCCCTTGTGGTCGTGGATCGGGCCGAAAACGCCACCGGGCTCGATGGTCACCATACGCATGCGAAGTTGGCGCCCTTCCAGGCCTTCGATCTCATCGGCGAGGTCAACCGTTGCCAGCGTCTTTACCGTCACACCCTTCGTCTCAGGTGCCACCCGCTCGTTGCTCATGGTGCTTTCCTCTCCGCGCTCAAACCCAAACGAGGACGATTTCGACCGTCCACCCGAGTCTGCCGCGGCGACGAGGGGGTCTGCTAGCGTCGGGCGCGTCGGAGGCGTACTTAGGGCGCCGGAGGGAATCCGGTGAGAGGCCGGAGCTGACGCGCAGCGGTATGGGTGAGGATCGCGGCGAGTGGCCACTGGGACCGCGTAGGCGGCTGGGAAGGCGCCGCGAGATCGCTGAACCCGAGTCCGAAAACCTGCCGACGAGCTGGACGCAGATGAGACTTCGCGCACGGGTCCCGCCGGATGAACTCCGTGTCCTGAAAGACCTCATGCCTGTTAGGGATGCCACCCATGAGGCAGAGTCGGAGCCTGTGCGACACGATCGAAAGGGGCAGCGCATGGGTCACCAGCCAGCGATGGGGCGCGAAGGCGTCAACGGCGTCGAGGAGCTGTTGGCACGGATCGCGCCCTGGTCGCGCACGTTCGTGCTTCGCACCGGACCGGGGGTGGTCGACGCGGCCGAACGCGAGGCGGCGGCCGACCCCGCGGACGCGGTGTACCGGGGCGATGTACTCGCCGACCCCGGCAGCGGCGCCGCGACGGAAGCCATCGCCCTGCACGCCCGCGCCCGCGGTATGGACCCTGATCTGGCGGCCGCGTCCCTAGCGTTCCAGCGGTATGCCCACCGAGTGGCGGGGGTGGCCGTCGCGGCGTGGGCCGCGGAAGGCCTGATCCTCGATCTCACGGCGCCCAGGGTGTGGACGGTGGTGCGCTCGGGCAGCCCGCATCACCTCGTCGCCGAGCGGGTGCGCGCGCTCCCCGACGGCGACCTGGGCACCCTCGTGCACACCGTCGTCGACGAGCACCTGGAACCTGTCGCGCGGGCCTGGAACGCGGTGAGCGGTCTGTCGATGGAGGACCTTCACGGCAACATGGCCGCCTCCTTCGCGGCCGCCTGCCGCCAGCTGTCCAAGGTGCTGCCGGCCGACGAGATGCGCGCGCTCGGCGAGGACATCCTGGCGCGACGGGCTGAGCTGGTCGACGGTGGCACGTTCCGGATCCTTACCGGGGCGGACGGGCGGCGCCTGTTCTTCGACCGCTCCACCTGCTGCTCCTGGCACGCCTCGCCGCACGGCGAGTACTGCTCGGGGTGCCCGCACACCTCGTACGAACAGCGGACGGGGCGCTTCGAGGCGATGCTGGCGACCGACTGGCACTGATGCAGCGGGCCCTGCGAGGCGCTGGGCCGTCGGGCACCGAGCCTCGGTCGCGCGCACCAGCAGGACCTTGGGCGTCACGTCAGGGTCGCCGCACGTCCACCAGGTCCTTGATGATCTCGAAGTCGGCCACGTTGTGGGTGAGCAGCGGAACACCTTCGGTCTGCGCCGTCGCGGCGTGCTGTGCCCCGGTCACCGTATCGGCGGTGACGGCGAGCGGCCCGCGCTCGCTGGCCGGGCACAATGGGCTGCGGATGTCGTTGGCCCGGGCGCCGGAGAGGCAGCTGCTATGAACCTGGCTCGTTACCTGGACAAGGACGACCTTGAGGGGTTGGACGAGGCGCTGCGCAGCCTCACCGCTCCACAGACCGCCACCCACCTGCTTCGGCTGCCGCCGGGTCAGCGGGCCGTCGCCTTCCGCCTACTGCCCAAGGACGTCGCGTTGACCGTGTTCGAACGGTTCGACTCGGACAGCGCGGCCGAGTTGCTTGAGGGTTTGCGAGAAGAGCGCACGCGTGAGCTGTTCGAGGGTCTGGATCCAGACGACCGGGTCCGTCTCGTCGACGAACTGCCGGCTGCGGTCGTCATCCGCCTCTTGCACGGCCTGGACCCGCACGAGCGGGACATGACCGAGGCCGTCCTGGGCTACCCACGGGAGTCGGCGGGTCGGCGGATGACGCCGGAGGTCGCCAGCGTGCCGGTGGACATGACGGTCGCGGCGGCGCTGAAGCACCTGCGCGCGGTCGGCGCGGAGGCGGAGACCATCTATATGGTGCCGGTCCTGGGGCCGGGCCGGCGCCTGGTCGGTGTCGTGTCCTTGCGGGGGCTGCTGGTGGCCGACGACCGTCAGATCGTCGGTGAGATCGCCAGCAGCCCGATCGCTGTCCTGGCGGAGGCTGACCAGGAAAAGGCCGCCCGGCTCATCCGCGAACACGGGATGATCGGCCTGCCCGTGGTGGACCGTGAGGACCGACTGGTCGGGGTCATCACGGTCGATGACGCGATGCGCATCCTGGCCGAAGAAGAGGCCGAAGA
This sequence comes from Dermatophilaceae bacterium, assembly GCA_040006675.1. Classification (GTDB taxonomy): domain Bacteria; phylum Actinomycetota; class Actinomycetes; order Actinomycetales; family Dermatophilaceae; genus Austwickia. The sequence goes on along the minus strand of JBDTWM010000046.1, from coordinate 10,446 downwards.
CGTTGCTCGTTCGGCGGGCACGTTCGTCGTGCGCAGCCATTACCTGAGCACCCCGCTGGTCGCCCGCGTCACCTCCCGGATCGTGTGGCTGTTGGTGCTCATCGCCGCGGCCACGTTGACGGTCAACGTCTTGCACTACTTCGAGCAGACCCTGTCCGAGGTGGTCGCGCTCGCCCTCTTCGTACCGTTGCTGATCGGCACCGGCGGCAACGCGGGCTCCCAGACGGTGACGACCGTGGTGCGCGCCCTGTCCACCGACGAGGTGGGTTTCGCCGATCTGTGGCGGATCGTTGGCCGCGAGCTGCTCACCGGCTTGGGTCTGGGGGTGGTCCTGGGCGTCGTGGGGTTCCTGCCCGCCTGGTTCGTCGCCGGACCCGCCATCGCGACCGTGCTGGCCATCTCCCTGGTGGCCGTGTGCACCCTGGCGACCACCGTGGGTGCCGTCGTCCCGGTGATCGCCGGGCGGCTCGGCGTCGATCCCGCCGTGGTCAGCGCCCCGTTCATCACGACGATTGTCGACGCGACCGGCCTGGTCGTGTACTTCCTCGTGGCCCGAGCCGTCCTGGGCGTGTAGAACCGTCGCCGACCGGAACCACTTTCGCAGCCCGGTTCGACACGAGGGGTCGGACCCGATGAGACTGGCGGGATGAGCGCGACCATCCAGGCCGACGGGGTGGGCGCCGGCCACGCGGACCGCGAGCTGTTCTCGGACCTCGACCTCGTCGTCGCCCCCGGAGACGTCGTCGGGCTCGTCGGTCCCAACGGTGCCGGCAAATCCACGCTCCTGCGCATCCTCGCGGGCCTGCGAGAGCCGGATTCCGGCCGGGTGCACGTGTCCCCACGGGACGCCCACCTTGGCTTCCTCGCCCAGGAGCCTGACCGCGGGCCGGAGACGATCCGCGCGCAGCTCGCGCGTCGCACGGGCGTCGACGCGGCCCACCAAGCGATGGAGGCGTCAGCCCAAGCCCTCGCCGACGGGGTACCGGGCGCCGATGACGCGTACTCCCAGGCGCTGGAGGCGTGGCTGCACCTCGGCGGCGCGGATCTCGACGAGCGCGTGGACGTCCTCGCCGGCCGACTCGGCCTGGCCGTCGACCTCGACCGGCCCACGGCCACGCTCTCCGGCGGCCAGGCAGCTCGCGTCGGGCTCGCCGGGCTGCTGCTGTCGCGCTTCGATGCCTACCTGCTCGACGAGCCGACCAACGACCTCGACGTCGCGGGACTCGACCTGCTCGAAGAGTTCGTGGTGGGCCTGTCCACGCCGGTGGTGCTGGTCAGCCACGATCGCGAGTTCCTCTCCCGGACCGTGACCGCCGTGATCGAGATCGACCGCAGCCTGCGGCGCGTCACCGCGTACGGGGGCGGGTACGACACCTACCTCGAGGAGCGCTCGATCACCCGCCGGCACGCGCGGGAGGCGTACGAGGAGTTCGCGGCCCGTACGTCCGCCCTGCAGGCCCGCGCCCGGATGCAGCGCGCCTGGATGGACAAGGGGGCACGGGCGGCGAACTCTCGGGCAGCCAAGCGCCAGGAGAAGGACAAGTTCATCCGCCACCACCAGGTCGCCACGTCCGAGAAGCAGGCCGCCAAGGCGCGTCAGACCGACCGGATGATCGAGCGGCTCGAGGTGGTCGAGGAGCCGCGCAAGGAATGGACGCTGCAGTTCTCCATCGCGGCCGCGCCCCGCTCGGGCGACGTGGTCGCCACCGCCGGCGGCGCGCTGGTGCGCCGCGGGGACTTCACCCTCGGGCCGCTCGACCTGCAGTTGGACGTGCGGGACCGCGTCGCGATCATCGGCCCGAACGGCGCTGGCAAATCGACGCTGCTCGCCGTGCTCCTCGGCCGTCTCGCCCCGACCTCCGGCGCGACGTCGCTCGGATCGCGGGTCGTCATCGGTGAGATCGACCAGGCCCGCGAGGTGCTCGACGCCGCCGGCGACGACACGGCGGGCCGACCCAGCGCGACCGCGTCGACCGGGAAGCCGGACGGCCAAGGCAACGGCGCGACCTTGGCCCGGGTCTTCGCCGAGGAGCTGCCCGACTGGCCCGACGCGCACGTGCGGACCCTGCTGGCGAAGTTCGGACTGGTCGGCGACCATGTCGCGCGACCGGCGGTGACGCTGTCCCCGGGCGAACGGACTCGTGCCGCGCTGGCCCTCCTGCAGGCCCGCGGGGTGAACCTGCTGGTGCTCGACGAGCCGACGAACCACCTCGATCTGCCCGCCATCGAGCAACTCGAGGAGGCGCTGGACTCCTTCGACGGGACCATCCTGTTGGTGACCCACGATCGGCGCATGCTCGAGGAGGTGCGCCTCACCCGACGCTGGCACGTCGAGGACGGTCAGGTCAGCGAGATCGCCCCCGACTGAACAGGACCGGGGAATGCGCCGGTCCCCGTCCGGCTACGGGACCCGGCCGCGAAGGCCTCTTTGGCCCTGGCGATGGCGGGGCGTGGTCACAACGATCTCGCATCGAAGCGGTCAGCGATTTGGCCTGCCCGGCTTTCGATGAAATCCTATGTGTAGCAGGAATTTAACGCATGACCTGAACCGATAGTATGTGAGAAGCGATGAGGAGCAGTGGGTTGGGCTCGGTACGCAACGCCAGGTGGGACCCTTGGTCGCGCAGTCTCGTGGGGTTCATCGCCCTGATGCTGGTGCCGGGTCTGATCCTGGCCGGGTTGGTGTGGACGGCTTCCGCGCTGGCCAGCGCCAACGGCCCGGACGCGCCTCCGCCCTGCCAGCCGGTAACGGCGACGGCGCCACTGCAGAACACGTTCCCCGTCAACGTCCTCAACGCCGACGCGCCCACCGGCGCTGCGGCCAACGTGGCTCGGGAGCTGCCCCTGCGTGACATCACGGTGGGCACCGTCGGCAACGACACCACCATCCGTACGGTCGGCGGTGCCGGCGAGGTCCGCTTCGGCCCCGGCGGGCTCGACCAGGCGCTGGTGGTCCAGAAGCTTCTCCTGCCGGACGCGAAGCTCGTGAAGGACTACCGCGAAGGCACCTCCGTCGATCTGGTCCTCGGCAAGGACTTCACCCAGCTGGCGCCACCCGACGGGCCTCTCGTGCGTCGCGGTGACGTCGTCGTCAACGTCTACAACACCACGTACTACGAGGGCGTCGGCAAGACCACGTCCGAAGGCCTGGTCGGCCTCGGCTTCCGGTCCGGCAAGGTCGGCCTCGACCCGCAGAACTCCTGGATCACCGACATCGCCGCCGTGCGTTACGGCCCCGACGGCGAACGCGGCGCCAAGCTCGTGCAGGAAGCGGTCCCGGGCTCGACGCTGCAGCTCGACGGGGGCCTCAAGGGCACGGGTGTCGACCTGCTCATCGGCATGAAGTGGGCGGGTCTCGCAGCCGCCGACAAGCTGACCCCGCAGGAGCCGAAGAAGCCGCTGGCCCCCCTCGACGTGGTGCGCCCCTGCCTGAAGTGACGGCCGCCACCGTTGGGTGCCACCACGTCGCGCCTCTAGGCAGGGCGCGTGACTCCCGACAGGGACGCGACCCCTCCGACAGGGAGATGAACGCCACCCGCACGGCATCTGTCGCGGCGGCCCGCCCAGGACCACGCTGAGACCATTTCCGTCGACGAGGACCGTACGATGGGGAAGACCAACGCCTCAGCGCCCGACCCGGCCCCACCGGGGGCGGCGTGCCCCAGCGCGTACGTCCGTCTCTCCGGGGCGCGCTCCATTGTCCTGGGTTCCCGCGTCCTCATCTGAGAGCTATGACCCTCGCCCAGCTGACGCTCGTCTGCGCGGTCGCGCTCCTCGGGCCGCTGCTGTTTTTGCAGCGGTACCTGCGGATGCCGGTTGTGATCGGTGAGCTGCTCGTCGGCGTCGTGCTCGGCGAGACGGGGCTGCGGGTCCTGAACTCGCACGACCCGACGTTCACCTTCCTCGGTGACGACATCGGCTTCGCGTTGGTGATGTACGTGGCGGGATCGCACGTGCCGATCCGTTCCGAGGGTCTGCGGGCCGGACTGCGCAGCGGGCTGCTGCGCGCGGTCGCTATCGGCGCGCTCTCCGTGCCCGCGGGCCTGGCCGTGGCCGCCGCCTTCGGCACCGGCCACGGGCTCCTCTACGCAGTGCTCATCGCCTCGTCGTCGGCCTCTATCGTCATGCCCGCCCTCGCGGGGATCCCCCTCACCGCGCCGCCGATCGTGGCGATGATGGCGCAGATCGCGGTGGCCGACGCCGCCTGCATCGTCCTGCTGCCGTTGGCCGTGGACCCCGCTCAGGCGCCCAGCCGGGCGCTCGGAGCCGCCACGCTCCTCTCGGCCGCCTACCTTGTCTACCTCTTCCTGCGCTGGGTCGAACGCTCCGGGCGCCGCCGCGCCGTCCACGAGGTCTCCGAGGAGCGCGGCCTGGCTCTGGAGCTGCGCACCTCGCTCACGATCCTCTTCGCGCTGTCGGCGGTGGCGCAGGCGGTGCAGGTGTCGGTGATGCTCGCCGGATTCAGCGCGGGGCTGGCGGTCGCGGCGGTGGGCGAGCCGCGTCGGTTGACGAAGCAGCTCTTCGCGCTGACGGAAGGGTTTTTTGCGCCGCTGTTCTTCGTCTGGCTCGGCGCCTCACTGGACCTGAGAGCCGTCGCCGCGCAGCCGTCGTTGATCCTGCTCGGCGTGACGCTGGGACTGGTGGCTGCCGCCATCCACGGCGTCCTGGCCTTCACCAGGCAGCCTCTACCGGTCGCGCTCGTGACGTGCGCGCAGCTGGGGGTTCCGGTGGCCGCAGCCACCCTCGGTGACGCCCAGGGTCTCCTGGCCCCCGGCGAGGACGCCGCCCTCCTCGTCGGGGCGCTGGTCACCATCCTCGTAACGACGTTCGTGAGCTCCCGCGTCGAAAAGGTCGCCCGGGACGGCGCCGCGCCGGTCGAGTCATCCCCGGGAGGCGGTGGTCAGCCCCCCGGCCCGCCCGGCGCCGCGCCCACCCCGACCCAGGGCTGAAGCGCACCAGGTCTGGCGTACGACATCAGCGCCGCAGCCGCAACCCGCACCGGCCCATCGCCCTCATCACTGCCACCGGAACAGGTCCTCGCTCACCGCCGTGTGACATTGGATAAGAGCATCAGGTCGGCGTCGGATGGAAAAGCATATGTGACATGGTGGAGGTATGACCATTGAAGAGCGGATCGGAACGTTAGAAGCCAAGATCGACAAGGTTCAGAAAAGCCAAACCGAGCTCTACAAGCAGCTCGTCAACGCCCAGCGTGAACAGTGGCAGAGTCGGATCGACGAACTCGAGGTCCAGGTACACCTGGCTGCCGCGGAGGCGAACGACCGAGTCCATTCACTGATGGGACTGTTGCGGAAGAAGTGGGACGAGGCCCGCAACCAGTTCGACGAGACGGCCTCGACCGCCCTTGGAGTCACGGACACGCTGCGGTCGGGCTTGGAGAACGCTGCCCAGGACGTGCGGAAGGCGTTGCTGGAGAGCAAGAAGCAGATCACGTCCTGATCGGTGGCCGCCGCGCGGATGGACACCTCTGGTGGACTCATTCGGTGACCATGAGCCTTTTCCCACCCTGCGGGGTGGGGTGACTCATGGTCGCGAGCGTGTAGGGGTCCGACCCGATGAGCAAAGCTCCTGGTAGTCCAGTGATGGTCAACATCACCCGGCTCACCAGGAGCTTTCCTTATGCTTGGCTCCTCCAGCGGTCTGGATGTGTCCGGTGGCCAGGGCCCGTCCACTCGCCCGCGCCCGCCGCGTGCCAGGGCTGAAACGCACCACGCATGGCACACGCGAGCGGTGCCCGGCCTGGAGGGAGGCGGGCACCGCTCACGGGACGATCCAATCGGGGGGCTCCCTGATCAGGGGGCGTACCGACCGACCAGGTCCTTCACCCACCCGAGATCAGGGCGGGGCAACTTCGTCTTCTTGCCGTTGCGCACCGGCGTTGGCCAGTCCTCCGGACGGTACGGCTCGATGGCTACGGTCTCGTTCTGCGGCTTGCTGTATTCGATGCCCCTGCCGTGGGCGGATTCGTGGATTTTGCCCACGACGCGCGGGGCGATATCGCGCCGCCAGTGGCCGCCGGCGAACACGCCGTAGTGTCCCGCACGGTCCTGCTCGTAGAACGTGATGTCGCTCGATCCCGTGAACTTCTTCAGGAATTCCCGCGTCTGGCCGGGCCCTGATATGTCGTCCATGGCGCCTTCGATCCCGATGATCGGGCACGTGATGAGCTCGGGGCGCACCAGCTTGCCGTTGTACATCATGGTTCCGTTCGCGAGTTCCTTCTTCATGAAGGCCCGCTTGACGGTATCCGCGTAGAATTCCGCCGTGAGGTCCGCGACCGCGAAGTATTCGCGGTAGAACCGCTCGATGCGCTCCTGGTTCGGGTGAGTGTCGTCGGCGATGTAGTAGTTGTACAAATCCCGGTGTGAGGAGAAGTGGTTCTTGGGATTCATGGCGATGAACGACATCAGCTGCACGTAGCCCGGGTACACCATGCGCCCGTTGGGCGCCTCGGTGACGTACGTCAACAGGTACGACGGGAGGTGCATCTTGTTGGCGAACTTCGTGACCTGGGTGGGCCCCGCGTCCGGATCGAGGGGACCGGCCATGAGGGTCAACGTCGCGGGGCCCGCCCCAGGATTGTCCTCCGCGAGACGGGAGACAGCCATGACGGACGGCACGGTCGACTGGCAGATCGCGAAGAGGTTGGTTTCGGGCCCCAACAGCTCGATGTATTTGCTCACGTAGTCGGCATAGGTGTCAAGATTGAATTCACCCGCTTCCATCGGGACATCGCGGGCGTTGGTCCAATCAGTGATGTACACCTCGGCTTCCGGCAGCAAACGCTCGACCGTCGGGCGGAGGAGCGTCGCATAATGACCGGACTGCGGCGCTATCAAAAGGATCGTCGGGTCGTTGCGTTCGACATCCCGCACAAAGTGGATCAGCTTACAGAAGGGCATCTTGTCGACGACCTCTTCTTTTACTTCGACCTTGTGACCGTCGATCTCGGTGAAGAACAGGTCGAACGTCGGCTTGACGTAGTCACGCGCCAGCTGCTGCATGAGCGCGACGTTGGCGTCGGCGATCTTCGCGTAGTACGACTGCATGCGGAGCACCACTTTTGGCTGCCCGTACATTTTGCCGACGTCGCGGTAAACGCGCGCAGTGTCACGTTGCATCTGCGAACTCACTGCCATAAGTTTCAACGAATTAGCGCCGAGGCGATGGATATGATCGAGCCACGGGTTGTATGGGCCTTGATAGCCGCCTGAAACGTTACTGAACCTGCGCGGTAATAGCCTAGGGCCTTTCATGGGGTTTATCGTACTCCCGCCGTGGGTCGGATCCCCTGGTCGTGCAGTGAGACCTCGGTCCCACTACGCGGGCCGCATGCGGCGCCTACAGTGACCGCATGCCTCCCGTCGACCCGCCCTCGGTCGAGGACGTCATCCCGGGACTGACTGGGCGCGGCGTGGTCCCGGCAGGTCCCGCCCGAGCGACCGATCTGGCGAGGTCCCTGCGCGCTGCCGGATACGAGGTGATCCTGATCGACGGTGCCCACGTCTGGGATCGACAGTCAGCGTTGCGTGCTCTTGCGGCCTCGTTGGGCCTGCCCGGTGCCGCAGACCGCAACCTCGACGCCCTGTTGGACACGCTGCGCGACCTGCCGGACCGATTCCCCTCGCCGACGGGTGTGGCGCTCGTGTGGCGTGACGTCGATCGGTTGGTGCGCCGCTCGCCGACGGCGTGGGTCTCGGTACGGGATGTGCTGCGTCGTGCCAGCGACGAGTTGCGCGCCCACGGGTACGCGTTCGAGACCATCGCGTGCGGTCTGGAGACGGAGGCTCAGCCATGACGCCGACGAGGCGATCCACGAAGCCCTGGTCGCCCGCCACGAGGCGCGTGGCGTGGGTGGTCGTGGTGGTCGTGGCCGTAGTCACGGCGTGGCTGCTGGTGCGCGGTCTCGGCTCCGACGGGGGGACGCCGGAGGCGTCGAACGCGCTCTCCTCGGCGACCTCTTCGTCCCGCTCGCTAGCCTCCGCGAAGGCATCTCCGAAGGCCGCCGCATCTGCGTCGTCGCGGGCCCGCGCGACGACGCGGTCCACCTCCGGCGCTCGCGCCATCGACTGGCCGACGTGTGACGCGGCGGGGCTGCCCGAGCAGGCCCGCCGTACCGCGTCGTTGATCCACTCGGGTGGGCCCTTCCCGTACCTGCGCAACGACGGCGTCACCTTCCGTAACGCCGAGCGCCTGCTGCCCGCGCAGGCGGACGGGTACTACCGCGAGTACACCGTGACCACGCCCGGGTCGCCGGATCGCGGGACCCGCCGCATCATCACCGGTGGCGACCCTCCGACCGACCCGCCGGACTGGTACTACACGGCCGACCACTATCAGAGCTTCTGTCGGGTCACCGGTCGGTGACCGGCTGCCGTGAACGATGTCCAGGGTGCGGCTAGGGTCGTGGCCGTGAGCACGACCACACGGTCAGGAGCGGGCATGGGCCGGTACGCGATGATTCGCGACGTGGGCGTCGAGATCGCCCGTGAGCATCCAAGCCACGCTGGCGAAGGGTGCGGGAGTCACGATCCGCGCACCGTGGCTGCCGTTGAGCTCGCCGACGTCATGATCCGACGCCGCCGTCCGGCGACGCCCCAGCCGGCCCGAGTCTGAGCTCGCGGTGCCGGTCGGGCCCCCGCCGGGACCGCTGACGGCGTTCGTCGTCGGACCGAACGCGGCGCAGGCGTGGGGGGCCCCGGTCCGAGCGCGCGCGGCGATCGTCGGGCCCGGCCTGCGGGAGGTGCTCGAGCTGCCCGACGCGGTGCAGCTCGCCGCCCGGTACGAGGCGGCCTCAGGCGTGGGAGTCGGACACGGGGGAACCGGGCACGCGGTAGCCCCGCCCCGTTGGGTGTGGTGGGCCGCCGAGACGGCCGCGCACCTGCTGGTCGACGCCGGCGTCCGCCCGGCCCGCGCCTGGGACGTCGCCGAGGCGCACCGACTGCTGTTCGGGGGGTGGGACGCTGGGCCGGGTCTGGCCTGGGCGGGTGCCCACGGGCTGCCCGTCGACACCGTTCCTGGCCCGCCGCGCGACGATCTGTTCGCGGTGGCGGGGGCGGACCGCCACGCGGCGGATGACGCGCTCACACCCGTACAGTCCGACGGGCACCTGCGATCCGACGCCGCGGCGGGGACCTGGCCCACCACCGACGCGCGCCTGCTGCGCTGGGCCGACACCCTGCGTGAGTGCGCCGCCGCGCAGCGAGGACTCGCCGCCCGCACGTGGCCCCGGTTGGTCGACACGATCCACGCCGAGTCCGCCGCCGCGGTGCTCTGCGAGGAGCTGCGCCACGACGGTCTGCCGATCGACCGCGCGGCGCTGATCGAGCTGGTGACACCGATGTCCGGGCCGCGGGAGGAGCGCGACGCGGCCGTGCTGGGACACGTCCCAGGGCGCGAGCACACCGACCTGCGCAACCCTCTCCAGGTTCGTGAGCTGCTGAGGGCGGTGGGGATCGACGTGCCGACGACCCGCAAGCACGTCCTGGAGGCTTACCGCGAGGTCCACCCCGTCGTGGCGGCCCTGCTCGCGTGGCGCGCCGAGGAGCGGATCGCCACGACGTACGGACTGCGCTGGATTGGGACGCACATCGGCCCCGACGACCGGCTGCGCGGGCGCTGGACCGCCTGCGACGGGGCCGGGGGGCGGATGACCGCGGAAGCGGGTCTGCACAACCTGCCCGCCGCGCTGCGCGGCGGGGTGGCGGCTCACGAAGGCCACGTGTTCGTGCGCGCGGACCTCGGGCAGATCGAGCCCCGCGTGCTCGCCGTCGTCTCCGGGGATGCCGCGTTCTCGCAGGCCAGCAACGCGGAAGACCTGTACGCGCCGGTGGCTGCCCGCCTGGGGGTGGACCGAGCCGTGGCCAAGGTGGCGGTCCTCGCCGCCATGTACGGGCAGCGCTCCGGCGTCGCGGGCCAGGCGTTGCGCGGCCTGGAGCGGGCCTATCCGGTGGCGATGGCACACCTCGACCGGGCGTACCTGTCGGGCACGCGGGGGGAGCCGCTGCGCACGTACGGCGGCCGGCTCATCCCGACGGCCATGGTCCTCGCGACCGCCCCGATCGGCAGCGACCCGGCCCTGGATGCGGCGCGGGGACGGTTCGCCCGCAACGCGATCGTCCAGGGTGCCGCCGCCGAGCTGTTCAAGGCGTGGGCTGCCACCGTCCGCGCCACCACCCGGCACCTGGGCGCCCAGATCGTGCTCTGCCTGCACGACGAGCTGCTCGTGCACGCCCCGGCCGAGCAGGCCGACGAGGTGGCCGCCGCCGTGCAGTCCGCCCTGGTGGACGCCGCCCGTCGCTGGTCCGGCGGCGCGCCGGTCCGGTTCGTGGCCGACATCTCGGTGGTCCGCCGATGGTCGGACGCCACAGTGTGACCTGCCGCGGCGTGAATCAGCCTGCGTGAACCGGCCTGCGTGAACCGGCC